>JBAZTV010000001.1:0-445083 GCA_041661765.1 Candidatus Shapirobacteria bacterium | reverse complement strand
TATTGGCAGTACAAGTTACTGGAACTTCTCCAGTAACGCCTACATTACTAATTACACCACCATTTTGGGCTTGCCACCAAGGATCTTGGATTAAGGTTCCAGAGAAGTCGGCGATGATAGAAGGGTTGTTATCATACGCATTAGCTTCATTAGTATAAAGGGCGTTGTAGCATTGCCAGTTGGACGCTAATGAATCTTTAAATCTTAAAGTAGTACTTGAAATACTACAATCCGTATTAAATGAAAAACCATAAGTTAAACCCCAAATTAATTTATTAGATCCACTGGAATAAGTATTAGCTGGAGAATTAATAGTCATACTGGTACTAATATTGTTGTTAGTAAAAATAAAATCAGTAAGATTAAGAACGTCCTCTGGAGCAATAGTAGCAAAACCAGTAGTAGGACAACTAATACCATCAGTACCATCATAAAAAGTGCCATTTACAGAGACTTTACAATCCCAAAATTTGAAACTATGATTAGTGTCTATCCAACCACTGGTTCCACTATTTTTATCATTAATTCTAGCACTAATTTGATAATTAGCATCAGAAGGAGACCCATATTGAAAAATAAAAGTAGCCACTCCATTGGTCGGCACAACTGGACCATAAGAATTATTTCCTAGTTTTAATTCAATAGAGGTTATATCAGCAACACCATCTGGATCACTCCCACTTACTACAAAAACTACTTTTTTATCACTGGTAAAATCGGATTGACAAATATGATTACCTAAACGACCTGATAGATTATCTGTGGTAGATACTGGAGTGCCAACACTGTTCTCAACAATTAAGGTTTCATATTCTGGAAGAGAATTCAAAACAAAATATCCGTATTCAGACCAATCTCCATAATAAGTTGTTGATACTCCAACAGAGGCACAAGTTGAGTTAACCGCTCTAACTCTCCAATGATATATTCCATTTATTAAACCAGAAACTGAACTAGTAGTGCTAGATCTTCCTGATGTTGATGTTGGAGTACCACTAGGAACAACCTCTGCGCTATTTAAAATTTGAATTTGGTAACTATCTGTTAAACTATTCGCTTGATTCCAACTCAAATTTATAGTTGCACCACTAATATAAGGTGTCGGAGAAATCAATGTTCCAACCGGAGAAATCAATGTTACTTTATCTGGAGTACCAGTATCACTGGTACCACAAGAAGCATTACAAGTAGGATAGCAACTAGTACTTCCACAAGAATTTCCACCAGTACAAGAACTTCCATTAGTCTGACCACAACTACCACTACAGCTACCACCAGTACAAGAAGCATAAGCCGCGGTTATTTTTGTTGCTGAACAACTTCTATTACTACCAGCAGTTCCGGAACAAACAGCAGCAGTTCCATAACAAGTCCAAGAAAAAGTAGATCCGCTCGTAGAAACTGATGAAGCTGTATTGTTACACAAATTACTTGACGGAGCATTACAAAAGCTACCATTATTAGAAGTGCCACAAACACCAGCAATACCATTAACATCTGCTTTAGTTCCTTGGCACCACCTTGAAGTACAACCAGTGCTGCCTGTTGTAGATGTATAACCACTAGTACTACAATATTTGTTTGTTTCAGTAATAAGACAGGTACACTGTGGATAAGGACAAGTTTTTAATGGATTACAACCAGAACCATCGCTATTTATTGTACCTCCAGCCGTCACCTGCTGACCTGCATTCAAAGTAGTACAAGTAACATTTGGTGCACACTTAATACATTTTTGACCAGAAGGACATGTTCCAGAAGCAGGAGCCGCACGAGGATCGTTATTATCACTACCAGTACAATAATTTCCATTAGTTGCACAAGTATAAGCTGGGCAACAAGTTGAACTATTATACTCATGAACATCCACATAAGAATATTGCCAAACAGTCCAACTATATCTATCACAATCATTTTGATCATTACAACCGCTACAATAATTATCACCACAACAATAAGCATCTGCAGAATCTGTCCAACATGCCCAAGAATCCTTTGCTGTTAGAAAAACAAAAATAAATAATAAAAATAAAATAATTTTTTTCATATTTACGGTAAAACTATCATCGTATGAGCAATAATATCTCCTACTTTTCGATTAATAAATTCTCTCGCCCCAGAAGTATTTGGCACAATACTTACTCCACCCGATAAATGATCGCCAACCTTAATATCACTATATAATATATGATTGCTTTCAGAAGAATTATCCCTATAAAAATTAGTCACATTCATCTCTTCTTCGACATACAAATTAATTGTATTACTATTATTATCGCTCAATACAAAGTATTCATCATATTTTTCTAATACATATCCTTCAGTATTAGCAAACAAATTATCAATTACTGAATTTTTAATAAGTTCAGCTGGTAAATTTTTTGCCGGTAATTGTTTGTCTGTCAAATTCACAATAGGTTTTATATCTTTTTTACCTTGAATTAATATTACAACAATTATTGTTAATAATGATATTACTATGATAAATAGTGAGCTTAAAATTATTTTTTTCTTCATGTTTATCATTCGTTAATAATAAAATAAGTGCCACACACAATCCAATCTCCATTTTGCGAGTTAATAATACTACCAACACCATTCATCGTTGATCCCACACTTAATTGATCTAGGTTAGTATCGTTGGATTGTTTTGTTCCATTTATATTTCTAACTATTTTAAAAATTATATCTTCCCTATCAGGACATTTTTTAATCTCAATATTGATATTTTTATATCCATCTTTTTTATTTTCTAAAATAAAAGAATCATTATTTTTACTTATAACTACACCAATCACCCTAACCGACCAATTCTTTAACATAGGATTTAGTAGAATATTAGTTCCAATTGGTAGTTCAGTATCTTTAATATTTGAATATGTTGAAGAAAAATCATTTACTAAGGCCTGATTAGCTGTTGATGATTTAGTGACATCGGATATTATCAAAAATACCCTCAATCCACCAACTGTTAAAACCAAAATTCCTAAAACAATTAATATAATATATAAAAACTTAGGCACCTTAATTCTTCCTATTGGCAAAGCCAATTTTGGATATTTATTTTCATTCAAATCATTCGACATCTACGATAAATATATATAAATAAGTAAATAAAGTAAAGACCACACAATTACCTATTTTTATAGACATCTATATTATTCATCGCATCTCCATGAATATGAATATATTCAGGTTTAGTTAGTTTATCTTTGTATTGTTCTGTTTTATTCAATAACCAAGTATTTTTATCTAATTCAACTCCATTGAATAAATTTTCAAACTTAATATTATCTAAACCATATAAACCTCTGCTTTCCACCCATAAGCATTCCATTATATCCGGACATATTATCTCAATTAAATTATCCATGCTGTATTCACCAAGATATTTAGTATACCTGTCTTGATTTAAATAAATAGTCCTACCAAGACTATCACTAGTAAATGTTGCTGACCAACCAGAAAACGTTTTAAAAAATTGTTCCGTTTGTGCATCATAAGTCACCGTTTGTAAACCATTTTTTTCAACAACTTCCTTCATAATATTTGGATCGATCTCATCAGATCTTTTTACTGCAGCTCTGACAGTTTTTGCAAAAAGTTCATTTAAACCCCATTGTCCACCGGTCACCATAATAAAAGATTCTTGTTGGCTTTTTACAACTTGAAAACTTTTTAAACCTTCATCACTACCAGTATCTAAATATTTATTAACTTCATTAACATCTAGATTAAAAAGATTATTAACTGATCTATAGTTTCCATCATACAAAGATTTAACAATATGTTTCATTCTTTGTTCTTGAGTTCCAATCATAATTGGATTAACTAACTCTTCAAAAGAATTTCCATTTAATTTATGAGTAATTCTGGTTCCATCGGAAAGACAAACACCAATATTTTTATCCCAACCAGGAACGGCAAGATTACAAGTACCAGAAAGATTATCCGTTACAATTGTTTTGTTTCCATTTTTATCAAATTTATTAATACTTCTATTTCCACTCTTCAAATTATCCTCACCAAACACATACGCTCCATCATTGTTTCTAAAGACAACATTATCTGGAGTTAAACCAGATATCTTACTAATACCACTGTTTTCAACATACTTTTGATTTAATTGTTCACCCGTTAAACTTCCATCTTTTAAATAAGATAATTGTCCGTCAAGATCTTCATAATATTTATCTTCAAAGACTACTGTACATTTAGATATTGGATCTGTAAAAATTAATAGACTGGAATTATAGATATCAGCATATTCACCTCCAGCCATAAATTTAAAAGCTTTTTTAGTAGCTTCTATGTCAATTGCATCAACTGCTATTGGCTCAGGTTCTACATTATGCCCAATAGTTTTTAATATTCTTGATGGCACCACCGCAGTTCCACCTAAAGCTGTCACTTTTCCATTTTCACTAATCAAAGGATTAACTATATCTGCAGCCTCGGCAATGAATCCATCTGTTAACACAATGGCTGCGTTAAAATTAGCAGCCATTGTAACGCCAGAGATGGCATCAACTAATGACACACCATTTGCTACAAACACATGATCTAAATTAATAGACCCATCTGTACAAAAATCTTTAATTATTGCTGTGTTTGTATCATACCTATCCATTCCAGCTAAACGAATAGGATTAACTAATTCTGATTTTTGATTATCATCAACCACCGCAGTTCCACCTACAACATAAGCTTTAGTAGTAGAAAGTGTTGCTAAATAATCTTTGACAACTTTAGGTAATTCTTTAGTATTATCTGTTAATAAAATAGGAAATCCTTTAGCACTGGCAATTGGAGATATGGATAATACATCTGGAGTACCAACTTTACCATTAGCCAAAGCAAAGGTATCAAACTTTTTTCCACTTATTGTGGCTATGGTTTTTGCTATTTCAACTGAAGTTGAAGGTGAATCATTTCCATAAACAGATTTAATAGTAAAACCATTTAATTGATCTAATACAGATTGTTTAATTATTGATTTTCTACTAGTAATGTATATTGTAGTTGCACCTAAGTCTTTAATTTCTTTAATAGTTGCAGAGCTTAAAGTTGTTCCATCGGTTAACAGAATAGGTGCTTTTAATGCATTAGCCAAAGGACCAGATGCAATGGCCTCAGCTAAACATTCTTCATTAGAACCACCATAAGATAAAACAACATTTTTAGATCCTGTATTACCCCAACCTTGTTTAGCAATTTCTACGGCTGTATCATATCGATCTTTTCCAGCAATACGTGTCGGAAATTCCGATGAATAATTACTATTTTCAATACGTACACCCAAAGCAGCTAAAGTATTATTAAAGTTTTGTGTAGAATCATAATTAGTTTTTTCAACTATTGGTTTTACATCAACTCCAGTATCGGCACTTATCTCACCAACATTATCAGTCATTCCAACTCCATAAGCGATTGAAGTTGCCACTACAGTCTTAGCTGTAAATTTTATTAAACCCTCCTTACTAAAGAAACTACTTTGATTCTCTTTCATAGTTGTATCCTATATTTAGGAATAATATTAATAATATTAAACCATATTATACATAGAAAACAGAAGATTTCAAATCCTATAGTAAAAACTACATACCTGTTACATATTAAAATGAGGGAGGGGTGGAGTTATTTTATTAAAGTCAGAAAATTAAATTGAAGAGATATGATTTGAGATTAATCTTTTATATTTAAATCCATATTTTTGATTTGGATCGTTAAAACCAGTTATGTTTAAATTAAAATCACAAAACTCTAATTTGGAACTTATGTAATTATCTTTTAATTTTATATAAACCAACCAATCGGAAAAACTTTGGTCGGCATTAAGACTATTTTTTAAATTTAAATCGACCAAAGAACCATTATATTGTGATTGTCCGTTTTTGATTAAATCAATTTCTAAATTTTTACAAAAATTATCGTCACCATCAACTTTTTCAAAAGTTAATGAATAATTAAAATTGGTTGCACCTTGATTTTTTATTCTCAAAGTATTGACTTGATAGCCGCCTGCCAGGATACCATTGATATTAAACAAACTTTCAACAGTTGAATTATCGCTGGTTTTTAATTGAGAAAAATCAAGAGTGGTAGCAGAAAACTGATTGTTTTTTATGGTTTTTTTAAAAACAAAATCAGCATTAGTGGGTCCGATTAAAATTAGACTAAACATAAGTAAAAGAAATAAAAACTTTAATATCATTATCGTTTTGATATTTTTTTTAAATTATTTTTGATCTGGATAAATTCTTGGTAGATGATAATGGTTGCAGGAATAATAATAAGAGTGATTAGACCAGGAATACTTTTAATAAAAATAATTAAATAACCAAAATTGGGAATACTATAAAAAACTTTCCCTAAAATTTGATTTTTTTCAATAAAATCCTGATCGTTAACCTGATTAGCATCGCCCTTAGTGTTTATTTGATTGCCTTGAATATCGACAATACGATGAGTAATATTAATTTTTCCTTTTGATAAAAAAGTAATAATATCTCCTTTTTTATATTTAAAGATAGGTTTGATAACAACTAGGTCGCCGGTGTTAATGGTTGGAGACATTGATCCTGACTGAACTAAAAGTATTTTATAATTTCCGGGAAAGTTTAATTGAGAAAATAAAAAAAAAGTTGTAATTAAAAGTAAAAATAATATCAAAAAAAAATTAACAACCTTCGACATAAATTATATTATTGAATTACTTGCTGAAGATTGAAATTGAGATCAAAGGAAAGACTGTCACTTTGGATTTCGTTACCGTACGAGCCGGATTCAAACCACTCAATTTTTAACTCGACTTCTTGATTGGGCTCTAGGACGAGAGTATTTAGTTTATCGTTCCAATAGTTTGAAAGAAGTTCAACACCGCTTTCATTTAATGGGGCACTAATTTTAGAAACGTTATTAATATAAAAATTAGCACTAACAATATTGCCTAATTCTCCTTCTCCAGTACCTGGATTATCGCAAGTTTGATCAACTTCGCTTTCTGGGGTGTTACAGCCATTTTCATTATTCATAATATTACTAAGGTTAATAATAAATTGACCTGGTAAGCTACCAGTATTTTTCAACTTCCAAACTTTTTGACCAGTAATTTCTCCATTACCCAAATCAGAAATAACAAAAGGTTCAACTTGATTATTCTGAGAATCACCTACCTCTAAATTAAGAGTCCCAACAGTGAAAGTGTTGCCACTGCTAGTTTTTTTATCGGTAAAATAGGCTTTTGTCAATAAAAATGAAAAACTACTAACTGCGATAATTATCGCCAAACTTAAAAAAATTTTTTTCATGAAAATAAAAAGGTAATGTGTAACAGATATACATTAAAACTTTTTTACTGAAGCGAGTCAAGGACTTAAACCAGTTTCTTTTTTTGAAAAAATTTTATGAAAAATAAAAATACCAATAAAAATTCCAATTAAATCGATTAGTGTGTCTCGAAGACGAGCAGTGCGACCGGGAACAAAAGATTGATGAATCTCGTCTGAAATTGCATACAAATAGGCAAATAAAACTACCCATTTTTTTTTAAAAATAGCTAAAGAAAGTAAACCAGCTAAAAAGGCATACTCTATTAGATGGAAAGATTTTAAAATTAAAAAACGATTGGTTTCATTAGTGCCACCAATGCCAGTGGTCTGCCTTGATGAAAAATAAAAAATTACCAACATCCAAAGTATGGATGGGATAAATTTAATTATTTTTTTGATCTCCATTTTTAATTTTAGCAATTATCAGTGGAGTTAACAAAAATAAACCGCCTAAACAAATGAAAATCAAAGGGAGGCAATTTTTTTTATTGGTAGTAGCAGTGCCAAGAACTTCAGGAACAGAAGTTGGGGTTGGGACAGGAGTTTCGGTGGAAACTAAAATTGCCGATTCAGTAGCTAAAGTTGAAGTAGGAGTGAGAGTTTTTGTTGGAGTTATGGTTTTAATTGGAGTTGGTGTCTTGGTAGGTGTTGAAGTTTTGGTCGGAATTAAAGTTTTAGTAGGAATTGGGGTTTTAGTAGGAGTTGGTGTTAATTCTGGTGTGAGAGTTGGAATAGGTGTTGATGTTAATATTGGAGTTGGTGTTGAAGTGGGAGTTGGTGTCGGATAACTTAATTTGTCGATTAAAATATTACTTGAATTATAAAGATAAATAATATCACTACTATCATTAAGCCAACCTTTTGCATGGGAAAAAATTATTTTTGAAGATGCAGAGATAAGACCAGTAAGTAACAAATCATCTGTTTTACTAGTGTTATCGTCTCTAATAATCCAACCATCAATATTAATATCTTCACTAGTGGTATTACTTAGTTCGACCCATTCCGGGTCTGAGTCTGAAGAAAAATTGGTGATTTTAATTATTGGATCATCGGCTAAAACTTGGTGACTAAAAACACTAAAAAATAATAGTAATAAAACTAACACAAATTAGTTTAGCAAACTATTCAGTTAATTTTAAGATGGCGATATTTATCTTTTTCAAAGTTTTTTCTTGGCCCAGGGCCGGTAGACATTCAACAACTGGGGGAGTAAAATTTGTTCCACAAATTGCGACTCGAAAAACCATAAAAAATTCTCCAGTATTCCAATTATTGGTTTTAATCAAATCCATTAACTTTACTGATAAATCCTCAAAATTTGATGAAATAATTTCTTTAGATTTGGTGAGCATATTGATGGCCAATTCTGGAGTTGTCCCCTTTTTAAGCAAAAGTTCTTTGTCGTATTCGACGTCTTCAAAAAGAAATTTTGTTTGAATTGGAAGGTCGGATAATTTAACAATTCTTTCTTTTAAAACTGGAACTAAAATTTTAATTTGTTCATCAGAGGCTTCTGGTAAAAATTTTTTAAACAAAGTAAATAATTCATCGTTTGATTTTTGACGAAGATAATAACCGTTAAAATAATCTAATTTTTTGCGATCAAAAATAGGAGATTTTTTGTGGAGATGACTGATGTCAAATTCTTGGACAAATTCATCGAGAGTAAAAAGTTCTTTTTCGGTGCCAGGATTCCAACCAAGAAGCATTAAAAAATTTAACATGGCCTCGGGAAGGTAACCCTCGTCTAAAAAGGCTCGGGCATGAGTTGATCCAGATCTTTTACTCATTTTACCTTTACCATCTGGGTTAAGTAAAACTGTAAGATGAGCAAATTGTGGTGACTCCCAACCAAAATATCGATAAAGTAAAAGATGTTTGGGAGTGGATGTTAACCATTCTTCACCTCTAAAAACATGAGTGATCTTCATTAAATGATCGTCGACAACGGCCGCAAAATGATAGGTGGGGATTCCGTTTGATTTAATTAAAACCTGATCATCGACTTCATTAGTATTGAATTTTATTTTGCCACGAATTAGATCTTCAAAAATTATGGTTTCGTTTTTTGGAATAACCATACGGATTGTATATGGAATTTTATTGTCGAGATTTTTTTGAATTTCCTCTTTTGACAAGTGAAGACAGTGTTGGTCGTAACGAGGAAGTTGTTTAGCCACTTTTTGAGTGGCGCGCAAATTATCAAGTCTTTCTTGAGTACAAAAACAATAATAAGCAAAACCTTTATCTAAAAGTTCTTTTATATATTTTTGATAAATATCGAGACGTTCAGTTTGAACATAAGGGCTATAAGGACCGCCAATGTCGGGACCTTCATCCCAAGATAAACCATAATCTTTTATAACCTCCATTAGTCTTTTTTCGGAACCTTGGATGTAACGTTTTTGATCGGTGTCTTCTAGGCGAAAAATGAATTGACCATGATTTTTTTTGGCTAAGGCATAATCATAAAGAAGAGTTCTTAGAGTTCCAATATGGAGCTCACCAGTTGGACTAGGGGCAATGCGGGTTCTTATAATTTTATTGTCTATCATGGCTAATTCTATCATTTAGTGTAAAATATTTTATGTCTTTGACCTACACTGCTTACGCCAGCAGAAATTTGATTAAATATGGCGGGTCTGCTTTGATTGCTTTTGTTTTATTGTGGTCGATTGGAACAACATCGATTAAGGTATATAAATCTGCCCATCCAGCATATGTGGCACCGACAGTAAAATATGGAGTTTTACCAAAAAATGTTTTCCCGGCGAAAGAGTTTACGGCCAAAAATTTTACCTTTGAATTTACTAATGATGTGACACCAAGTTTTAATGATCAGACGAAAGTTTACATTATCTATAGATCTAAGACAGAAATTTTAGCATTGGAAGAGGCAAAAGAGGTGGCAAAAAATTTTGGTTTTGAAAGTGAACCATCTGAAGTACGTAATGGTGTTTATGAATTTAAAAATGAAGTGACCAAAAAAACATTGACAATGAATGTTTTAGAGGGTGATTTTAGCTTAAAATATCCGTACTTGGATGATGCTTCTATTCTGGAAGCAAAAGATATGCCAACTAAAGACAATGCTATAGAGACGGCGATATCTTTTTTGGAGTCTGGAAATAAATATACTAATGATTTAAAAAATGGAAAAAAGGATGTAAGTTATTGGAAAATTAGTGACGGAATTTTAACATCAGTTAGTGCATTATCTGAAGCAAACGCGGTAAAGATTGAATTTTATAGAGAATTTTTAGATGATAAATGGGAAATAGTTTCACCTCAAAATGGAGCGGCTTCAGTGTCAATTTTAGTTTCTGGATCTGCTGAAAGTGAGAAAAAAATAATTGAAGCTAATTTTAAATATGCCAATATTGATAGAGAATCGTATTCTACCTACCCAATTAAAACTGCCAATGAAGCAATTGCTGAATTGAAATCGGGAAATTATTGGCCAGCGTCTGATGTCAGTTCAGAAGTCGTGACAATTAAGAGTATGGAATTAGCTTATTATGAACCAGTGACATTGACTCAATATTTGCAACCGATTTATGTTTTTAAAGGTGATAATAATTTCGTGGCTTATGTGTCGGCAGTGACAGATAAATATATTTCGAAATAGAGATGGAGAGAAAAAAATAATAAATTAAATTTTCCTCTCCGAGGTGATTGATTTTTATGGGCTCTTATTAAAAAGACTTTTGGGATTGAGGTAACAGATGTTGGCGAGATATGAAATCTCATGAGTATTAGAAATTTGGGAGTATATTAGGTAGTAACAAATTTTCGATATGTTTACCTTGCAAGCGATATCACCATTAACTCTTTTAGCTTCAGGACAAATTGATAAATCGGCCATATACATCCTCTTCCTTTCTAAATAAAAGTGCGAAAAATAATCAGTTGATGAATATTACCAAATTTACGGTAGAAATCAATTATGGTTGGTAAGGTTGCCAAAAGACATTATTTTTTGCCCAATTAATTAATTTTTTGGTGTCACCGAAACGGTCATCACTTTGGGTTACAACACTAATTAAATAATGTCCATTTAAATTAATAAGACCAATAAAACAGCCACCGGCTTCTTCTGTAAAACCGGTTTTAAGTCCCTCAATTTCCGGCACTACACCAAGAAGTTCATCTGTGGATAATAATTCATGTTTAATGGTTTTATTAACATCTTCGATAGTGACATTTTTTTGTTTAACGGTTTGAGTTATCACTATATTTTTAATAGCCAATCGAGCAATTTGAGAAAGATCATAGGCAGTGGAATAATGATTTTCATTATGAATACCGTCATAATTAGTAAAATGAGTATTTTTTAAATTATATTTTTGAACAAGTAAATTCATTTCGTCGACAAAACCTGACTCTCCTTTTTGGTGATGATTCGCTAAAGTAAAAGCAGCATCATTAGCAGAATAAACTAAAAGAGCAGTTACTAAAGACCTGATAGTAATTTTTTCTCCCAACTTTAAACCCATAACTTGACCTTCTTTATATTCTTGATTTATGGTTAATTCTTCATCTAATGGATAAATATTTAGAGCGGTAAGTGCAGTTACTAATTTAGTAGTGGAAGCTGGATAAATTTTTTCATCTCGATTCTTGGATAAAATTATTGTATTAGTAGTAGTATCGATAAGAATATAATGGGTGGAGTTCAATTGTGGTTCAATTGAAAGTTTTGAATAAATTTTGGCTGGATGTTGATATTGAATCAAATCACTGTTTTTGGAAAAGGATAAATTTTTGGGATAAATGTTCCAAAAATTAAAGGTCGGTAGCCAAAATAAATTTAAAAAGGCGATTAAAAAAATAATTATGATTTCAAACTGTTTACGTTTTAGAATCGGTTTTTTCATTTTTTTGATCTGCTTTGATTTCTGGTTTTAATATTAAACCAACATCGTCGAGCTGGTGCTGATCAATTTCACTTGGGGCATTCATTAAAAGATCGACTCCGTTAGAATTTAAAGGAAAAGCATAAATATCACGAATATTTGATTCGTCTAAAAGTAGCATTAAGAGACGATCAAGACCAATGGCCCAACCACCATGTGGTGGAGCGCCATAATGAAAGGCATTATATAGACCGCCAAATTTTTTAATAACTTCATCTCGATTATAGCCAGCGATTTCGAAAGCTTTGACCATGGTTTCTGGCTCATGATTGCGAATTGAACCAGAAGCTAATTCAAAACCATTTAAAGTTAGATCATATTGATAAGACTCAATATTTAACGGATCTTTATTTTTTAGAGATTCTATGCCACCTTGTGGCATGGAAAAAGGGTTGTGTCCAAAATCTAATTTACCTTCGTCGTTAATTTCGTAAAAAGGAAAATCTGTAATCCAATTGAAGTATAAAATATTTGGATCGCGAAGATTTAAAATATCACCTAAATTAAGGCGAATTTGACCTAAAACTTTGTTGGTAGTAATTGTCTTATCGGCAACAAAAAGAATTAAATCGCCAACATTGGCGGAAACTGATTTGATGATTTCCTGTTGTAATTTTTCATCAAAAAATCGAGCTACACCAGTGTCTAATTTTCCATCGATGACTTTGGTGTAGGCTAAACCTTTGGCACCTTTTTCTTTGGCTAAAGTTTCTAATTTATCAATTTGGGTTTTACTAAAATCACCACATTTTGGAGCGACAATACATTTAACAATTTCGGCATTATTAAAAACATTAAAATCACTTTTACCTTTTACAATTTCAGTAATGTCTTGCAGTTCCAAATCAAAACGAGTGTCTGGTTTGTCGCTACCATATTTACCCATTGCCTCTTTAAAAGGAATTCGAGGAAAAGGAAATTTAGCGATGGTTTTTTGAGAGGCAATGGTCTGATAAGTTTCTTTAATTAAATTTTCAGCAGCGGCAAAAATTTTATCGATGGTGGGAAAACTCATTTCCATGTCGATTTGATAAAAAGCACCAGCATGACGATCAGCACGAGGATCTTCGTCGCGAAAACAGGGAGCGATTTGAAAATATTTATCGACACCGGAAACCATTAATAATTGTTTGAATTGTTGAGGAGCTTGAGGGAGAACAAAGAACTTGCCTTTATGAATGCGAGATGGAACTAAAAAATCTCTGGCACCCTCGGGAGAAGTTGTGGTTAAAAGCGGAGTAATGATTTCGATAAAATTATTTTTATCCATCCAATTGCGAACGGCTAAAATATATTTATGTTTATCTTGAATAATTTTGGAAAGACGAGGACGGCGTAAATCGAGATATCGATATTTTAAACGTAAAGATTCATCGAGTTCGGTGCCGTCGGTGTCGAGAGGAAAAGGAGAAACTTCACTTTTGTTTAAAACAGTTAATTTTTCGCAAGTGATTTCAATGGAACCACTTGGTATTTTTTTGTTGACGGCTTTTGAATCGCGATTTGTAATTTGACCTTCAACTTCAATAACCCATTCCATTCCTAATGTGGAAGCTAGTTTGTGAATTTCGGAATTATTTTTTACATTAACAACAATTTGAACAGTGCCACTCCAATCTCTAAAATCGATAAAAATTAATTGGCCATGATCGCGGATATTATTGACCCAACCTTGAAGTAAAACTTTTTCTCCGATTTTTTGAAGACATTCGTTTGCAAGTATTCTTTCCATGTTTGTATTTTACTTCAGAAGATATAGTTTTCAAACAGGAAAGATTTCTTTGACGATAAGCTGTGGAGATGTTTGACCGTTCCAAACATTTAAATCAAGGGAAGCAATGATATTTATCAAATCGCCGGTTTTAAATTGACCGTCTAACTCTCCTTTTTTAAAAGCGATGGCGTCGGCAGGAATATTTTCTAGTTTATTAGTATTGGGATCGTCGAGTTTTAATTTTAAATGATCACCGGTGGAACCGAGAACTCTTTTTTGGATAATGCGAAGATTTTTAAATAAAAATAAAGGCTTAGGATTGTCGATGCCAAATGGTTCAAATTTTCCGATTAATCGGCAATTTTTAATATTAACTGCAGACAATTTCATTTCTGATTCAACAATAATTGACGGTTTTAAATCAGTGTCTTCAAGTTGGTTATTTATTAATTTAGTAATTTTGGTCTGAAATTTAGCGATATTTTTAGTGAGAATGGTAAAACCGGCGGCGCCGGCATGGCCACCTAATTCTAATAATAGTGGCGAAGATTTTTTTTGCTGTAGAGACGCACTATGGTGCGTCTCTACAGATAATCTCAAAGCATTGACAATATTTAATTCTTTAATTGATCGACAAGAACCTTTGGAATATTCATCACCGACACTGATAATGATTGATGGTAAATAATATTTTTCGGTTAAACGACCAGCAATTAGACCAATAATTCCAGGTAAGAATTCTTTATGGGCAATGAAAATTAACTTATTTTTATTTGAGGTGCTTTTTGGGTTTTGATTGAGACGCCCAGATTGGTCGTCTCTACAGATAATGTTTTCGGCGATTTTTAAATTTTCTTTTTGAATGTCCTGGCGGTCTTTGTTAAATTTGTCTAAATTTTGAGCAAATTTAGTGGCCTGAATTGAATTTTGGCTACACAAAAGTCTGAGAGCATCGGTTGGGTTTGAAAGACGACCGACGGCGTTGATTCGCGGGCCAATTACAAAACCCAAATCATAGGCAGAAATAGAATCTTGTTTGATATCACTGACTTCAATTAATTTTTGAATACCAGGATTTGGATTTGATTGTAAGGATTTTAAACCGTGAATAACGATGCTTCGATTAACACCAATTAAAGGAAGACAATCGGCCACAGTACCAGCAGCAGCTAAACCGATATCGGCAGTTTTGTTAAATTGATTGGCAAAGAACCAAGAGATAGCTGAGCCAGAAAAATCAGTTGAATGAATTATGGCTGAAACTTTAGGTAACTCTTCTGTTGGTAAATGATGATCAGTAATGATAATGTCTGTGTGTTTTTTAGCAATTTTCTCGAGTTCAGTATTCGCAACAATACCATTATCGACAGTGATTAAAAGATCAAAATGAATATTCTTTTGTTTTTCAAATTCGAAAAAAGATTTTGATTTTATGCCATAACCATCAGTTTCTCGATCGGGAATAAAAGGTAAAACATTGGCACCAAGTTGATGTAGAACCTGCCAAAGAATGGCAGTAGCAGTGATACCGTCAACATCGTAATCACCATAAATTAAAATATTTTCATTATTTTTAATGGCTAAATTTACTCTATTTATGGCTTTTTTTAATTCTTTTTGATTGATATTAAAATCTGAATCGGCGGGAAAACAAGGCTTAAAGAAATTATTGTAATCTATTTCTTTGATTTGGCGATTTTTTAACAAAAGATTTAGAAAATCTGATTCTGTAAAAGAATTATTTATTATTTTTTTATTTTTTAAAACGATTTCGGGAAACATAAAGATATTAAATTGTACACTTTTTTATTTTTTTGAAATTAGATACATAGTGTAAATGGTAAAAAAAATACCGCAGATTTTTACACATATGTGTAATGACTGCGGTGTTTGTTTTGGTCTTATAAAATTAATTAGAGGTTGAGACGAGCTCAATATTATTCTGAATTCTTCTGATAGTCTTGGCTATGTGTCCATCAGGCGAAGGGGCGAGTTTGAGAAGCTCTTCAGCCTCGGCTAAAGTTTGAATTGCTTCTATCGCCTTTAAAAAAACAGTAAACAAATTTCCTTTAAGAGTAGCTCTTTTAGTTTCATCGGTTTCAAGACAACATTTTTTCTGGATCTCTTTAATTTGATTAAGTACATCTTCAAATTTATTGTCTGGGTTAGTCATTAATACCACACTCACCTTTCTTTAATTTTTAAGACTAATTAATTGTGAAGGAACAAAAAAAACGACAAGGGCTTTACCTTTGATTTTTTAGAACCATAGTATTCTAGGATAATTGTAGATAAAAATCAATTTTAAAAATAAGGTAAAATATAAACATAAATGAATGATTTTATGATTCCCGTAAAGGTAGAAAAACTAATTAAGAAATTTAAAGAAAATGGTGCTGAGATTTATATTGTTGGCGGAGCTGTTCGTGATCTTCTTTTAAAAAGATCGGTGAAGGATTGGGATTTTACTTCTAATTTGAAGCCTGAAGAAATGCAAAAAATTTTTCCTAAAAATAGCTTTTATAATAATAAATTTGGAACTATTAGTGTAGTTGACGGCGATGATATTTTTGAAGTTACAACTTTTAGAACTGAAAGGGGCTATTCTGATGCCAGACACCCAGATGAAATTAAATGGGGGGAAACATTAGAAGAAGATTTACAGAGAAGGGATTTTACAATTAATGCGATGGTAATGGATGCAAATAAAAAAGTAATTGATTTGTATAATGGACAAAAGGATCTTGAGAATAGATTAATTAGGACAGTTGGAAATCCAGATGAAAGATTTGGTGAAGATGCGTTGAGGATGATGAGAGCAATTAGAATTGCCGCACAAATTGGATTTTTGATTGAGGAAAAAACTTTTGAATCGATTCAAAAAAATGCTAATTTGATTCAAAAAATAGCCGGTGAAAGAATTAGAGATGAACTATTTAAAATATTACTTTCTCCAGCACCAAGTAATGGAATAATTTTATTAAAAAATTCTGGACTGTTAAATGAAATAATTCCAGAGTTGTTGGACGGATATGGAATGGTGCAAAAAGGGCATCATATTGACGATGTGTGGACTCATAATTTAAAAACTCTAGATAATTGTTTAAGTGATAATCCAATCACAAAACTAGCGGCACTACTGCATGATGTGGGAAAACCAAAATCGATGATTGGAGAAGGAGAAGAAAGAACTTTCCATAATCACGAAATAATTGGATCGAGAATGGCTGTAAATATTGGCAAGAGACTAAAGTTGTCAAATAAAGAATTAGAGCAACTATTTAAATTGGTTAGATGGCATATGTTTTCTGTTATATCAACCCAAACTGATAAGGCAGTGAGAAGATTTATTAAAAATGTGACAACTAATTATATTGATGAAATGATTGAATTGAGAAGAGGTGACAGGCTGGGAAGCGGAGCTAAAGAAAGCAGTTGGCGATGGGAATTATTTAAACAAAGAGTTGTGGAAGTGCAAAAACAACCATTTTCAATTAAAGATTTAAAAATTGATGGAAAGGATGTGATGGAAATTTTGGAAATTAAACCGAGTCGAAAAGTTGGTGAAGTTTTGGAAATGATTTTTAAAGAAGTAGAAGAAAAACCAGAATTAAATGAAAGAGAAATTTTGTTGGGGAAAATTAAAAATTTTAAATAGGGCGGCTTTTTTTTTATTTCTTTTTGGTGTGTTTCTTGAAAAATAGAACGAGAGGAATAGCAACACCAGTTGAAGAGTAAGTGCCACAAATTACACCTATTAGAAGAGCGGTAGCAAACCATTTAGTGGTGGAGCCACCAATAACAACTAGGGAGAGTAACATAAAAACAATAGTCATGGAATTATTGACGGATCGACTTAAAGTTTCAGTGACACCCTGATTGGCAAGATTTACCCAATCTATTTGAAAATTTTGACGCTTTAATTCACGGATACGATTGAACGTAACAACGGTGTCGTGAACAGATGATGAAAGTGTAGTTAAAAGAGCAGTGACAAAAAGTGAATCTAATTCAGCACCAAAAAAATGGCCTAAAATAGAAAAAGCGCCAACTAAAATAAAAGTATCGTGAAACATGGCAAGAATGGCTGAAATTCCAAAAGAAAAATCTTTAAAACGACGACCGATAAAAAGAAATAGAAAGAATGCAGAAAGGATAATGGCGGTAACTGTTTTCTTTAATAATTCTTTACCTAAAACTGGACCAAGTGATTCAAATTTTAATTCAGTGTAGTTTTGATCTATATTTTTAATTGCTTCATCAAGAGTATTTTTTTGGTCAGAACTAATATCTTGAAATTCTAAACGATATTGAGTTTTATTATTGATAATAATTAAATTACTAATATTATTTTTGGAAAAAATTTCTTCAATTTTAGAATTATCTGGATTGGAAGGTAAATTAATTTCCCAAACTGCACCGCCAATAAAATCAATTGATGGTTTAAAACCCCAAAAAATTATTGATAAAAGTGATGAAATTAATAGAATTGAAGAAATAATTAAAAATAGTGGTCGAAATTTCATTATATTCATAGTTATTTTTGGATTTTCTCCTTGGCTAAAACTCTTAATAAATTTCTAGTAACAAAAACACCAGTAAAAATACCGACGGCGATACCTAAAATTAGGGTAATAGCAAAACCTCTAACCATGCCAGAAGTATTTAAAAATGGCCAATTAAACGGATTAAGTAAAATTAAACCAGTGATAATAGTGCAGGCGTTGGCATCTTTGATAGAATCCCAAGCTCGGCCAAAACCCAATTCCATGGCATTGTTCCAATTTTTGCCTTTACGGACTTCCTCACGCATTCTTTCAAAAATTAAAATATTACTATCAACAGCCATACCGATCGATAAAATAAAACCGACAATTCCTGGAAAAGTTAAAGTTATTGGAATCAGACGATATAGGGCTAAAGTAATTAATCCATAAATAATTAGACTAATGTCGGCAATGAGACCAAGTTTGCCATAATTACCGATCATAAAAATTGAAACTAAAATTAGACCGACAATACCGGCAAAAATTCCTTTATTAATTGAATCTTTACCGAGAGTGGCACCAATTTGAGATTGTTGAATTAAATTAATTTGTAAAGGTAGGGCTCCGGCATTTAATTGAACAGCCAACTCTCTGGCAGTTTTATTATCAAAACTACCACTAATGACGGCTTTGCCGTCGGTGATGACAGAATTAACGGTGGGAGGATATGTGATTGGTTCATCGTCGAGTAAAATAGCTATTCTTTTATTTAAAAGTTCTTCGGTGGCAGTGGCAAATAATTTAGCTCCTTCATCATCGAATTCCAATAAAACCTCTGGTTCGGAAGTGTTTGGGTTTAATTGAACACTAGCCCTATTAAGATTGGAACCATTAATTCCAGTGTCTTTTGCAAAAACATCATTAAAGGTAGCGGTGGCAGTGGCCTCGGGTGGAATTTCAATTTCCCCTTTGAATTTTAATTGAGCAGTGGTGCCAATTAATTTGATAGCACTGGAAACATTTTCGATTCCTGGTAATTCAATTTTGAGACGATATTCGTTTTCTTGTTTGACGATTTGAACATTAGTTTCACTGACACCAAATAAATTAACTCTTCTTTCAATGTTGCTTTTTAAAGATTCAAGAGCCGAAGAAATATCCTCTTTTTTGACAGTAGAAGTATCGATATTAAATAAAAGGGAAGCACCACCGGCCAGATCGAGGCCAAATTTGAGATCTAAATCTTTACCATATTCTTTTTCTCCAATTTTAAATTTAAAATCAGGACGATAAAACGTGTGTTCAAAATTTACTCTGCCAAAATGAAAACTAATTGGCATTTCTTTTGGAAAGTTGATAATGAAACAAATGAAAGTCAAGGCTAAAATTGTCCAAAAAGTTCTAATAACTTTATCTTTATTAATCATAAATTAGTTAGAGCCGATAAGAGAAAGTTGACGAGGATGGCCAGAAAAAATATAACTTATAGAGGCTTTACTTCTGTTGATTTTTATTAAAACCAAATCCCCTTCTTTAATATTGAAGTCTTTAATTGATTTGGAGGGAATAGTTAAGGCTAAGCTATTTCCGGTTTTTATAACTTTTCTAATTTGAGTCATTTTTTTAAATACTGACAATTTCTGAAGAGCTACCAATTATAACTATTGGACAGCTTAAAAAAAAGTCGACAATAAATTGATCTCTTTTTTGTTTTCGCATTTGAAATTCACTTTTATCCATGACCATATAATTAATTTCGTGGCCACGAGTTTCTTCTTCTTGTTTCATTAAAAGATCAACTTCTTTGAGAGAAAATAAATCACCGACAATAATTAAATCAATTCCGTCTTCGTTTCTCTTTTCACCAACGGCAAATTTGTAATTATATAAAACTAATTTAATAGGACTGAGGGTTTCGTTTTTGTGTTGAAGTTTTAAACCAAGCCCAGAATTTTTGTTGGCCAAAATTAGAAGATCATAAAAAATCGGTGATTGTTTGTTGGCCCAGTAATAAAGACGATTCCCTCGCCACTCTGATTCGACAATCCCAACTTTTTTTAAATTTTCTAATTCTCGTCTGACAGAATTAATTTCTTCATCGACCAAACGAACTAATTGGCGAACATAATAAATTTCTTTTGGATTGGCAAAAAGAATTGTAATTAATTTTAATCTAGTTTGAGAGACAAGCAGCTGCTTGAGGCTAGTTTGAACTTTCATAGAAAAGAGACTTCGTTGCCGATTGGTAAAATTTCAACCCAAATATTACCGGGGACGAAATTAACCTCTTTACCGGTAGAATCTTTAAAGATGGTTCTGGAAAGCCTGTTGGCTTTTGACCAAGCAATTTCAGTTTTAGTTCCATTTTGGAATAATATTCCTTTACCAGTGCCGATCATTTCGTAAAGAAGATGTCCATGTTCATCAATAGACCTAGTTTCTTTGGTATATTGAACAACTACATTTTTGGCAGTAATAGTTGATTGAGTATTGAAGTCTTTTAATTCACTACCGCCATTACTTCGGATATAATTATTATTAGTTGGGTCATATTTCCAGGAAACAGAATAGGCTTTATAACCAGACCAGAAATCAAAGGAAAAAGTTGAAGCAGCACCACTGGATTGATCTTTTTGGGTAAAAGTCCAAGGACGGTAAGACTTGTCCCAAGAACTATTTTTAACTGCTGTCATGTTAGTTAAACCACGATTGGTGGCAATATTCCAAAGTTCAGTAGTTGAACAATACATGGTGTGTTCTGTGGCCCTTTCCTGTCCAGTTCGATCTGGTTCACGACGACAAGTTT
Organism: Candidatus Shapirobacteria bacterium; assembly: GCA_041661765.1. Lineage (GTDB taxonomy): Bacteria > Patescibacteriota > Microgenomatia > UBA12405 > UBA12405 > WARW01. The sequence goes on along the minus strand of JBAZTV010000001.1, from coordinate 423,826 downwards.
TGTAAGAAAGAGAAAATTGATTGAGATCACCAGCAGTTCCTTCACTGTTCCAGCCATATTGAGAAATTTGTTCTAATGCTTGAGCTCTTTTGTCAGTACTGCAATTAGTAGCAACTTTACTGGCTGATTCACCACCACTACAATTAGCACCACCAACATGGGCATAAAGAGGATAGTCGGCATATTCTGAAGCAATATCGAGAAAATAAGTTCGAGCAGAACGAACCGGACCAACATCATATTTACCATTAGTGCCACCGACAATGCCGCAATAAAAAACGCCCATAAATCGGGTAATACCACCTTCGGCCACAGTTTCATAAACAATATCGGCTGATTGAAGACCTGATTGCGGGCGAGAATCTTCATGATTTTCGATCATAACCAAAAGCGGTCTTCTGGTTGACCAAATAGCTTTTTCATCAGCGGTATAAAGTTGACCATTAATAGGACAAATTTCAGTTTTTGGACCAGTAAAACTTCCGGTTTTTGATGCAGTTTCAGAGATTTCAGTTCCGCTAGGAGAAATAGTTTTATGGGACCCTGCTGGAATAAAATAATCAAATAAATAATAGGAAATACCAGTAAAAAAAAGTAAAGCACCTAGATATCCTATTTTTTGTGCGATGTTTTTATTCATTTAAAAATTAATTTTTAATAGTTTTAACTATAGCGGATTTTTCTTCCTTTGACAAAGTGATATTTTCACCAATTCCGTTTTGAATAGGCTTAGCATAAATTCGAGTTATATCTCGATTATGAAGCGAGGTGATGATGGCTCCAGAATTATTTTTATCTAAAATAGTTAAAATAAAGCTTTGATCTCCACCAACATCGTCGAACGGATTAAATCTAGTAATGCCTATTTTTAGGTTATTATCTAAGTTACTCAAATCTAAAGCTTTATTTTTAGAATTATTTTTAATATAAACTATGTAAGTTAGGTAGCCTAACCATAGTAAATTGACTGTTAATATTAAATATATTAAGAACGACATCGATTACTAATTGTAGCAAAACAATATGCTATACTGGCGATAGAAATACAAAATGAGCGAAAATAAATATATTAAAAAAGATTTATTAAGAAGTTTAGTGTTGAGTTTGATTTTGATCGCGACGATAATAGTAATTTATTATCTTAAATATGGTTATTAAAAATTATTATTTTTAAGGGAGGTGAAGATTAATGCCAACAATTAAATTTTATAATGTAAAATCACGTAAATCTGTTGAGATCGATGTAAGTAAGGTTGAAAAAGTTATGTTGAAAAACGGTCGACCAGCAGCTCAAACTATGGATCCTGAAACTGGAACCAAAATGTTTAAAATCTTATCAGCCGCTGACGCAGCTTTATTAAAATAAATAAGATACAGATTCGAATTATTACCCTCTCCGGAATCGGAGGGGGTATTTGTTTTTTGAGAAATTTACGGCTATAATTAATAATCCTAAAGAGATTGAGAGGCTTTACTCCGATTAATCGGAGAGGAAAGTCCGGACCACAAAAAGCGCAGAACTTAAAAAAATAGAGTCTCGAGTGATCGAGGGGCAATGCTACAGAGACGAGAAATATGAAACGAGCATCCTTCTGGTGGAAATCTCAAGATGAAACGTTAATATCTAGCTTTTGAGAGTTTCAGGTAGAGAGAATAGATTGATGGCCTCTAAACAAAATCCGGCTTATCAATGTCTTTAGGATTTTTTTTATTTTTAATCTTTTGATAATCCTCTTACTATAGCCTGGGCAGTTAAGAAAAGTGGTATGGCTAATAATGCACCACCCATTCCAGCGATTTGACCGCCTGACGCAATTAAAATAATAGTCACCAATGGGTTCAAGCCAACTGTTTTTCTCATAATTTTGGGAACTATAAAAGTGTTTTCTAATTGTTGAACTAAAATCCCAAAAATGACAGTGAAAAGAGCAATTAGTGGTGAAACAGTTAATCCAACTAAACCAGCAAGAACAGTGGCAATAATTGGACCGATATTTGGAACAGCTTCTAATAGACCTGCAATAATAGCCAATGGAACGGCATATTTTAATCCTAGGGTTAGGTAACCAAGATACGAAATAATACCAATGATGCTCATTAAAAGAAGCTCAGCACTAACCCAACTGCCAAGACTTGTTTCTAAATTATCCATTATTTTTAAAAATTTTGTTTTACCTTTTTCCCCAAAAAAATTATCACCATATTTTGGAAAATTTTTCTTTTCCAAAAGGAGATAAAAAGTAATTACTAAAATGATTAGGGCAGAAAAAACATTGGAAACAATTGAAAAAACTATTTGGGTGAGACTTGAAGGGATGGTTTCAATAATTTTAAATTGAGAAGTTAGATCAATATTGTTTTCATTGAAAAAACTATTTTCATTAAAAATTTTTATATTTTGAGTAATTTTGGGCAAACTATTGATCAATCCAGTTGTTTGTTCAATTAAAATTGGAATTATACCGGCAATACTAAAAGAAATAACACCAAAGACTAAAAAGTAGACAATTAAAATAGCGATTAGTCTAGGAAGTTTTATTCTCTCGAGACGATTAACTAATGGATCAAGGGCATGCATTAAAACAAAACTGATAAAGACCATAATGAGGATACTTCTTATTTGCCAAAAGAAAACCAAGGCCAATAAAAAAAAGACTGTAAAAACAATGGTTTTGGGAGAAATTTCTATTTTTCTAACTTTCATGATTCATTGTACCATTTGGAAATTATTTTAAAAATTTTATTTTTAAAATTTGAGGAAGTAATGTCAAAAAATTGAGCCTTTTCTTTATATCTTGATTTTAAATAAGTGCTTTGGCGACGAGCGTCGCTGTGTTCGGCGTATTTCCATTTTTGAAGACAGGTGTTTAGTAGAGACGCCACGCATGGCGTCTCTACATTTTGTTTTTCAAAATATGGTTTTAAGCATTGGTAAGCTCCGATTTGAAGACCGGGATCTTTCCAAGAATATTTTTTCAATAAATTTTTTATTTCATCTAAGAATCCCATATCTATTCTTTTTTGGACTCGTTGATCGATGCGACCGTAAAGAAGATCGAGAGGAGCGATGAGAGAGATATGGAGGATGTCGAAACCCTCTGCTTTTTGAGGGCGGACACGAGGGTCCGCCCCTACAAATAATTTGATTTCGATTTTGCGGGTTAAACGATAATGATTGTTAATATCGGAATTGTTTAATTTGGAAAAATTTTGAGAATCTAAAAATTTATAAATCTTTTGTAATGTTTTGACTGGTAATTTTTTGGAAATAATCCTCCAAATTTTATTTGGTTTAATGGAAAAAGTGTCATATCTTGAATTAATTAACGAATCTAAATAAAAACCACTACAGCCAACTAAAATTGGTAATTTATTTTGGGAATGAAGTTTGTTGATAATCTCTAGTCCGGCTTGTTGAAATTGAGCAACAGAAAATTTTTGATCAGGATTAATTAAATCAATCAAATGAATTGGAGTTTCGCATGGCTGATCTTTACCGGTACCAATGTCGAGACCTTTATAAATTTGGCAAGAATCAGTAGAAACTAATTCTCCGTTATATTTTTTTGCCAATTTCGACGCTAAATCGGTTTTACCGGTGGCGGTTGGACCAGAAATGATGATGATTTTTTTCATAATGGTTTATTATACATTCTCTTTGTCTTTACCCCAATTTTTAGGATTATTTTTAATATATATTTTCTTGATATAAAATTCTTTTTCTGACCGAATAATACGATCATTGAAACGAGATTGCCAAATTTGTTTATTAAATTTTGGCCAATTATATTTTTTAACACCATTTACATATTCATTCGTGGATATGGTTTTAAACCATCTAATTATTTGACCCAATAAACCAACATTTCCAAACTCTGTAGGAACGGACCTTTGTGTCCGTTCCTGATAATCATTTTTAATACAAATAATTCCATGAATATGATCAGGCATGATAATAAAATCATCTAAAATTACATTTTTAAATTTTTTGGGAATATTTGACCAAATACGATGGCATGATTTTCCAAAATCGGATAAATTAATATTATTGTTTTGATGAATATTTCGACTGATATTTTGATTAATGTTTTTATAAATGTTTAGTTTAATTTCTTGGTGAATATTTAAATTATTTTTGAAGGAACAGATTAAATTATTTTCTGATGAACAAATGTTGTTGTTAAATGAATGATTATTGTTGATATTTTCAGAGGAATTGGTTTCGTTATTTAAATTATTTTTTAATGAACGGACATTATTATTTTCAGAGGAACGGACACAAAGGTCCGTTCCTACAACAACAGAACCTAAAATTTTTAACCGATCTTTGGTACAAATCGTGACAAAATAGAAACCAGACGATGAGTAATCCCAATTTCTTAATCGAAACTGTTTTTCTAATTTAAATGGAAATTTTTCAAACTTCACATAATGATTTTAAATCATATTGTGATAATTAATACATTTTAGGCGTTTATTCTAAATTCAACTACATCGTCGGGGCGCATGGTGTATTCACGACCTTCATGACGAAGTTTGCCAGCTTCTTTGGCACCTAATAAGCCTTTATATTGGACAAAATCCTGATAAGAAACAACTTCGGCCATAATAAAACCTTTTTCAAAATCGGTGTGAATGGCGGCAGCGGCTTTGGGAGCGGTGCTTCCTTTGTAAATAGTCCAAGCTCTCGCCTCTTTGACACCGGCAGTGTAATAAGATTGAAGACCGAGAGTGTTATAGGCTTTTTGAATGACTCGCTCGAGCCCAGATTGTTGAACACCTAATTCTCTTAAATAATCTCTTTTTTCGATTGGACTTAATTCGGTTAAATCAAATTCTACTTTTGCACAAACAGGAACGACTGTTTCAAAATTATCTAAATTTATTTTCCAATCTTTAATATTTTGATAAGTGTCTTCATCAACATTGGCGACAATAAAATATGGTTTGGCGGTTAGTAAGAAAAATTCTTTGACTAATTCTCTTTCTTCATCATTCAAATTTAAGTTGACGGTTAAAATCCCCTTTTCTAACTCTGATTTTAATTTTTCAGCTATGGTAAATTTTTTAGTTTTACTTTCCTTTAAATTATTTTTACTGACGCCAATATATTTATCAATGGTTTCTAAATCTTTAATAATTAGTTCGGCACAAATGACTTCAAAATCGCCTTGTGGATCAACGGAACCCTCTTTAATAATGTTTGTATCGGAAAAGGCACGAACGACATGGCAGATAGCATCACAGTCACGAATATTGGTAAGGAATTTATTACCGAGACCTTCACCTTGCGAGGCACCTTTGACCAAGCCGGCAATGTCGACAAATTCGACAATGGCGGGAACAATTTTATTGGTTTTAACAATTTCTGCAAGAACGGGTAATTTTTCGTCGGGGACTTCGACTACACCAACATTTGGATCGATGGTGCAAAAAGGATAATTGCTGGCATCAGCAACTTGCTTGCCGAGTAATGCATTAAAAAGAGTTGATTTGCCAACGTTTGGGAGACCGACGATGCCGATTGATAATTTCATGAGTGTATTTTATCAATAAATAAGATTTATTTTTTATTTTTAATAAATTCGATAACGTTTTTAGGAACTAGTTTTTGCCAAGCGGAATTGTTATTAATAATCATTTGTCTGATTTCGGTGGCGCGGGTGGGTAAAATAGTTGGTTTAATAACTTTAAAATGATGTCTATAATTTATAAAACAATCGGATGTGTAGGTATTTTCTGTAAATAAACAGGTATTATTTTCATTGATTTGAGAAAAATATTTTTTGACATGATCGGCGTATTTGGGAGGATTATTAATATCGGGAATAATTATAATTTCATAGGGAAAATTTAATTTGTCTAAGTTGGAAATTAAAAGTGATTTAACCTCATCTCCAGTTAAAAAATTAAAAGAATCTAAAACTTTCGATTCACCAACTCCAATTAATAATTTTTTAATACCAGAATTAATAACCTCGTCTAAAAATTGAAGGTGATGAATACATGGTGGTTGAAAACGACCGATAACTAGACCAAATTCACATTCTGTTTTCATTTAATCAATTAAAACTGTGGGCGGTAAACAACGCTTGTGTTCTGATATTTCAATTAATTCTTTTATTTTTGATTCAACTTCAGAATTTACGTGTACACCTTGTAAAAAATTATCTAAATCAACATAAGTAAAACCAAGTTCTTTTTCGTCGGTTTGGTTATCCCAAAGACCAGCAGTTGGTTCTTTGGTAATAATATTTTTAGGAACATTTAACAATTTGGCTATTTTAAAAATTTCTGTTTTATAAAGATTGGCAATTGGTTCGAAATCACAACCACCGTCGCCAAATTTTGTAAAATAACCAACGGCCATTTCAGACTTATTAGTAGTGCCCACAACTAAACCATTTTTATTATTGGTATAGGCATAAAGGATGGTCATACGCACTCGAGCCATAATATTGGCAATAGTAAATTTATTGTCAGCAATTTTATATTGATCAACGATTGATTTAATATCTTTTTGAAAATATTTAATATTTAATTGATTAACTACCGCAATAGAATCACTGATATCTTTTTGTCGACCATATGGCATTAGAACACCAAAAACTCTTTTGCGACCCAAGGCTTTGACACATAAAAAGGCCGTAACGGCAGAATCAACTCCACCAGAAATTCCAATAAAGACATTTTTAGTGCCGACATAACTTCTAATTCCTTGAATAATCTTATTTTCAATTTCTTTTAAATCTAAATTTCGCATAATGCATTGTATCAAACAAAAATCCCCCCGAAATTCGAGGGGATTTTAAAAATTTCAAAAGAGAAATTATTTGACCATTTTTTTGATCTTGGTTCCGGGAATGTATCGAGGCATTCGGCGGGCAACTATTTTTTTGGATTCTTTGGTTCCAATAGCTTTAATGGTTTTTGCTTTAAACATTTTGGTTTTGAAAGTTCCAAATCCAGAAAGTTTGACTGTTTCACCATTTGCTAATCCTTTCATTATTTCAGAAAGAAAACTTTCAACTGCTTGCTTGGCAGCTTTTTTACTAAGCTTAGCTTTTTGAGAGACTGATTCGATTAAATCTTTTTTGGTCATTTATTTTTTTAATAATTAATAATTCCTCTTAATTTTAAATTATTATTAATAATTTGCAATAGAAGTTATTCGTTTTTTACCGCATTTTTGTTGATTTTATTGCCCACAATAATACTACTAGTTCTAACTTCTCTAATAACGGTGACTTTTATTTGACCAGCCCACTTTGCTTCTTCTTCGAGTTTTTCGGCAATATTTTGACTAAGGACTTGAGCTTCTGTATCAGAAACTTGGGTAGGTTCGACAATAACAACAACTTCACGACCAGCTTGATAAGCAGCAACACTGGTGACACCAGAGAAACCCATAGCAACTTCTTCAATGTTTTTCATTCTCTTTAAATATTCTTCATGGACTTCATAACGAGCACCAGGCCTTGCACCAGAAGCAGCATCACCAATATAAACAATGACTGATTCAACTGATGAAAATTCTTTATCTTCGTGATGTTCAGCGACACAACTAATAATATCTTCAGAAACTCTAAATTTTCTTAATAAATCAACACCTAGGTCAACATGTGTTCCTTCTTGGTCGGTAATGACTTTACCAATATCATGAAGAAGGGCACCTAGTCGGACGGTATTAACATTGGCTTTTAATTCATAGGCAATGGCGGTGGCAATTTTAGTGGCTTCAATGGTGTGTTTAGCTAAATTTTGACCATAAGAAAATCTGAATTTATATTTACCGATTTCTTTAATTAAGTCGATAGGTAAATTGAAAACACCAACTTCTTGGGTGATTTTTTTACCTTCGTTTAGAAGAATTCTGTCCATATCGGCTCTGGTTTGAGCTACAATTTGTTCTATTTTAAGTGGTTGGATGCGACCATCTTTGATTAATTTTTCCAAAGAAAGACGGGCAATTTCACGACGAGTAGAGTCAAAAGAAGAAATACGAATGTCGTTGGTTTCATCTAATTCGATTTCGACACCAGTGGCCTTTTCAAAAGCGCGGATGTTACGACCTTCGCGACCAATAATTTTTCCTTTAATTTTTTCATCAGGAAGAGAAATGGTGGAAACTGTATATTCGGCAACATAATCAGTAAGACCATGACGGATATTATCAATAATCACCTCTTTGGTAATTTCTTCTTCTTTTTGTTTAATTTCGTCGCGAGCTTCTTCGATTTTTTTAGCTACCCAAGTAGACATTCTCTTTTCAGTACTGCTCATTACTAATTTTTTAGCTTTTTCAACATCGAGACCAGAAATAGTTTCTAATTTATCCATCTGTTTACGATAGACATCGTCGATGCTGGCCAATTTGGTTTTAATTTCGACAGTTTGAGCGTCGAGGGATCTTTCTTTTTGAATTAAATATCTCTCTTTTTCATCAAGAGATGATAATCTTTGAAAAACTTCAGCTTCTTTTGCCTTAGCTTCGGTTTCAATTTTTTTGGCATTCTGCAAAGCGGCATCAATTTGGGCTGTATTAATAACCGGACTTACAATAGGAGCTGATGCTTCTGTCTTGGTTGGAGAAAAAACTACCCGATTGTTATCTTTTTCTTCTTCCTTTTTTATAACTTCTTTTTTGATTTCTTTTTTAATAATAGGTGTTTTGGAAACTTTAACATCTCCAGACTTGGGGGTAGAAAACAAACCCTTAACTCTCGATAAAAATACATCTAACATATGACCTCCAGATACTTTTTACAGCAAAACACACCACGGAAAAATGGCTTAAGTTAACAACGAGTCGATTTTTTGACTAATTTGAGTAACATATTTGGGTGCTTTAGAATAAAAAGTTAAAATTATAATAATTTAAAAACTAATTGTTGTATTTTATCTAAAATTAAGCCAATCGTCAAATGCAGTATTTATATCTGAAATATTGAAACCACGACGATATAAAGAAGCTTTAATTTTATTTTTTTCGTTAAAATCGGTTAATTTTGATTTGTCGATATTTTTTTTATTTAATAAATTTTTTATTTTATTAATATCATTTTCTTGGATGAAGTTAATTGAAGATAAAAAACTTGAATCGACACCAAATTGCTGAAGAGAATAAATTATCTGCTGGCGGGATTTTTTATGATTTCTTTTGATGAAATAATTAATAAAATCCTGGTCATTTAAAAGTTTTTTATCTTTTAAATATTTGACTATTTGTTGATTAATGTCACTCAGGTTTAAATTATTAGTGTTTATTTTGTATTTGAAAACTGTTTTTTGGAAAAATAATTTAAGTTTTTGATTGATAATTTTTTCTGTTTTGGGAGAAATGGCAATTTGACGAAGAGCGTATTCGCGACCAACAAACTGTAAAGCGGTTTTTGTAATTAATTCTAATTTTGATTCATTAATTTCCTGATTTTTTAATAAAGATAATTTGACGACATCGTCGATAAAAAACGGAATGAAAGAATGATCAGAAAAAGTCAACCAAACTCGGTTGGGAATTCGACTGACTTTAATACTGATGATTTGCATTATTCTTCGACTGGGGCGTCTGTAGGACGCTCAAGTTTAACTGATTGGGTATTTTCTTTAACTTTTTTCCAAATTTGATCTTTAAGCTCTTTAGTTAATTTTGGATTTTCCTTAAGATGTTTTTTTGTACCTTCACGGCCTTGAATGTTTTGACCATCAACTTTAAAGAAGGCACCAGCTTTAGTGATTAGTCCGTGTTGAACAGCTAAATCGACTAAACTACCAAAAATAGAAATACCTTCAGTGTTCATGATGTCGAATTCAGCTTCTCTGAATGGCGGAGCAACTTTGTTTTTAATGATTCGAGCACGATGTTGGGAACCGATTGATTCACCGGAGGCAGTTTTAATGTTAGCAATTTTGCGAAGATCAATTCTAACTGAGGCATAAAATTTGAGAGCTAAACCGCCAGGAGTGGTTTCTGGGTTGCCAAACATAACACCGATCTTTTGGCGAATTTGATTGGTAAAAATGACAATGGTTTTTGATTTAGAAATGGCACCAGTTAGTTTTCGAAGGGCTTGAGACATTAGACGAGCTTGAACACCCATCATTGAGTCTCCCATTTCGCCTTCAATTTCGGCTCTTGGAACAAGGGCGGCAACTGAATCGAGAACAACAACATCAACAGCGTTGGAGCGGACAAGAGTTTCAACAATTTCAAGGGCCTGTTCACCATTGTCTGGCTGAGAAATTAAAAGACTGTCGAGATTGACACCGATAGCAGCAGCACGACTGGGATCGAGGGCATGTTCAACATCGATAAAAGCGGCAGTGCCCCCTATTTTTTGAGCTTCAGCAATAACATGAAGACAAAGAGTGGTTTTTCCAGAAGCTTCCGGTCCAAAAATTTCCGTAACCCGACCACGAGGTAGACCACCAACACCAAGAGCAATATCTAAAGGAAGACAGCCGGTTGGAACAACCTCAATAGACATATCTGCCTGTTTTTCGCCCATTTTCATAATAGCACCATCACCATAAGCCTTAGTTATTTGTTCCATGGCAATACGAATAGCTTCATTTTTTTGGCTTTGATTACCACCAACTGGAGAACCTTTTTGAACTTCTTTTTTTGCTTTCTTTTTGTACATTTTGTTTTTATTAATAAAATTAACTTTACAATAATAGTGATATCAAAAAGAAATGTATCAAGTCAATAAGCAAAACCGAATAAAACCCAAAGTAGATTTAATTAATTAAAAATTTGATAAAATAATATTGCTTTGCAGAACGGGGATTGGCGCAATTGGCTAGCGTGCATGCATGGGGTGCATGAGGTTGCAGGTTCGAATCCTGTATCCCCGACATTTTTTTAAGTCACTCTTAATTTTTATTGGATGAAATTATAAGATCTACATAAAATGTAAATATGTTGGAAAGACATAAAATAATTATTGAAATGCCCCTTTTTGATGAGGCAGCACAAGCAATAAAAGAAACAGGCGGATATCAGCGGGAAATTACAGCCCAGGAATTGTCTAGTATTATGTCTGGTGTAATAGTTGATTTAGTACAGGGTCAAGAAGTTATAAAAGCATCGGTTCCCGTTATGAATGTAAAAATCGAAGAGGCTAAGGGTATAGTAAATGGTAATGTAAAAGTAGAAAAACCTATTCAAGCGACAATTAATGTCAATTTAATTTTAGGTAATAGCACTGAACTAAACCGCATAAAACTTGATGAATTATATATACAACAAGAAGCGGATTTTGCGGCAAAATTAGCTTTGAAAGCAGTTAATATTGAAGGGAAAGCCAGAGAAACACTAAAAGACCCAAATCAATCTTTAGGTTCAGTGTTGGCTTCCCAACTTGAACCGAGGGGAGTTAAATTAACGGAGATTGGATTACATTTTAATGAACAAACTCTCGCGGTTAATTTGACAGGGATATTGTTCTCTTCAAGCTATTAATAGTAATTAGACTGCTATTTTCTTACAATAGCAGTAAGAGGTTCGGTAGTGACAAAGATGAAAAAAATAAAAAAAGAAGAAATTTTAGGTAAATTGTTTGAAATCATCGTTTTTTTTAAAGGTTTGGAAGGAGTATTTGAAATACTGGGTGGGGCTTTGTTGGTATATTCAGCCAAGACAGATAAGTTAGTGCAATTTATTTTAAAAATAACTGAACATGAATTGACTCAAGATCCAAATGATTTTTTGGCCAATAAATTAGTAGAAATAACACAAAATATAAGCCCAGGAATTAATTTTGGAATGGTTTATTTATTGGTTCATGGATTAATAAAAACTTTCTTGTCAATTATGCTTTTAAAGAGAAAATTATGGGCATATCCTTTGGCAATATATACATGGTTTACTTTGGTAATATTATTGTTATTTAAATTTTTCAGCGGATGGGAACCATTATATTTAATGTTGATGTTTTTTGACCTAGCAACAGGAATCTTAACAATAATTGATTATAGAAAATTACAAACTGAGTTGGTTTGTGAGGAACAAAATGTTTAACCTTTTGGAGAAGATTTGGTCATTTCAATCTCTTTTTGTTTTTGTTCGTCTTCGTAAGCTTTAGCAGATTCTCTGATAATGTCGTAGGCTTCTTTTTGCCCAAGCCAACCCTTAATGGTAACGTTTTTATTACTTTCTAATCTTTTATATTCAGTAAAAAAGTGAACCAATTCTTTCAAGGAGTGTTCTGGTACATCTGATAATTTTTTAATTTCATTGTATGTGGGATTTTTCAAAGGAACAGCTAATATTTTTTCATCTTCACCCGCCTCATCAGACATAATCAAAACTCCGACTGGACGAACTTCTAGAAGACAGCCAGTAAAAACAGGAGAATTTGTTAAAACCATGACATCTAAGTGATCTCCATCTTTAGAACGGGTTTCTGGAATGAAACCATAATCAACTGGATAAAACATTGGTGAATGTAAAACACGGTCTAATTTGATGATGTCTAGCTCTTCATCGTATTCATATTTATTTGATGTTTGTTTAACAATCTCAATAATAGCATTAACTATTTTCGGAGATTCATTACCAATGGTTATGAGTTGGTTCATATTAAAAAAGATTGTAACATTTTTATTATTAGTGTCAAGTTTGCGTATATATTTGATACATATATTATATTATTGAGCTATAATTTAATGTATGGCAATTAAATTTGAAACAAATGAATTAATAAGAGATAGACATTTTTTGGTGAGCAATCAAGAAATTAAACAAACTAAAAACGGAGACAATTTTTATGTTTTGGAATTAAATAATAAAGATGGAAAAATTGAAGCTAAAATTTGGAATAATAATATCCCTCAATGTAATTTTGAAGTTGGGAAAGTAATTGAATTAAATGGAAAGACTCAAGAATATAATGGAAAGATGGGAATAATAATTGATAGCTGTCAGATCGTGACAAATGAGGATGTTGATGATTATTCCCCTTCTATACCAACCTTGGTTTTTGATATTGAAACTTTGGGGAAGAATTTTGAAGAACTAGATGAGATTGAACAAGATTATTTATTAAATAATTTGGAAAGAGTTGAAACAGATAAAGAAAAAGCTAAAGGAAAAACGGCAATATATTCTATTTTTGGAATGGTTTGTGCTATTGGGGCGTATGATATTAATAATAAAACCGGATTTGTTTTGAGTTTGTCGAGTAAAGAAATTGTGCCAGAAAAAGCTAATTTTAATTATAAAATATTTACTACAGAAAAAGAATTATTGGAAGAATTTTGGAGTATTACACAAAAATATGAACAATTTGTGACTTATAATGGTGATGGTTTTGATTTTCCTTATTTAATGATTAGATCGGGAATTAATCGAGTAAAAATGCCATTTGAAATTAAAAAATGGGGATCAGAAAAATCAATTGATTTGGCTAATAAAATTCGACAAAATGGTCGCAGTTTTCAATTGGAAATGTTATGTAAAGCTTTTAATATTGAAAATCCAAAAGCAAAAGGAGTACATGGAGGTGATGTTTCTCCTTTATATAATGCTGGTGAATTTAATAAAATTGCTGATTACGTAGCCAGAGATGCTATGGCGACAACTGAATTATATTTAATTTGGAAAAATTATATGAGCGGACAATATTAAAATCCCTCTCGGCTTCGCCGTTTATCCCTTTGATGAAAGGGAGACTGTTAAAAATAATTATGGATATAGAAAATAAAATTGAACAAGAATTGGTTTTCAAAATTGAAGTTGAGACTCAAAATAGAAAACAAAAAGTCAAAAAAAGAAGAGTTATTAAAGTGGCGTCGGAAAATTTAAAGAAAATGGTGATTGATAGATTAGGTGGAAAGACTGGGGAATGTTAATTCTTCTCGTGTTTGATAGTTTTAATTTTAGTTGATTTAATTTTTTGGTAGATAAAATAACTATAGATTGTGAAAATTGGTCCTATTAAAGCAGCGAAAATATTATCTATTAAACTACTAATAAAATCAGATGAATTGGTTGTTTTTAAAATAATTTCTAAAAAGATTGAAAGGATTATGTATGGAATTAATAGATAAAGCCATTTTTTAAGAAAATAGGAGACATTTCCTTTCATATATTTACGACTAAGTTTTAAGGCATCAAAACCTCTAATGTCTTGATCAACAAAAATCCAAAAACAAAGACTAAACCAAATTATGAATAAAATCCCTGGAATTATTAATAAGATTGTTCCAAGTGAGCTGATTGAATAATAAATTATAGATAACAACCAGAACGGAATTATTTTTTTCCAAGTTTGTTTACAAACTTCTGAGATATTTCTTTCTTGATTTTTTACTGTATTTAACAGGGCTAATTCTCCCCAGCTAGCAATGACGGAATTAATAATGAAAACTAATAGAACGATTAAAATCGATGTTGAAAGACTTAAAATATTAAAACTAATATTTTTTCCTTCAATTAGATTAGAAAACCAACTTAAAACGGATGACGAGTATGAATTAGTTATTAATGATAAAAAAATAGAGAAAAATAATGGCGCAAGTGCAATGATAAATAAAGTTAAAAAATTTTTTTTATATAAAACTAGACTTTTTTTTAAGAGTTCACGGGCTTTAAAATCTTTTTTGATCATATAATGACATTATAACGTTAAAGAATGAAAAAAGTGATGATAGCTAGTATAAAAGTGTAAATTCCAAAGATCCAAAATTTGTAACCGATTAAAACTTTTTTAAGAACACCGAGGGCAAAAATACCAACAAAGAAAGTAATTATAAATGCCAATAAATATTCTGGGCTCAAAATTCCGGAAGTAGATAAATCTTTGGCACCTAAAAGAAGGGCGCCAAAAGAGGCTGGAATAAAAAGACAAAAGGAAAAATTGAAGGCTTGAATTGGGGCGAGTCCTAATAATAAACCAGTAAAAATAGTGGCACCAGCGCGAGAAACTCCGGGTAAAATGGCGATGGCTTGAAAAATTCCGATAATGATGGCTTTTTTATAATTTAATTTTTCGTCTTTTGAGCCAAAAAATTTGGTTGAAAAAACAAAAATTGAACCTAAAATGAAGAAAAATGGTAAAAGATGAATGTTGGCAAAAATGGAATCAACTTGGTCTTTGAATAAAATGCCAACCAAGGCGGCTGGAATTGAAGCAACGATAATAAATTTTAGATTGGTAAAAAAATATTTTAATTGTTTTCGAAAGAAAAAAAGAACTGATAAAAAAGTAGCGGTGTTGAGGAAAATATCTAAAGTTAATGATGGTTCAATTTTAAAAAAATATTGAGCTAAATTGAGATGACCTGAAGAAGAAATTGGCAAAAATTCGGCAATGCCTTGAATAAAACTGAGAATTATAGCTTGTAAAAATGACATATGAGTTGATTATAAACAAAAACCCCACCGAGGTGTTAATGTTGACAAAATGACATAATTTTGATATTATGGGTCGTTATTATAATTATTTATAATAATTTAATTTTAATTAGAAGATAAATTTAAGCCTAGCGCTTGAAAAAGTCTTTTTAATATAAAAAGTACCTTTAAATGAATGGAGGTTTTCGAAATGACTAAGTTGACTAATTTTGGTGTTTCTTTGATTTTTTTGGTATTTTGGGCATTTTTTTTGTGGCCTTTTTTACAGAGCAGGTGTTCTTTGATGTTTTGGAGGTTAATTAATACATTTAATCACAGTGAAAACGTAAATCGAAAAATTATTGAATTACTAGACAAAAAACGATATGGTTTTAATATAACAGAAGAAGCATCTAAAAAAAATAAAATCGAATTATATAAAATGTTGATGAAAATTAATTTATCTAACCCTAACTCTTGTAATAAATGTTTTTATGAAAAAACATGTGACAAAAGAGGTTATTGTAGAGAAGGTGAATTGATTAATAGAAGAAACAATATTAGGATCGAACTAGAAAACTAAAAAAATTAAAATTTAAAGGATGGCGGTTGAATGACTAAATTTACCTTCGGGTAGTTTATATTTCAACCGCTTTTTTTTGGCCTAAAACCATTTTAAACCGAAAAGGGACAGGCATGCCTGTCCCCTACAATAAAAACAAAAATATTGTTAACGCTTTGGAGATTGCTTTTGGCGACGAGCTTTACCACCAGTACCAACCATTCTTCTTTCTTTAACACGAGAGTCAACAGTTAATAAACCAGTTGGTTTAATAATAGGTTTGAAGGCTTCATTTATTTTAACCAAAGCACGACAAAGAGCTAAGCTAAGGGCCTCAACTTGACCACCCTTACCGCCACCGATTAATCTGGCCTCAAAATAATACTTACCAACATTATCGGTAATTAAGAAGGGTCTGTCGTAGGCAATTTTAGATGTTTTACTGGGAAAATATTTTTCTATAGCAATTTTGTTAATAGTAGATTCACCTTTTCCAGAAAATAATTTAACAGTAGCAACAGCAGCTTTTCTTCTGCCAATTGCATAGGTATAAGTATTTGAAGTAGTTTTTTTTGTTGCCATAGTTTTATTTAGTAAATTTTTCAGTGTATTTGTGGTCAGTGCCAACAAAAATTTTTAAACGAGTCATTCTAACATCTCTTAATTTATTTTTTGGCAACATACCATAAACACCATGTTCTATAACTTTACGAGAATCTTTTCTCATAAGTTCGCCGAGAGTAAGTTCTTTTAAATGACCCGACCAAGCTGTGTGATGGTAATAAATTTTTTGTTTTAATTTACGACCGGTGGTAATAATATCAGCGGCATTAATAGCAACAACATAATCACCATCATCTCGATGATAGGAAAAAGCTGGTTTGTCTTTGCCTATTAAAAGTTCGGCTATTTCAGTACAAATGCGACCTAGAGTTTTACCCTTAATATCGACTAAATGCCAACTTCTTTCAACATTACTACCTTTTAAAACTGTGGTTTTCATTATTTTGACTCCTTTTTGACTGCTTTAACTTTTTTTATTGTTTTTTCTTTTTTAATAACAGTTTTTTTAATCTCTTCTTTGATTTCAGGCTTAAAATTGACGGGTTTAACAAAACTGAATTTGACAATTAAAGCATCATCACCAAAACGACGTTTGATTTTTTGGATGGTGGTGAAATTTGATTTTTGATCACCAAAAACTGATTTAAAATTAACGACAACACGATTGACCCAATGTTGGTCTTGGAGAACTTTAAATAATTCTCTTTTGGCAGTTAATTCTTCTTTAGTAATAATAATATTAGCTAATTTTTCAACCATAGGAACAACAGCTTTCACTTTAGCATCAGTAGTTTCAATGGCACCATGAGTAAACATAGATCTAGTTAAAGATTTAAGTAATGATTTTCTTTCGTTGAAATTTCGGCCTAATTTTTTTCCAGCAATACGATGTTTCATAATTTATTTCCAAGTGAAGCCTCTTTCTTTGAGCCAGGCATCGATAACCTTTAATGATTTTTCACCGACATTTTTAGCTTTACTGACATCTAAACGACCAGCTTTGATTAAAGCATCGATGGTTGGATAACCAGCTTTTTTAAGGGCATTAGTAACTCTTAAAGGAAGTTCTATTTCTTCGACAGAAATGTCGCTACCATGGGAGGCGGGGGAAGCTAAAAGGGTTATAACCTCTTCTTCAAATTCTTTTGGATCAGCGATTTGACTGAAAGAATTAATTAAATCTTTAGCAGCTAATTTAAGGGCGACGAGAGGATCAATTGAACCATCAGTCCAAATTTCCATAGTTAATTTGTCGTAGTTGGATTTTTTACCTAAACGAGTTGGTTCGACCATGTAATTGGTTTTGATAACTGGAGTAAAAGCAGCGTCGAGAATAATTTCACCAACAATATCTGTTTTTTGTTCTTTAGCTAAGGTATAGCCAACTCCCCTTTCGACTGTTAAAGACATTTTGAAAGATGATTTGTTATCGGAAAGAGTGGCAATAACTTGTTCTGGATTGGCAACTTTACATAAATCAGAATCAGTAATATCACCAGCAGTAATAATACCAGGACCTTTCTTTTCGAGAGTTAAAACGATTGGCTCGTTTTTATTGTAGTTAAATTTAATTTTTTTAAGATTTAAAGAAACTTCAACTAAATCTTCTTTAACGCCTGGAAGGGTAGTAAAAAGATGATTAGCACCATCGATTCTGATTCTAGTAATAGCAGCACCTGGAACAGTGATCAGTAAAACTCTACGTAAACTGTTACCAAGAGTGTGACCGAAGCCACCAACTAATGGACTAAGTTCGAACTTACCGTATTTATCGTCTGATTTTACGGTCTTAATATTAAATTTGTTTGTTTCAATCATAGAAGCTCCTTTTTATTATCTTGAATAATATTCAATTATTAAATTGACATCAATGTCATTGCCAATTTCTTCCCTAATTGGGAGGGAAATGACTTTAACAGTAAAGTTCTTTTTGTTTAAATCAAGCCATTGAGGGGCTTTGAAATCGCTTTCCGCGGCGGGGACATTTTCTTTATAGAAAGAAACAGTTTTATTATCAAAACTGATAATATCACCGATTTTGGTTTCATAAGAGGCAATATCTAATTTTTTATCATTAATTAAAACATGTCCATGACTGATTAATTGTTTGGAAAGAGAACGGGATAAAACTAAACCAGCTTGATAAAGGACATTGTCTAATCTTTTTTCGAGAAGAATTATTAAATTGTCACCGACTAAACCTTTAAGTTTTTTGGCTTTGAGATAATAATTTTTGAATTGCGTTTCCTGTACACCATAAATTCTTTTAGCTTTTTGTTTGGCACGAAGCTGAATACCGTAATCAGTTGGCTTACTGCCACCTTTAGCACCATGCATGCCTGGCTTGACTGCACCTTTCTTTTCGATAGGACATTTTGAAGAGTTACAGCGAACTCCTTTTAAATAAAGTTTGGAACCAGCAGCTCGACAGAGTCGACATTTGGTGTTTAAAGTAATTCTTGACATATTTTTTAATTAAACTCTTCTTTGTTTTGGAGGTCGTGGGCCATTGTGAGGGACTGGGGTGACATCAGAGATCATGTCGATATCAAAATCTCTTTTAGTTCGGAGATATCTGAGAGCAGCATCTCGACCTGAGCCTGGACCTTTCAAATAAACTGCTAATTTTTTAACGCCATGTTTTTTTGCCTCTTCTAAAGTCTTTTCAATAGCAGTAGTAGCGGCAAAAGGAGTGGATTTCCTAGCTCCTTTAAAACCACAATTTCCAGCACTAGACCAAGTAAGGGCTTTGCCTTTGCTGTCAGTAACAGTAACAATAGTGTTATTAAAAGTTGACTGGATATAAAGTCGGCCTTCAGCAATATTTTTAAAAGTTTTCTTTTTATTAGCGGTAGTGCTTTTGTTTTTAATATTTTTTTCTGCCATTTTTGAATTAATTATTTATTACTGTTATTACTAGCAGCTTTTTGTTGGGCTTCAATTTTTGCCCAAGCTTCTTTAGTTAATGAACCAACAGTCTTTTTCTTACCTTTTCTTGTGCGAGAATTAGTTTTAGTTCGTTGACCGCGTACTGGAAGACTAACAATATGACGAATACCACGATAAGCTCTGATGGCTTTTAAACGATCAATGCTTTCTCTGATTTCTTTTTTAAGATCACCTTCGACTTTAAATGATTCAAGAGCTTTCATTAAACTAGCAACATCGTCACGAGAAAGATCTTTAATTCTAGTATCTAAATCAATTTTGGCTTTTTTTGCCAATTCTTTAACATTGGTTCTGCCAATGCCAAAAAAACGAGTTAAACCAATCTCGGCTCTTTCATTATCTGGAATTTCAACACCAACAATTCTCATATTTTAAATTAACCCTGTCTTTGGGTATGTCTTTTTGTAGAACAAATAACACGTCGAGCTCCCCTGCGGAGAACTATTTTACAGTTTTTACATCGACATTTAATACTAGATTTTACTTTCATATAGGAACTTGGATATTGTAACCTAAAACGGCAACAATATCAAAGAGTAAGTTTAATTTATATTCGGTAGACAATTCTACCTTTTTCTCCTTCTGGACTGAGGACTAAAGAAACATTATCTCCAGTCATAACTCGAATGTGGTGCATTCGAAGTTTTCCAGCCAGATGAGCAATAATTTCATTGCCACCCTCGAGTTTAACTCTAAATAAGGAATTAGGCAAGATTTCAGTTACTTGACCTCTAACAGTTGGTTCTTTCATTAAGAAATTAAATTTGGGATAAACTATTAATTTTTTGACAGATATCTTTAAAAATTGGCTCGATGGGACGATTACCATCGGTTCGGAATAAAAGATTTTTGGACTGAAAATAATCCATTATTAAATCATTGTTTTTGTCGTAAAATTTTTGGCGAGCGGCGATGGCTTCGGGGGTGGAATCGGTACGACTTTGGTCTTGAAAGGAATCACCTAGTTTATCACGACGGGTTTGAATTTCCTCAAAAGTAACATCTAAATTAATGATTTGATCTAAAGGTTGGTTTTTGTTAGATAAAAAGTTTTCAATAAATTGACCTTGAGTTAAAATTCGAGGAAAACCGTCGATAATAAAATTTTGATAATTAATTTTAGTCAAATTATTAGTTAAAACAGTAAAAGCAATTTCATCTGGGACTAAATTTCCAGAATCAACTATTGATTTGGCTTTTAGGCCAATTTCGGAAGCAGCAGCAATTTCATCACGAAGAAGCTGACCCATAGATAAATGAGTAAGGTTGTACTTTTGAGCGATTAATTTGGCTTGAGTGGATTTACCACAGCCTGATGGACCAATTATGAATAAATTTAAAGACATCTTTTAATTAAAATTAAATATTAATAAGAAAGTTTGTCGTAGTTTTGGGCTTGAACGACATTTTCTAATTTTCGAGTTAATTCGATAATAACAGCAACAACGATAAGAACACTGGTTCCACCAATGGTAATAGTAGTAATACCAGTCATTTTTTGAACAATAGAAGGAGAGACAGCAATTAACCCTAGAAATACTGAACCGACAACAATAACTCTGTTTATTAAAAATTTAAGACGCTTTTCGGTAGAAATACCAGGACGAATCCCAGGGATGAAACCACCAGATTTTCTTAATTCGTCGGCAATGTCTTTGGGTTTGAAAATAACTGAAGTGTAGAAAAAAGTGAAACCCATGACTAATAAAAAGTAAAAAACCATATATGCGTAACCATCAGTGGCAAAGAGATTACCAAAAGCAACGGCAGTGCTTGCAATAAAATGATTTGGAACTTTACCTAAAAATTGGCCTAATAATGAAGGAATAGTGGCAAGGGAAACAGCAAAAATAATGGGCATAACACCAGCGGTGTTGACTTTTATGGGAAGATAGGTTGATTGGCCACGTTTGGCATAGTTTATAGGAACACGAAGAATGGCTTCTTCAACTAGAACGATACAAAAAACTAGTGCTAAGGCCATTACAGCCAACATAAAAATATTTAAAGTGTTTTGAGGATTTGAAAAATCCGTGGTAGTCATTGTTTGAAAAAACATAATCGGCAATCGACAAATAATACCAGCAAAGATAAGCATTGAGATACCATTACCAACTCCGTAGAGATTGATCATTTCACCTAAAAAAATCATAATCATGGTGCCAGCCAACATGCTACAAACCATGCCAATAAGAGTTAGAGGTGAGAAATCGGTGATAATGTTTTGAGATTTTAAAATAGTAATCATACCAATACCATTGATGATAGCGAAAGGAATGGTAGCAATACGAGTATACTGATTAATTTTGGCTCGGCCGTATTCACCTTCTTTACGAAGTTCTTCAAGTTGAGGAACAACTAACGCTAAAAGCTGCATCATAACTGAAGCATTGATGTATGGATTTAAACCTAAAGCGGCGATAGAAAAATTGGCCAAAGTTCCACCGGAAAAAATATCTAATAAAGATAAGAGTTGATTTTGAGAAAAAAACTGTTTTAAAAGAACTAAGTTAACACCAGGAACTGGAATGTGGGCAATAAGACGAAAAAAAACCAAAAGCAAAATAGTAATGGTAAATTTTTTCCTAAAAATAGGAGTTTTTAGACCCTCATAATATAAGAGAAGTGACTTAACTATCAGATTCATTACTCTATATTACCACCTGCTGCAATAATTTTGTTTTTAGCAACTTGGGAAAGAGCGAGACCTTTTACCGTTAAAGCTTTGGTGATATCACCAGTAGCTAAAATTTTAAAACCAGCATGTAATTTTTTTAAAGTTATTTTAGATTTTTTGGAAATCGAAGCTGTATCAACAACTTCATCGGCTTTAAACCATTTATCAATTTGAGTTAGATTGATATTAATAATATTTTTTCTATTTTGAAGACGATGTTTACCTCTTAAAAATGGAAGTCTTTTAATCCATGATTTTTTAATTTTGGTGCCAGCAAAAGTTAAAGCAGTCTTACCTCGAGCGTTGCGACCTTTTGCACCACGACCAACAGTGTGACCACCGGTTCCAGAACCAATACCTCGACCAATGCGACGAGCTGATTTGGTAGTTATTTTAGTTAATTTAGTTAAAATTTCCATATTATTTTTTAAGGGTAGAAAGAGCTTTTAAAGCAGCCCAAACATTAATTGATTTATTTTTAGAACCAATGATTTTACTGACGATATCTTGAATGCCAGCTAATTCAACAACGGCTCGAACAGGACCACCAGCAATAAGGCCACTTCCTTTTTTACCAGGTCTGATTAAAACGACTGCTCCTTTGAATTTTAAAGTGATAGAACCAGAAATGGTGCCATCAATAATAGGAATAGTGATTAGACCTTTTTGAGCTTTTTTAATACCTTTTTGAATGGCATCAGCAACTGATTTAGCTTTACCTAAACCAACACCAACTCGGTTTTTTTTATCACCAGAAACAACTAAGGCGGTGAAATGGATTTGATTTCCACCTTTGGTTTTTTTGGAAACTCTTTTAATTTGAACAACTTTATCAGTAAATTCACTGATTGGTTTTTCGTATTTTTGATATCTTTGATTATTATCCATATTATTAAAAGTTTAAACCTTTAGAACGAGCTCCATCGGCAAGAGCTTTAACACGACCATGATAACGATAAAGTCCACGATCAAATCTAACTTTGGAAATATTTTTTTCTTGAGCTAGAATGGCAATTTGCTCACCAACAGCAATGGCTTTTTCGGTTTTAGTGCCTTTATCTAATTTTAATGATTTGGTAGAAGTTGAAACTAAAGTTCGACCATGTTTATCATCAATGATTTGAGCCCAAAGATGCTGATTGCTCCTAAAAACTGTTAATCGAGGAACACCTGAATTTAGGGCTAATTTAGCTCTAACTCGATTTTGTCTTCTTTGTTTTGGATTGTGTATAATCATATTATTTTTAGGCTTTAGCTTTTTTACCAGCTTTAAGTTTTATAAATTCATTAGCATATCTAATACCTTTACCCTTGTATGGTTCTGGCTTTCTGACTTTGCGAATATTACTGGCAATTTGACCGACAACAGTTTTATTACAACCAGTGATTATAATTTTAGTGTCTTCTGGAACTTGAAAAGTAATGCCGACTGGAGCTTCGATGTCGACTGGATGAATGTAGCCAACATTAAGTCTGACTTTATTACCCATTAAAATGGCTTTGTAACCAGTACCTTTGATTTCCATTTCTTTTTTCCATGGTTCGACTACACCTTGAATCATATTATTGATATGAGCTCGGGTGGTGCCATGATTAGCTTTGGTTTTTTTATCTTCAGAAACGCGAGTGACAAAAACTTGATTGTCTTTGACTTCGACGTTAATTTTTGGAGCAATGTTTAATTTTAATTCACCTTTTGGACCAGTAACGGTAACCTCATTGGAATTAACAACGACAATGACTCCGGTTGGAATATCTATTAATTGTTTACCTATTCTTGACATAATGGTTTACCAGATTTCGGCAATAATTTCTCCACCAAGACCTTTGACTTTAGCCTCTTTTTGAGACATAACTCCGCTGGAAGTGGAAACAATGATTAATGACTTGGGGTTTTTACCCCAAGGAAGGGAAGAATTTTTTTCGTAGATGCGACGACCAGGCTTAGAAAATAAAGAAACGTCACTAACGCGAGGTTCGTTATTTTTATAAGCTAATTTAATGGTCATTTCTTTTTTGACATCACCGGCAATTGAAAAATCGGTAATAAATCCAGTTTTCTTTAATAATTCGGCGATGGCAACACAAAAATTGGAAGCTGGAGCCAGAATAGTTTTTCGGCCAGCTTTGTAGCCATTTTTAATTCTAATTATAAAATCGATTGATGTTGATTGATGCATATTTTTATTACCAACTGGCTTTTTTAACACCAGGAAGCATTCCAGCATGAGCTAATTTGCGAAAGCAAAGTCGGCAGATGCCAAATAAACGAATAAAACCATGAGGTCGACCACAAATGTGACATCGGTTATGATGTCGGCAGCTGTATTTTAATTTTTTGTCTTCTCTGACAATTTTTGCTAAGGTAGCCATAATTTATTTTATTTTTTTGGTAAAAGGAAAACCTAAGGCTGATAATAACATTTTTGCTTCCTCTTTTGAAGAGGCATTAATATTCATGGTGATCTGCACTGGTCGAATTTTATTAATTTTATCAAGATTAATTTCTGGAAAAAAGGTTTGATCTTTGATTGTCATATTATAATTACCTTCAGAATCGAAAGCAGTTTCAGGTAAACCTTTAAAATCACGAAGTCTAGGTAAAACTAAATTAAATAATTTTTCGATAAAATCGTACATTCTGGCTCCTCGAAGGGTAACTTTTAGGGCTAAGGGGTCGTTTTCTCTAAGTTTAAAAGCAGAAACAGCTTTTTTTGCTTTACAAAGCTTTGGTTTTTGACCAGTAATGGCAACTAATTCTTCGGTGGCAGCGATCAAGGATTCTTGGCTTTCACGAGCATCAGAAACACGATAATTAATGACTACTTTTTTTAATTTTGGTAAAGAAAAAACATTACGATCTTTTGAAGTGGCTTTGATTAAATTTTCTTTAATAGTGGTTTCGATGATTGTTTTTAACATAGTTATTTTTTAATGACTGGTGAATTTAACATAGATTTACATTTACGGCAAATTCTAGATTTTTCACCTGATTTATCGATTTGATAAGCAACTCGGATGACTTTTTTACAGCTTGGACAGATTACAGCGACTTTAGAAACAGTCATGGCTCTTTCTTTTGTAACAATAGAACCTGGTTTGCCTTGGCTAGGTTTAATACATTTTTTATATAAATTCATACCCTGGATAACAACTTTATCTTTTTTGGGCATGGTTTTGACAATGAGACCTTCACGACCCTTGTCTTTTCCAATTAAAATTTTGACGGTGTCGCCTTTTAATATTTTCATAGTTAGTAAACCTCTTTAGCCATGGAGGCAATTTTATTAAAACCTAAATCTTTAATTTCACGAGCGATTGGTCCAAAGATTCTGGTACCTCGTGGATTATTTTGAGAATCGATTATAACACCAGCGTTGTCATTAAAGCGAATGTAAGAGCCATCGACTCGACCAAATTCTTTTCTGGTGCGAACGATAACCATTTTAACTTTTTCTTTTTTCTTAACTAAACCATTTGGAATGGCAGTTTTAACAACAGCTAAGACAGTGTCGCCAATGGTGCCTTTCTTATGGAAATGGCCTTTGTAGACGTGGATAACCTGGACGGATTTAGCTCCACAATTATCTGCTGGTTTAATAATACTTCTTAATTGGACAGACATAATTAGATAGACTTTTTAGTAATGGCTAAAGTGGTAAATCTTTTAAGTTTACTTAAAGGTCGAGTTTCTCGAACTTTAACTTTATCCCCTATTTTGGCTGATAAATTGTTTTCGGCATAAATATTTTTATGTTTTTTGATAATTTTTTTATAAAGAGGATGTCGACGGGTATATTCAAGAGAAACGACGATAGTGTTGGTCATTTTATCTGAAATGACGCTACCTTCGAATGTTTTACCATTAGTATTAATTTTCTTTATCATGTTTTTTTTCTTGAATAAGAGTCGAGATTAAAGCAATCTCGTATTTAATTTTTGAGAAGACAGAAGTGTCTTTTTGATTGCCAGTGGCCGATTTGGCTTTGGCTTCAATAAACTTTTTACGAAGATCTAAAAGATTCTTTGATAGTTCTTCGGTGCTTTTTTGTCTGTAGGAAATTTTATCAGTTTTTTTCATAAAATCTACCCCTATTTTCGATTAACGATTTTGCATTTAACTGGTAATTTAGCTGCGGCTAATTTTAAAGCTTCTTTGGCTTCAGTTTCGGTAATACCGGAAACTTCAAACATGATTCGACCTGGTTTAATAACAGCAACGTAACCTTTGACATCGCCTTTTCCAGCGCCCATAGTACCAGTACCTTTTTCAGTTATAGGTTTGTCTGGAAAAATTCTGATCCAAATACGACCATTTCTTTTGGTGGCATGAGCGATAGCACGACGAGCGGACTCTAATTGATTGGCAGTAATCCAACTACAATCAAGAGATTTGAGACCATACTCGCCAAAAGCAACTAAGTTACCTTTAGATAATCCTCTCATTTTACCTCTAAATTGTTTTCGATATTTGGTTCGACTTGGTTGTAACATAATGGTTTAGCCTAAACATAAATAAACTTTGACGCCAATGTAACCAGATCTGGTTAGCGATGGACATTCATGATAGTCAATATGAGAACGAATAGTACTAAGTGGAACGGTACCTTGGGAAAATTTTTCTCGGCGACCGATTTCAGCACCATTAATACGTCCAGAAAGAACAATTTTGATACCTTTTGCACCTGAAGAAATTGATTTTTCCATGGCTGATAAGACGATTCGTCGATATGGCATTCTTTTGGTTAACTGGAAAGCAATTTTTTCGGCAACTAATTTGGCAGAAAGATCGACATGTTTGAATTCTTCAACTTGGATTTCAACACCCTGTTTACCACTGGCTTTAAAAAGTAATCTTTGAACTTCTTTTTTGATAGTTTCTAATTCCTTACCGCCACGACCAATGACTAAACCTGGTCGGGAAACAACTAAAATTAATTTAATTTTTTTAACAGATCGCTCGATTTTTACAGAAACGATGCCGGCAGAATTAAATTTCTTTTGGACAAAATCTCTAATATTTTTGTCTTCTAAAAGATAGATACTATATTTTTTGGCATTGGCATACCAAGATGATTGCCATTGAGGACTGTTTTTGACAGTCTCTAACCTAAAACCAATTGGATTAATTTTTTGACCCATAATTACTTTTGATTACCTTTAACATGTATAACTAGTCGACTGTGCCTTTTTTGAATAAGACCGCGAGCAAATCGAGAACCATGGGATTTATCCATTCTCTTGATTTTTAAGGCTTCGTCAACTTTAAGGAGATCGAATTTTAAAGAATTTTCATCGAGATTGAAATTGTTTTTAGCATCGGCAATGACATTTTGAAGAGCTTTAATGGTGATACGAGCGGCTTTCGTATTAGTAAATTTTAGTCTGGCTAAAGCTTCGACTGGAGTCATTTTTCTAATATTATTAACTAAAAGTCTTAATTTTCGAGGAGAAATCATAAGATTTTTGTTGAGATATTTGGCCACATTTCCACCAGAGGCGGACGCAGTGGTTGATTTTTCAACTTTAGGAGTTTTAATGACTGGTGAAACTGCTTTGACTACAGCTTCTTTAATTTTTGAAACTTTAGTTTTAGTGACTTTAGTTTCGACAATTTTAGCTTTTGTATTAGTTTTTTTAATTTCTTGAGCCATAGTTTACGTCTTTGCGATAACTCTTTTAACAATACGTCCATGACCTTTGAAGGTTCTAGTAGCGGCAAATTCGCCTAAGCGATGACCAACCATATCTTCAGTGACATAGACATTAATAAATTTTTTACCATTGTGAACTTCAAAATTTTTCCCGATGAATTCAGGAGAAATCTGGCTTCTTCTGGCCCAAGTTTTTATAGCCTCAGTACCGCCTTTAGTTATTTTTTCAAGTAGCTTTGGATCGATGTATGGACCTTTTTTAGAACTTCTGGACATAGATTACTTCTTTCTTCTTTGAATAATTAACTTATTAGATGCTTTTTTGTGTTTTCTGGTTCTCTTGAATGCAGGTTTACCCCAAGGTGTTTTTGGATGCATACCAATAGAGCTTCGACCTTCACCACCACCATGTGGATGGGAATGAGGATTTTGAGCCACACCTCTAACGGTGGGACGAATACCTCGAAGACGTTTTTGACCAGCTTTGGTTAATTTTTGAGTTGAATGTTCTGAATTTCCGACTTGACCAATAGTGGCTTTTGATTCGGCATTAAAAATTCTAATTTCACCCGATGGTAATTTAATGGTGGCTTTTTTGCCGTCGATGCTTTGAACATAAGCAGCATTACCAGCACTTTTAACTACTTGAGCGCCTTTGTTAACGATGAAGGATAAACAATGAATTGGAACGCCAACTGGGATGTTTTTAAGAGGTAGGCAATTACCTTCTTTAATAGGAGCGTTTTCTGAAGAAACGACGGTATCACCAACTTTTAAACCGGTAGAGGCTAGAATAAAAGATTTAGCTCCATCTTCATAAACTAAAAGAGCAATGTCGGCGGTTCGACCTGGATCATATTCAATAGAAACAACTTTAGCTTTGATATCAATTTTATCTCTACGCCAATCAATTTCTCTTAAAAAACGTTTTTGCTCACCACCGCGATGTCGGATGGAGACATGACCTTGGGAATCTCGACCGCTGGTTTTTTTCTTGATAGTTAATAAAGCTTTAATTCTGGTCATAAATTATTTGGTTTTGATATTTAATAATTCGATTTTAATATCTTTATCAACAGTAATAATGGCTTTTTTAAGATCAGGTTTTTTGATTGGTAATCTTTTTTTCCAATCAGTTTTAGTTTTACCTTTGACTAAGACAGTGTTGATATTGAGTGGTTTGATGCCAAAAACGGTTTTAAAAGAAGACTGAATTTGACCTTTAGTGGCGTCTTTTTTGACCCAAAAGGTATATTTACCTTTTTCTTGTTGAACTAAGGTCTTTTCAGTAAAAGCTGGTTTTAAAACTATTAAATTGGTTTTCATATTTATTTAGAAAAAATGTCTAGAGTGTCTTGACTTAGAATCAAAAAATTTTGATTAGAAAGATTATAGACATTTAAAGATTTAAGGGACAAAAGATTTGTTTTGGGAAGATTTCCAAAAGCCCTTTTTACGTTTTGAAGGGTTTGTGATGTAATTATCCCAACTTTCGAACTTTTTGATAATACTTCATTTGAGGCTTTAAGTCCAGTGAGTAATTTAATTCCCTCTTTAGTTTTTGGAGTTAATTCTTTAAAAGAATCGATGATAATTATTTTTTTATCTTGAGCAAATTTAGTTAAAATAGAATTAATGGCAACCACCTTCATTTTTTTACTTAATTTAAGCTTATAGTTTTGTTGACCATCTGGACCCATAGCACTACCACCACCGACAAAAATTGGGGCAGTTTTGTTACCGTGACGAGCGCGACCAGTACCTTTTTGAGCCCAAACTTTTTGTCGTGTTCCAGCGACTTCTGATCTTGTTTTTGCTTTGGCATACGAAGATCTTTGATTGGCTAAATAAACACGAATGGCTTGAGCGACTAATTTTTCAGAAACTTTGGCATCAAAAACTTCCTTTGGTAGGGCAATTTCTCCAACTTTTTCTGCTTTGATATTATAAATTTGAGTTTTCATAATTAGACTTTAGTAATGGTGATCCAAGAGTTAAAGTGCCCAGGAAAAGAACCACTAATTAATATTTCATTATTTTCGGTATTGATGGCAACGATTTTTAAGTTTTCAACGGTTTTATTAACATTTCCCATATGTCCTGGCATTTTTTTACCTTTAACAACTTTACCTGGAGTTTGAGCACCGATTGAACCAGGATGTCGAACACGATCAGAAGCACCTAAAAGTGGTTGCTTTCTGAAACCATGTCTTTTGATAACACCAGCAAATCCACGACCTTTGGAAATACCAGTAATATCAACTTTTTCACCGACAGTAAAAATAGTATCAATAGAAATATTACTGCCAACTTCAGGGATTTGATCGGAGGTTAAAAAGAATTCTTGAAAACCTTTTGGTGTGCCTTCAATTTTTAGTTTGTTTAATTTTACGGAAGTGGATTGGTCGAGTCTTTTTCGTTGACCATAGGCAACTTGAACAGCTTGGTAACCATCTTTGTTTTGGTTTTTAATTTGAGTGACAACTAAAGGTTTGGCAACACATTTAGTAACGGCAATTCTTTTGCCGTCTTCAGTAAAGACACTGGTCATTTGACATTTTTTAACAAGAAATCCTGAAATCATAATTACATTTTAACTTCTATTTCCACTCCTGATGGTAAATCTAAATGTTGAAGGCTATCTACAGTTCGAAGACTGGTATTCGAAATATCGATTAGACGCTTATGGGTGAGAATTTGGAAATGCTCACGAGCGTTTTTATCGGTATGAGGACTAGTTAGAACAACAATGGTTTTTTTCTCAGTTGGTAAAGGAATTGGTCCTTGTACCTGAGCACCAGCGGTAACCACAGTCTCGACGATTTTAATGGCTGCTTCATCGATGATACGATGATCGAAGGATTTTAATCGAATTCTAATGTGGTTACCTTTGGTCATAAATTTATTTAATAATTTCTGTGATAGCACCGGCACCAACAGTTAAGCCACCTTCTCGGATAGCAAATCTTTGGCCAGGTTGCATAGCAACAGGTTTGATTAATTTAATAACAACGTTAGTGTTGTCGCCTGGCATGACCATTTCAGTACCTTCTGGTAGAGTAAGATCACCAGTTACATCAGTAGTTCTGATGAAAACTTGTGGACGATAACCACTGAAGATTGGAGTGTGACGTCCACCTTCTTCTTTTTTAAGTAAAAGAACTTCAGCTTTGAATTCAGTGTGTGGCTGGATTGAACCTGGTTTAGCTAAAACTTGACCCCTTTCGATGTCATTTTTTTCAACTCCACGAAGCAATAATCCAACGTTATCACCGGCTTGACCTTGATCAAGTAGTTTGTGGAACATTTCAACACCAGTAACAATGGCTTTTCGAGTGTCTCGTAAACCAACGATTTCGATTTCATCGTTAATTTTAATAATACCTTTTTCAATTCTACCGGTAGCAACGGTTCCTCGACCTTTGATTGAGAAAACATCTTCAACTGGCATTAAGAAAGGCTTATCTAATTCACGAACAGGTTCATCGATATAAGTATCTAAAGCATCCATTAATTTTTTAATAGATTCAACACCTTCTGGGTCACCATTGAGAGCTTTAAGAGCGGAACCTCTAATAATTGGAGTTTCATCACCTGGGAAACCGTACTTAGTTAATAAATCACGGACTTCCATTTCGACCAAATCTAAGAATTCAGGATCAGTGACGAGGTCACATTTATTTAAGAAAACAACTAATTTAGGAACATTAACTTGATTAGCCAACAAAACGTGTTCACGAGTTTGTGGCATTGGACCGTCTGGTGCAGAAACGACGAGAATGGCTCCATCCATTTGAGCAGCACCAGTGATCATGTTTTTGACGTAATCAGCGTGTCCTGGACAATCGATATGGGCATAATGTCTTTTATCGGTTTCGTATTCAATATGAGAAATAGCAATAGTAACGATTTTGGAAGCATCACGAACGGTACCGCCTTTGGCGATATCTGCGTAGGATTTTCCACCACCTTGAATTGCTGAAATAGCGGCGGTTAGAGTGGTTTTACCATGATCGACGTGACCAATAGTACCGACATTAACGTGTGGTTTATCTCTTTTATAAGTTTCTGCCATTGTTTTCTCCTTTTTTAATTTGTTGTCTTCTTTAAGACGAAATTGAATTAATAATTTTAGATTAAAATGCTTTTAGATTGTAACAGCTAGACTAAGGCTTTGCAATATACAAAACGAAGCAATTTAATGCCTTTTTAGAAAAATTTATCTAAATAGAGTTAAGTAAAAGTTTAACATAAAAAAAATATAAAATTTAATTTGATAATGTTGATTTTGATTACCCGTAGTAGAGACGTAGCGCACTACGTCTCTACATGAATAAATTGGAAATTTTGGCAAAAAAATACCCGGCACAAGAAGTTCATAAAGCGTATGACGCAAAATGAGTGTTCTGTACCGGGAAATTTGAATAATTTAGGTTATTCTGGAAAATAGACGGAATTTTTTGGAAGGTTTGGTTAGTGTATCCAAAAGGATTTCGCATGTTTTGAGCGGGCTGTGATTTTCAGCAAAATCTAATTCTTCCTTAAAACTACGAGTACAAAAAATATTTATACGGTTAATATCATATTTCTTGGCTGAACATTTTACAAATATTTTTTCGTCTTTTTTGATGGATTCTAAAATATAATTTTTTCTGTTTATTAAGTAATAGTATTCACTCCAATTTTCAGGATAATCATAATTAGATATGCCCCAACCATTACTTAACTCCTTTATCTTTTCTTCAATATTTTTGATATAAACATTAATATACTCTTGTTTAATAGTCACTCCTATTAATCTTTCAAGTGGTTCCTTTCCTTCAAATAGATTTCTTATGATCGGAGTTATGTCAAACGAATATTCGCTGACAACCGGACCATATTCATCTATTGTCAGGTTAACGATTCCGAATTTACCGATTATTTTTTTGTTGTGTTTTCCACAATTTAGAACCAAGCAATATTCATTACTATCACCTTTTTCAAATTTTAAAAAGGCATGTGGGTATGCTGATTCCAATCTTTTCATCACAAAAAGATTTTCCATTTGAGTGATTTCTGGATCTTTTTTTTCTACATCCTCTACTAATTTACTAAATGTATTGTCAATTTTGGACATAAAATTACCTTCTTTCAAAATCTCATTCATCCTTGATGAACGGAAAGATGGCACAAAAATTTTGAACCATGTTTCCGTTCATCAATATTACAACCTAGTTTTAAAAGTACTATCTATATTAATTTCTGCTTGGGAAATTGTATAAATTTTGGTTATTATAGGATATAAATTGGGAAAAGTCAAGAAGATGGGATTGTTTTTCCCCAATTTTTAGGATTGTTTTTAATGTATTGCCTTCTGATGTAATATTCTTTTTCGGACCGAATAACGCGGTCATGGAATTTTGGTTGCCATTTGAAATTTAAATTGTTGTTTTTACAAAATTTGGTTATGTTCCCTTTAAAATGATTAATAATTGATGAAATTGAATTTGGTATTAATGGTTCAATCCCTGTAGGAACGCGCCGTGGCGCGTTCTTGTTTATATTAAAATTATTATTTGTGAAATTATTGATTGGATGAATAATTTTATTGTTGTTTGAATGAATGGTTAAATCATTGTTTGAATGAACGCGCCACGGCGCGTTCCTACACATGTTTATATTATTAATTATTAATATTCCGTGCACATGATTTGGCATAATGATAAATTCGTCCAATATAATATTTTGAAAATGATTTGGAATATTTATCCAATCTTGAAATGCAATTTTTCCGATTTGATTTAATTCAATATTATTATTTATTATTTTGCCAAAATAACTTGTATGATCATGTGTACAAATTGTAATGAAATAAAAACCGGATGATGAATAATCCCAATTTTTTAATCGAAATTGTTTTTCTATTTTGAATGGAAATTTTTCGAGTGGCACAAAATAAATTATATATTTTGTGATTTATTTTACAAATGTTTATTTTTTCTTAAAGAAGGACCTTCAACTACTTCTAATGCTATTCTGGTTTCTTTTTGGTCATTAATAGTTTTACAAAAATAGGAATATGTCCCAGGACAAACAGTGTTAGAAACTATATCAAATAAATTTTCTCTGTTTAATTGTGAAGTTGGTATACCGTCATCAAAGGCAATGCGAGAATCTGGAGTAGCTGTTTTTTGATCTATTCTTCTAATAAATTCTATTTCATAACCACGATAAGTATTTTTGATTATTTCGCTCATTAAATTTTGAATTATTTTATATTTTTATATTAACATAAAAATACTCCCGAAAATCGGGAGTATTTGATGACTGGTTAAGATTTTTATTAACCGTTGGTTTTTGTGGTTAGTTTTTCTTGAATTTCACGTGGAACTGGATCGTAACGGCATGGTTCCATGTAAAAAGATCCACGACCCTGGGTTAAACTGCGAATGGTTGTGGCATAACCACTGATGGCTTCTAATGGAACGAAAGCATGAATGGTGGTGAAACCGTGACTATCTTCGGTTCCGTTGATTTGACCGCGACGAGAAGAAAGATCACCGATGACGGTTCCTAAAAATTCAGAAGGGATATTAACTTCAAATTTCATGATTGGTTCGACAATTAAAGGTTTAGCGGCAGCAAAGGCATCTTTAATGGCATATGCTCCAGCTAATTTAAAGGCCATTTCGGAAGAATCGACTTCGTGATAGGTTCCGTCGTAGACGGTGACCTTAATGTCAGTGGCTGGGAATCCAGCGATAATACCTTTTTGGAGAGTTTCTTTAACACCTTTTTCAATGGCAGGAATAAAATTGGCTGGAATAGCTCCACCTTTGACAGCATTGACAAATTCGTAGCCTTCCCCTCTTTCTTTAGGTTCAACTTTAATTTTACAATGACCGTATTGGCCATGACCACCGGATTGATGAATGTATTTACCCTCACCTTCGGCATTTCCGGAAATAGTTTCACGATAAGCGACTTGGGGAGCACCGGTTTTAACATTGACACCAAATTCTCTTTTTAAACGATCAACAATGATTTCAAGATAAAGTTCACCCATACCAGCAACAATAGTTTGGCCAGTTTCATGATTGTAGGTAACTCTAAAAGTTGGATCTTCGATAGCTAAACGATTAAGAGCAGCACCCATTTTTTCTTGATCATCGGCAGTGGCTGGCTCAATGGATAAAGAAATAACTGGTTCAGCAAATTGAATTGGAGATAAAGAAATGATGTTGTTGGAATCGCAAAGAGTGTCGCCAGTGGTAGATTCTTTTAAACCAATGCAGGCAACAATTTCACCAGCAAAACCTTCTTCAAGACCTTCTCTTTTGTCAGCGTGCATTAAAAGTAAACGACCAATACGTTCGCTTTTACCTTTGGTTGTGTTGTAAACTTCAGAACCGGCTTTTAAAGTACCAGAATATACCCTAACATAGGATAAAGTTCCAACATGTGGATCTGATTGAACTTTAAAAAGAAGAGCTGATAATGGTTCTGTTTTGAGAGGTTTTCTGAAGATAGGATCATTATTTTCTGGATTATAACCTTCGATTGGAGGAAGATCTAATGGGGACGGAAGATAGTCAATAATACCGTCTAAAATAGGGTGAATACCTTTATTTCTCCATGCAGCGCCACAATAAACTGGGAACAGTTTTTTGTCGATAGTGGCTTTTCTGAGAGCAGCTTTTAATTCTGGGATGGAAATTTCTTCATCGTTTAAAAATTTTTCCATTAAAATTTCATCTTCACTAGCAATTTTTTCAACCATTTCGGCTCGGGCTTTGATAGCTTTTTCTTTATATTCATCGGTGACTGGTTTTCGGGTAAATTCTAAACCTTCTTCATCCTTATCGTAAACAATCATTTCCATATTCATCAAATCAACAACACCAATGTGGTCATGTTCTTCACCAACAGGTATAACAACAGGGCAAATTGGAGCATGAAGTTTTTCGGTAATACTATTTAAAGTACCTTGAAAAGAGGCACCTATTTTATCCATTTTATTAACAAAAGTAATTCGAGGAACACCATATTTGTCGGCTTGTCGCCAAACAGTTTCTGATTGAGCTTGAACACCAGCATTAGCATCAAAAATCATAATAGCTCCGTCTAAAACACGAAGCGATCTTTCCACTTCGGCGGTAAAATCGACGTGTCCGGGGGTATCGATAATATTTAGACGATAATCTTTCCAATAAGTAGTAATACAAGCAGATTGAATAGTAATACCACGTTCTTTTTCTTGAGTCATGGAATCGGTAGTAGTTGAACCTTCGTCAACAGAACCAATTTTGTGGATTTTACCGGTATAAAATAAAATTCTTTCAGTAGTAGTAGTTTTGCCACCATCAATATGAGCGATAATTCCAATGTTTCGGACTTTATCCATAGTTACGTTACGATTTTTAGTAAGTTTGATTTGTTCAGCCATTATTTATGATAAATGATAATAAAAACCGTTGCATTCAAGCAACAGCGGATGGGATTATGATACCATAATTTATGAAAAAAAAAGTAGCGATTATTGGGGCAGGAATCGGCGGTTTGACTGCCGGATATGAGTTATTTAAAAAAGGATATGATGTAACTATTTTTGAAAAAGAAAAAGAAATGGGCGGGTTATTGTCGGATTTTAAAATTGGAGGGGAAAGTTTGGAAAAAGTTTATCATCATATTTTTAAAACTGATAAAGAAATAATTAATTTAATTGAAGAATTGGGTTTGAAAGAAAAATTAAAATGGTATAAAAGTTCGATTGGACTTTATTATAACGGTAAAATGTACCCATTTTTAGGCGCAATTGATTTATTAAAATTTGGAGAATTGGGATTAGTCGATAAATTTAGATTAGGTTTGGTTTATTTGTGGCTTAAATTTGATGGAGATTGGAAGAAATATGAAGATGTTACAGCTGCGAAATGGATGGAAAAATGGGCTGGAAGAAGGGCTTATGAAGTGATTTGGAAACCTTTATTAAAAGGAAAGTTCCATGAATATTACGAAAAAGTTTCAATGGCTTGGCTTTGGGCTAGAATTCATACTAGGGGTGGATCAATTAATGAAAAAGGAGAAGAGGTTTTAGGTTATATTGATGGAGGGTTTGGTTTAATTATTAAAAAATTAGCTAAAAATTTAAAGGTACAAACCCTCTGTCCTGCGGACATCTCCCTTGACAGGGCGATTTCTGATTTTGATTTGGTGATTGATACACGGCCAGCTGAGGGAGTTGATTATATTGGAGCGGTAGATTTGGTTTTTTCTTCAGATCAGAGTCTTAGTGAATTTTATTGGCATAATATTAATGATTTGAAATCCCCTTTTTTAGTGATGGTTCAACATAACAATCTATTAAAAAACGGCGGATATAATGGTAAAAATGTTTATTATTTGGGAACTTATGTCCCACAAGACCATCGATATTTTAAAATTTCGGATAAAGAAATTGAAAAAGAATTTTTTGATTATTTAAAAAAAATTAAACCAGAATTTGATGAAAATCGGGTTTTAGAAAAAAAGATTTTTAAATTTAAAAATGCCCAGCATATTGTTACAAAAAATTATAAAATTCCAAATTATAAAGTTAATGAAAAGTTATATCGATTAAATTTTTCTCAAATTTATCCGGAAGATAGGGGTATTAATTTTGCTGTAAAAGAGGCAAAAAAATTAATTAAAATGATTGAAGATGAAAACAAATAGATTGGATAATAAAAAAATATTGGAATTAATTAATAGTAAAAAAATAGATAAAATTTTTATTGATATAGATTATACGGTTTTCGATTTTGATATAGGTAATAAACGAGGTAATAAAAAATTGAATGATTATTATCCAAAATTAGGAGATGAGGTGGGTAAAATTTTTGATTTAATTTTAAGGGGCAAGAGGAGTTTGAGTAATTTGACGAAAGAAGAATTAATTGAATATAAAAAAAATATAAAAGAAATTTCTGATTATCAAAATAAAGTAGTAATTGAATATGGAGTAAAATATTGGTCGAGAGAAACGATGATAATGATTGCTTCAAAAAAAATAGGGCTGACTCTAAAAGCTGATGATATTTTAAAGTTGCGAAAAATTTATTGGAAAGCAGTGTCTGATGTTTGGGAAATTTATGATGATGCGATTCCTTTTTTAAATAAAATTAAGAAGGAAAAAATTAAAATAATTTGGGTTACTGGTAGTGATTCAATTTTGAAAATTAAACAGGTTGGAGAGAAAATTGAGCTAGATTATGATCCAGAATATTCATCTAAAGAAAAAAGAAAACGAATGGAAAAATTATTAAAAGAATATCCTGGAGAATTTATAACCGGTGATCCTGTTGATAAACCAGCAATT
The DNA here is from genome assembly GCA_041661765.1 of Candidatus Shapirobacteria bacterium. Lineage (GTDB taxonomy): Bacteria > Patescibacteriota > Microgenomatia > UBA12405 > UBA12405 > WARW01. Next base: position 385,744 of record JBAZTV010000001.1, on the reverse strand, counting down.
TGGAATAAATTATTTAAAAATATAAATATTAAAAATACATTAGTTGTGGGTGACTCTTATGAGACTGATTTAAAACAAGCGGAAGGATTGGGAATAAAAACGGTATTAATTAAGAGAGATTAATAAGATAATATCAAATAATGATTAGATTGTTATTTTTTTTAATAACAGATTTTCTGTTGGTTAAATATTGTTCCCCTATTACCTGGTGTCGGTGACCGGCTAATTTTTCATCGGTTATCTTTTCTCCTAAAATATCTTTTTCAAAATGAATATAACCTTCAGAAAAAGGAATAGCATTTCTTATTATTTCAGATAATTTATCATGATCACCACGATGTATAGAAGCAAAGTTTTCAAGTCTAACCTCTTGATGATTATAAGTTAAAATACCTTTTGGTTTAATTGGTGATCTAGTGACTACTTTAAGCCATTTTTTAAGATCGGTGTTGGGTAAAACTAAATATAATTCTGAAATAGGAATATTAATTGAAGTGACTTTATCATCTTCGACTTTAATCATATCTTCTAAATAAAATTTTTCTTTTTTAAGTTCATCAAAAAATATTTCATAGTCTTCTATTTTTAGAATGGTATGTCTAATTGTTTTTACATCTTCAAAACCTGGAATATTTTTTATTCTACCAGAATCAATGAGTGCTTGTAGCCACACAGCACCGACGGGAATATCTTTGGTGGTTTGTTGTAGTAAATCAGGAGAAAATTGAGTAGTTCCATTGTCTCTAATCGAATATTTAGTTCTTAATAATTGTTCTACTTCATAGTCGGACATTTCGGTTTCAGCAAAATCAAACAACATAGAATTATCTATGAAAATATTTGGTTTATCACTTTTTTTATTTTCTTTATAGGAACACAATTGAATCAAATTTGGTAATACAGAATTATTTTCACCAATACCAAAATTTACAAGTAATTCTTCTTGAGTTTTGAAAGTATAAAACTTATTAGCATTGATTTCTTGATTGATTAAAATCAATTCATGGGGAGCTGGGCGAGAAGGAACTGAAAGTTGTAAATTGTCTTTTAAAATTTCATTGGGTGAGGCTAAAAACCCAACTAGATGATAACGATCACCAGGCAAAGCTTCTATCTGATTAAAACTCCAGGAAATACCTTCATAGCCAGAATTTTGTTTATTAAATTTTTTTTGACCACCTTCGCTTGCAAATCTTTCTTCCTCTTGATCTTGTAAACTTTTGTAATTTGCCAGATTGCCAGAATTTAATATTTCAATTGCTTGTTTAACATTAGTTCCATGAAAAAGATAATTACCACCAGGAAAATTATGCGCTAACTCTTGGGCTTGGTCTAAATTTTCTAAACGAATAAAATCTTTTTCTAATTCAGAAATTTTTTCCAATTCTTGTTTTTTATCTAAGGAATGATTTTCTATAAAAGAATTGAATTCTTTATTGATGTTTTTTTCGTGATTTTGTCGCCATTCTTTAAATTTAGCCCAAAATCCATATCTAGATAATTTTTCTCTGGCATTTTTTTCTGATTGTTCTTTGGAAAAACCAAAATTAGAAAAATAATTTTGAGCCTCAATTAAAAGTTGTTCTCTGTTATCGCTTTCTGATGGATTATAAATACCAAGCCTTTTTCCTTCGTCGTAAATTTTATTTAATTCCAAACTAAGTGTCTCATCGCCAACACCGTCTTTAAGTAGTTTTTCAATTCTTCCTTTTGACTCGATATATTTTTCATCTAATTCCTTTCCTTTAAGAGGAGCCAATGAAGTCAAATTAGGACTATGAACTTCAAGAACACTGGCGGCAATTTCTTGTGGTGATCTTTTATTTTTTTGGATAACAGAATTATTTAGTTCACCACTACTTTCCATAATTTTATTTGTTTTTTAATTTCTTCCAATCCTTCGGCTAGGGTTTTGAATTTTAGGCCAAGATCAGTGGCTTTTTGATTGGAAGTGATTAAGGTTTTTTGCCAAGGACGGCTGCCAACGGGTTGCGATTTTAGATATTCTTCTAAACTGCTGGCGGAAATTAAATCTTTATTTAAATTAAAAGCTTTGGCGATTTCTAAACACATTTCATAGGGAGAGTGAGACGAGGAACCAACCAAATGATAGATTCCAGTAGTTTTGTTTTCTAAAAAATATCCCAATGCATTGGCAATATCATCAATAAAAGTGTAGGTGCAAATTTGATCGGAAAACATTTTAACTGGCTCATTGGCTTGAAGTTTGGTTAAAACTTTGCGAACAATGTCGGGTTTGACATCAAATTTGGCACGGTAAGGATAGGTAATTCTGGAAATATTGTAATTGGTAAACCCTGAATCGGTGATAACTTTTTCGCCAAGATATTTGGTTTCACCATACCATTCGATGGGATTAGGGGTATCGATTTCCGAATAAGAAGTTGCTTTGGTGCCGTCAAAAACGAAATCGGTAGAAATATAGATTAAATATTGATTGTATTTTTGGGCTAAATTTAAAATACTTCGGGTGCCTTCAACATTGAGCTGATAACAAATTCCAGAATTATCCCCTTTTTGCTCCCAGGCGGAATTAGTATCTGTGAAAGCGGCCATGTGTAAAACAGCAACAGCATCTTTATTTTTTTCGAAAGCTTGGCTCAAACTTTGTTGATCTAAAATATTAACGCCGCTGTCGAGTGAAAAATCGACAAATTCAAATTTGTCTTCTAATAGTTCAACGATGCGACTGCCAACTAGACCGGAAAGGCCGGTGCCGATAATTTTTTGCATAAGAAATTATAACTTCTTTTGATATTTTATCTCTTTTTCGACTTCGACAAGTTCTGGAGATAATGGTTTTAATATAATTCCCTTTTTTATTGTTTCTTTTTTTAAAGCAATTTCGCTTACTAAAATTACGGCTTGATCTTCAAAAAATTTAAAAAGACCATTGTTGATAGTAAAAAAAGTTTTCTTATTGGAAACAGAATTTAGTTGAAGTTCACTATTTTTTAGAGAAGAAATAAAATTATTATGACCTGGCAAAATTTTTATATGGCCATCAATTCCATCAATAGAAATTGATTTAATTTTATCGAATTTTTGACTATCAGTTGGCGACAAAATAGATACATTAATCATTTTTAGATTCTAAAACACTTTCAATATTACCTTTCATGTAAAAATTTGATTCCGGAAGCGAATCAAATTCACCATTAAGAATCCTTTCAAAGGCTAGAACTGTTTGAGAAACCGGCATGAAAATACCATCTTTACCAGTAAATTGTTTGGCTACTTGGAATGGTTGGGTTAAAAATTTTTGAACTTTTCTGGCACGAGAAACAGTTAATTTATCCTCATCTGATAGTTCTTCGATACCTAAAATTGAAATAATATCTTGAAGTTCTTTGTATCGTTGGAGGATTTTTTGAACTGATTTAGCGACATTATAATGTTTTTCACCAACAATACTTGGTGAAAGTCCTAGTGAGGTTGAAGATAGTGGATCAACAGCAGGATAGATTCCTTGTGATGCCAGAGATCTGTCTAGAACCAAACTAGAATCTAAATGACTGAAAGTAGTGGCTGGAGCAGGATCGGTGTAATCATCAGCAGGAACATAGACGGCTTGGATTGAAGTGATAGACCCGTTTTTAGTGGAAGCAATTCTTTCTTCTAAGTAACCAAGTTCAGAGGCAAGGGTTGGTTGGTAACCGACAGCAGATGAGGATCGACCCATAAGAGCAGAAACTTCGGAACCAGCTTGAATAAAGCGGAAAATGTTGTCGATAAAAAGAAGAACATCTTTGTTCTCTTTGTCGCGAAAATGTTCGGCCATGGTTAAACCGGCGATGGCAGTTCTTAGACGAACACCTGGTGGTTCATTCATTTGACCAAAAACAAGGATAGTTTTATCTAGAACACCACTGTGAGTCATTTCTTGTAAGAGTTGAGTTCCCTCTCTGGTTCTTTCTCCGACTCCAGTAAAAACTGAAATTCCATTATGTTTAGTAGCAATATTATAGATAAGTTCTTGGATAACTACGGTTTTACCAACTCCAGCTCCACCAAAAACGCCGATTTTACCACCTTTAATGAATGGACACATCAAGTCAATAACTTTTATCCCAGTTTCTAAAATTTCAGTTTCAGTGGAAAGATAGTCCATTTCTGGAGCAGGCCTAAAAACGGACGACCTATCGCCGATTATTGGTTCTTTGCCATCAATGACATTACCCAAAGAATCAAAAACTCTACCTATGGTTTTTTGACCAACTGGAACGGTAATAGTATTTTTAGTGTTTTTAGCTTGGGTGCCTCGTGACAACCCATCAGTTGAGCCCAAAGCAAGAGCCCGAACAACATTTCCTCCCATGTGTTGTTGAACTTCTAGAATTAATTTTTGGTCACCCATTTCAACTTCGAGGGTGTGGTTAATACTAGGAATATTGTTGGAGCTGAATTGAACATCAACAACAACACCCATTATTTGAGTTATTGTTCCATAATCGTTTATCATAATTTGTTGTTTCCTTGTGAAATTTCTATAACTTGTTCTGTAATTTTAGATTGACGCTGTCTATTGTAAACAGCAGTCAAATTGGTACTTAATTCATTTGCCTTATCGGTAGCATTTTTCATGGTTACCATCCTAGTGGAATGTTCTGAAGCGTTTAAATTTAGAGAGGCATACATAATTTGTGCTTCAAAATGTTGAAGAAGTAAACTTTCCAAAATTTCATCTTTGTTTGGGGTAAAAATATAGGTGTCGTCAAGTGAGTGTTTTTTATGGTCTGAATCAAGGATTGATGGATCAATTGGTAATAATTGTTTAACTTCAGCTTTGTAATTTAATAAATTAATATATTTTGGGTAGATAATATAAACTCTGTCGCAGAGATTATCTTTAAATTTTTCTAGAATTAAACTTGGTAAAGATGCAAGTGAGTCACCTGTAAAATTTTCTGAATCAATATTGGCAGAATTCAAGGTTTTTAGGCCTAATTTGTTTATGCCGATGCCAGAAAAAGTAATATTTTTATTGTCATGTTTTAATACTGATACAAAATTAGCTAAGGTGTCGGTAATATTTGCAGGAAGAGCTCCAACAAAACCTCTACTAGGACCAATTACGATAAAAAGTGCACTAGAAATTTTCTTTCTGTTATTTAAGAGATAGGAATCAAAATCGTAGCTGAAATCCATGCCAGCAATCATGTCATTAATTTTGTCGGCATATTTGGTTATTTTGTAAACAGCTTGTTGAGAAGTATGGGATTTTATAGCCGAAATCATCTGCATAGTATGCGTTATTTTAGAGGTATTTTTAATAGAACTAATTCTATTTTTAGTTTCTCTAAGATTCGCCATAAGTTTTATTGAATTGATTAACTAATTCAAGTAGTTTTTTTTCTAATTCCCCTTCAACTTTCTGTCCACTTTCTATTTGAGAAATGATATCAACACCTTTAGTTTTTAAAAAATCTAAAAATTGAAAACGCCAGTTTACAACATTATGAATGCTGGTGTACTTAACAAGATCGTTGATAACTGCATAAAAAATTACGACTTGATGTGAAATTGGAAAATGCATTTGTTCAAATTGATTGAGTAGGGCAAAAATTAGAGCACCTCGCTTCAACTTTGTAGTGGAACTCTTATCAAGATCGGCACCAAACGAAGCAAAAGCTTGTAGCTCACGAAATTGAGCTAGGTCGAGTTTTAATGGACCAGCAATTTTTTTAACGGCACTATTTTGGGCATCACTACCGACACGAGATACGGAATCACCAATGTTTATGGCTGGTCTTTGCCCCGAGTTGAAAAGGACAGTGTCAAAATAAATTTGACCATCTGTAATGGAAATAATATTAGTTGGAATATATGTAGTAATATCGTTTAGTTGAGTTTCGACGATAGGAAGGGCAGTAATAGACCCCCCGCCAAGCTTTTCTGAATATTGCAATGCTCTTTCTAACAAACGGGAATGGAGATAAAAAACATCACCAGGATAGGCTTCTCGTCCGGCAGGTCGGTTGAGCAATAGTGAAATTTCCCGGTAAGAAACAGCATGCTTTGAAAGATCATCGTAAACAATAAGAACATCTTTACCTTTTTCGGCGAAATATTCAGCGATGGCACAACCTGAATATGGGGCTAAATATTGCATAGAAGCCGGATCTGAAGCGTTGGCAGCGACAATGACGGTATAATCCATTGCTTTCTTTTCAATTAAAAGTTGGCGTATCCTGGAAACACTGGCTGCTTTTTGGCCAATAGCAACATAAATACAAATGACATTTTTATCTTTTTGATTAAGAATTGTATCAATACAAACAGAAGTTTTGCCGGTTTTTTTGTCACCAATAATTAATTGTCTTTGGCCACAGCCAACTGGAATCATTAAATCAATGGCAAAGATGCCAGTATATAAAGGCTTAAAAACATTTTGACGAGCTAAAACACCAGAAGCAATTCTTTCTAGCGACATTTCTTTTCCACTGGTAGCAACAAGAGATTTTTTTCCAATCAATGAATAGCCTAAAGGATTGATGATATTACCCAAAAGTTTTTCATCTACTTTTATTTTTAGACTTTCTCCACTAAATTCAACGATATCACCTTGATGAATAACTCTTGAGTCACCAAGAACAACTGCCCCAATCATATTAGCTTGTAAATTCAAAACAAGAGCGTCGATTAGACCTGTGGAAGTTTTGATAGTAATTAGTTGATTGTATCCAACTTTTGATAAGCCACTTATCCATATGATATTGTCTTTGATTTGAATAATTTTTCCAATGTTTTTGAAGTTCATATAAATATTAGTCTAAAAATGAATTAAGTGTACGATCGTAAAGAGAATCATCTATTTGAAAACAAAAACCACTAACCAATGATTCTTCGACTTCATAAAAGAAAACAAGATCTGGTTTAAACTCACTTTCAACTTTTTTCTCTAGCGTTTGTTTTTGAGCATCTGAAAGTTCTTGTGCTGAACTAACATTAACTATTTTAATTTCTCCACTAAGTAATTTTTGGTAATCGAGTAAAATTGATTTTATTTCTTTTATCTCAATACGAGATAAAATTTCCAACATTAATAGTGTTGAATCTTTATTCTCTTTGGACAATAGAAAAATATCTACCGCTGTTTTTCTATTTTTATTAATCATATTAATTTAGTAAAAAATTAACTTGCAACTTGCCTTGAGAAGCCAATAATTTTATTTTCGCCATTGTTTTTTCGTCTACAACCTTATTAATTCGATCAGCTGTGGTTTTATTTTCTAAAGAAACAATATTTCGGGCTTCATCAATTATTTGAGTTGCCTTCTCTTTAGCAGAGGTTACTATCTGATAGTGCTCTTCGTCTATTTGCTTTCTAGCAATGGCCAAATGTTCTTCTTTTTGTTTTTGAGCTTCGGCCAAAATATTTTTTCTTTCGGTTTCAATAAGTTCTTTTCTCTGGTTTAGTTCTTGTGCAAAGCTTAACCCTTTTTCGATGATCTTTTGTCTTTCCGAGAGAGCTTTTTCAATACTAGGAACAAATTTAATTTTTAATACGAGATATAGAGTCAGAAAAATCAAACTGTATACTATGATATTAAGAAAATTTATGCCGAGTGACTCCATTATTTTTACTAAACAAACTTAATGATCAGGGCTATGACTAAGGCATAGATGGCTAATGATTCAGTAAAGGCAACACCAAGAATCATATTGGCTCTGATTTTGCTTTCAGCGGCAGGATTACGACCAATGGCTTCTAACCCTTTACTAACGATGATACCAATACCTAAACTAGGACCAAGGACTCCAATACCTATAGCCAAGGCCATAGCAATATCTCTTAATTGATTTATATTTTCCATATTTTTTTAATGTTTTTTAATAGCTAACTTAATAAATATTGATGTTAACATGAAGAAGACGAAAGCTTGAATTAACCCAATGAATAATTCTAACCCGAAGAAGGGCAATGTTGCAAGACCATATGTCAAACTGGTAATGACTAAAAGGACAACTTCACCAGCAAAAATATTACCAAAGAGACGAAAAGCGAAAGAGAAATTTTTACCTAGCTCAGAAATTAATTCTAAGGTGCTAACAAAAAAATCCAACGGTTTAGAAAAATCAAAGTATCTTTTAAAAAATTTAATGCCAGATGATTTGAGCCCAATAAAATTGGTGGCAAGAACAGAGATTAAGGCAAGGGCTAAGGTGGCCGACAAATCGGAGGTTGGAGCCCTAAAAAAAGGAACCATTTCAATAGTGCCTTCTGCTGTATTGTGATTGAAACCAATAGTTCCAGTAATAGGCAATAACCCAAACCAGTTAAAAGAAATGATTAAAATGAAAAAAGTTAAAAGAAGTGGAAAATATTTTGTGGTAGCATCGCCTAAAATTGGTTCCACTATTTTTTTAAGTTCTAAATAAACAGCTTCTACTGCCAGTTGTAGTTTTGTTGGATTTGTTGCCGAGGGGCGAAAATTTAAGAGAACAAAAGAGAGGATAGTAATGATTATAAGTCCGGAAAATAGCGAATTAGTAATGGACAAATGTCCGATCGTTAAAATTGTTTCAGGAGATAATGAAATATCCACCAGCTATGATAACAAAAAAAATATGAGTTTACAATTTCTGTACAGGCATTATTCTATTTTGTTTATTGATCTGGTTGTAAAGTTTTTTTTAGTTCTTCAAGGCTAGGCCAGAGTTTGTCTTTGTCGGATAAAATGTAATCCATGACAGGCCAGTCGATACTAATTTCGGAATCGTTCCATAAAAGGCCGCCTTCTGATTCTTTGTTATAAAAATTAGAGCATTTATATTGAAAATCAGCAACATCGGAAAGAACTAAAAAAGCATGGGCAAAACCTTTGGGAATAAAAACCATTTTTTTATTTTCTTCAGATAAAATTACGGTTTCATGTTGTCCGAAAGTTGGGGAATTTTTGCGAATATCAACGGCGACATCCAATATTTCTCCGCGAGTGCAACGGACTAATTTGTCTTGAGCAAAAGGCGGTTTTTGAAAATGAAGACCACGTAAAACGCCTTTGGTTGATTGAGAGTGATTATCTTGAACAAATTGGACATTAATACCATTTTCAGCAAAAACTTTTTGATTGTAGCTTTCCATAAAAAAACCACGGTCATCGGGAAAAACTGAGGGTTCAATAATAATTAGACCTTCGATTTTGGTTTTAATAAAGTTCATAAAACAAACCCTCCGTCTTCCGATAAATCGGAATCCACCTCCCTTGACAGGGAGGCTTTTATTAAATTATTAATCATTATTTTTTAATTTTGTTTAATTTAATATAAAATTCTTCGGCTTCGTGTTTAGTGTCTTGATACCAATCTTGATTTTGAGTGTACCAATCGATGGTTTGTTCCAAGCCAGATTCCAAGTCATATTTTGGTTTCCATCCTAATTCTTTATTAATTTTATCCCAATTGACAGCATAATTATCGTGAGCTGGACGATCGGCAACATATTCAATATCTTTTTCGCTTTTCCCCATTATTTTTAAAATAGTTTTGACTAAATCGATATTACTGGTGCCCTTTTTAAGCCCACCAATGCAATAAGTTTCACCTATTTTTCCTTTTAATAAAATAATTTCAATGGCAGAACAATGATCTTCAACATGAAGCCAATCACGGAAATTTAGACCTTTACCGTAGACTTTGATTTTTTGGCTGGTTAAAAGATTAGTGATTGATCGAGGAATCATTTTTTCGGGATGTTGATAAGGCCCGTAATTATTTGAACAATTGCTGATGGTTACGGGTAATCCAAAAGTTTTGTAAAAAGATCGGACTAAATGGTCGGATGAAGCTTTTGAGGCAGAATATGGACTTGATGGATCGTAGGGAGTATCTTCGCTAAATTGTTTTTTTGAACCGAAGGGAATGGAACCAAAAACTTCATCGGTGGAAATGTGATGGAGTCTTTTAATGCCATATTTGGCGGCAGCATTTAAAAGAATGTAGGTTCCTAAAACATTGGTCTTAACAAAAAGAGAAGGATCGTCGATAGATCGATCAACATGAGATTCGGCGGCAAAATGGACAATAGTGTCAATTCCTTGAGCCATGATTTTGTCGAGTAATTTTTCGTCACAAATATCGCCGCGGACAAAACTATAATTTAAGTTGCTCTCGACATCAACCATGCTTTTGAAATTGGCTGCATAAGTAACTTTGTCGAGATTGATTATTTCATCATTGGGATGTTGGTTAAGCCAATAACGAATAAAATTGGAACCAATAAAACCTAAACCACCTGTGATTAGAATTTTCATAGTAAACCCATTTTACTTCAAATGGAGAACTGAGGCAAGTTGGTTGACAAAATAGATATTATAGGGTATAATTTCGACAATAATTATTGTGATTTTAAAGCTAAAAGCTAGTTTTAAAAGCTAATAATTGTACTTTTAAAATCAGATTTGTTGAATTAAATTCCTGATGAATGGGAATGTGTCCCGCAACGGCGAGATAGATTCCCGTTCATCAGAGGATGAAAAGTGGAGAAAGAAGGAAATAGAAATGGAATTAACAACCGTACCAGAAGGTAAAGATTTAGGATGGAATTTTAGTGATTTTGTCGGTAAAGCAACTATACTCGACGAAAATGGCAACCAAGTGTCAGGAAGCATTGTTTCTATTGATGATGTCCGGTATGCCAAGTTGAATTCCAAATTTGGAAACTTAACTATTGGATTTAATGGACTTTATGGTCAATGGGCGTTTTGGGAAAAAGGTGGCGCTGTTATGGTTCCTTATACTGTTTCTCCTGATGGAGAACTATTTGTGGCCGGCGGTTATGAAAGAAGATTACTGGTCAATGACGGTGAATTACTATTTACTCCTCCTGGCGGCTTTGGACTTGGAAATGAAACCCCGGAAGATGCAGCAAAAAGAGCAGCATTGGAAGAAGCTGGAATTTATGTTGACAAAATGGTTAAAATTGGTGTTGCTACGTGTAACCGTGCTTTTTGGTTGAAGGAAATTGATGATAATTGGCCTCAGACATTTTTTGCGCTTCCAGTTGATTGGAAAAAATTGCAAACACTTGATGGTAAAATTTGCCTCCCTACTGGAGATACTCCAGAAATTGAAAGATTATCAAAACTGGTTTTTGTTCCGGTCCTGGAAGCCATTGCAAATACAAATGATGGTATTGCTGTAACAGCTTTTGCAAAAACACTGGCTGCCTGGCAAAAAAAACTCATCTAGAAAGAAATTCAACAAATTTGAAAACCCCGAAGGGAATAATTAGTGCGAAAGCATTATTTATTTTTCTTCGGGGTATTTTTATCCTATAACCGAAAAGGTTCTAATATATTTTGTTGACTTTTCAATATTATATGGGATAATCCCCTCAGAAAGAACTTTGAAAACTTATGGTTTGTTTTGGCTGATTTCTCAATAAATTGCTTATTGAAAAAGGAGGAAAAGATTATGGCTGGATGGAAAAGTAGGTATGACTACGATGGTATGAGTAACGTAGAAAGGCACTTCGGTAGAAAAACACATGTTCAAGATAATTGTTGGATAATTGCACAACCTCTTTTAGTTATTTTCGTTATTCTGTGTGTTTATGGAGTAATGTCTGTAGATCATCACGTAGTGCTAGGTGCCTTTACTTCTTTTATCAAAAATCTTAAATTTTACCTCCACGGTTAAACCAAAATAAACCATAAGTCTTTCTTCAACCCTTTTAATTTAATTTTGACCTCGGTCATTTTTATCTTTTTGGGGTTTTTTCTTGCAATTAATTAAATTTCTTACTGATTTAGAGTGGTTGGCATAAGAAAGGAGAGTTTTAGGTCGCTTCGGACAAATGAGATCGAAGCGACCTAAAAATTATGCTTGGCAGGCAAATTCTATAATATTACAGTCATCACAAAAGATGTTTCCCTCTTCTATTATCATTAGTTGATTACTTTTCCTTGTGAAATTACCAACTAATTTTTTAACTATTCTATTGTTATTGATAGACTCTTCTTTGTTTTTATAACAACAGGTGATAATAATTGGGATATTGGGAAACCTGAATAAAAAACAACCAATATGTTCTCGATTGAACTCAAGACAGTAAATTGAGTCGACTTCAAGTATTGGTTTTTTAACCCCATTATTGGCTAAAAGTTTAATACCTTCTTTTGAAAAAAAATCGATAATTAATGTTGAACTCTCTTCAATGCTTAGTTTACTCAAACAAAATTCTTCCTTTCTTACACCGTTTATTGTTTTACTGATTAATGTGTTAAAACCGCAATGGTTTTATTAAAACAGTAAGAAATGTAATTAATTTTAAAAGTACTTTTATTGGTATTGTCGGCTATTTTACCACTTTTTGTAATTTTTATCAAAAATTTAAAAAAAATGGCCTCCAGAAAGAGGCCATCTTTGAATTACAATTTTATTATTCTGTGGTGGCGGACTTGGTTGCAGCTTTAGTCACAGTTGGAGTTGTAGACTTGGTTGCAGCTTTAGTCACAGTTGGAGTTGTCTCCTCATCGCTGGCTGTAGAAGTAGTTGAAGATGACATAGAACTTAAATCGGTACCAATGGTAAATACAGCATCGTAAGTCGAAGTTGATTTAAGATCGGTGGTATAGGTGGCAGGGAAATCTGTATCTAATTTTGATTCAAAATATGCCGAAGTACTGGCAGATTTAACTTGGATTGAATTTTCAGTGGCAGTGGCTTTAGCATTACCAACATTTATATTTTCAAAACCAAGGGCAATTAGTTTAGCCTTGAGGGTAGCGGCTTGACCGTTAATTTCGGTAGCGTTCAAGATTTGGATCTTAATATCTTTGTCAATTTCGGCAATGGTGGGCTTTGGGGTAGCGGTTGCAGTTGGAGCGACAGTGGTTTGAGAAGTTTCTTCACTAGTGCTGGTGGGACTTGCAATTTCACTAGAATTTTTGTTTAAAATAAACCACATCCCAACCGAAGCGATAGCGGCTGTAAAGATAAAAACTGCGATTATAGGTAAGATATTTCTTTTTTTATTTTCCATTTTTGTTGATGATGAACTAATATTATTTGGTGAATTTATTATATCAGTATTAATTGAAACTGAACTAGTCATTTCACCTAAAACTGGTAGGGGTAAATTTGAAGCTTTAGAAAGACTTTGGGCAATTTGGGCTTCGTCGTAGAAGGTTTTGTCCATTTCGGTGGTAGTTATAATTTCTAAATCACGACCTTCGGGAATGTAAATTTTTTTGGTAACGTTAGAAAAATAAAAGGTCGAATAATTAACAACCTTTTGAATGTCGAGACTTGGTCCTTTAATATTTACTGTTAAATAGACTGAGTTATTTTTTGAAAGTAAAAGTGTGTATTCTTGATCGTTTAACGGATAAATAAGGAAAAATTCTTGTTTATAGATTGAAGAAATTGTATTGGAAATGGCAGTGGAAACGGAAGTAAATTTATTTACACCAATACCGATGATATTTAAATTTGATTTGAGTTGATCTAACTTTGGTTTGTCATAAATAAAAGCCTGGATAATGGTTTTGTCGGCAATTTGGGTTAATTTATATTCAATAGCGTCTGGATCGATAGGAAAATTAACTAAATTAGTGGCTAAACTAATGACTTCTTTTTTATCAATGTTGTCAATTTTTGAATCATAAGTGAAAGATTTAGTGAAGACAATATCGTCAGGTACTAAAACGGAAATTGAACTAAACTTATTTTGTCGGAAATACAGACTTAGAGCTTCAAGATCTTTGTCATTGCATTTTTGCCAAAGGTTTAAATCGAAACTGAGAGTATTGTTTTCTTTACGATCGATATAAAGCTCGACAATTTTGGTTTTAGGCCAAATGATAAGTTTTGGTTTGGAAAATAACGACATGTATAAAGTATAACAAAAAACGCCCCGGGGCGGGGCGTTTTAAAATTTTAAAAAATTTTCTTACCAGCGAAGATGGGCAAATGCTTTATTTGCATCAGCCATTTTTTCGACTTCAACTCTTTTATTGACGGCAGCGCCTTCGTTATTGAGAGCAGATAATAGTTCAGCAACTAATTTTTGAGCAAAGGAATGATATTGTTTATTAGCCTTGGCACGGGCAAATTTGATGAGCCAGCGAAGAGCTAATGAATTTTGACGATTACCACGAACTGGAGTTGGCACTTGATAAACAGCTCCACCAATTCGACGAGGTTTAACTTCAATTTTTGGTCTGATGTTTTCTAAAGCTCGGTCTAATACGTCAAGAACTTCTTCTTTTGGAAATTCTTTTTTAATTAAATCGAGAGCATCGTAAACCTGCTTTTCAGCAGCAGTTCTCTTGCCGTCTCTCATACAAGCATTAATTATTTTACTGACGGTAACATTGCTGTAGATAGTATCTGGAAGTACTTCTCTTGTTTTATTGATTCCTTTTCTGGACATATTTTTTTTAAATTTAAATTTTAGTAATAATTAGGCGGCTTTGGCAACAGCTTTTTTGGCACCGTATTTACTACGTGATTGCATGCGACCAACAACAGCACCCGCATCGTATTTACCACGAATAATACGATAACGAACACCAGGTAAATCTCTAACTCTACCACCTCTAATACTAACGATACTGTGTTCAGCCAAATTATGACCAACACCTGGAATGTAAGCAGTAACGGAAGCATGATTACTAAGTTTTATTTTAGCAATTTTTCGCAAAGCCGAATGTGGTTTTTTAGGAGTCATGGTTTTAACAGAAATAACCACACCTTTTTTAATTGGATTTATACTGAGTGTGGGTCGATTCGTAATGGTATTAAAACCATTACGAAGAGCAACTGTTCTGAGTTTTTGGACTCTCTTTTTTCGACCAGTTTTTATTAGTTGATTAAATGTTGGCATATTTTTTATATTGTTTGATTTTTGCTGACGGGTATCAATCGTCCGATAATAACATTTTCTTTAAGACCAATCAAGCCGTCGACTTCAGCGAGTAAGGAGGCTTCGGTTAAAACACTGGTAGTTTGTTGGAATGAAGCAGCAGATAACCAAGAACCAGTAGTTAAAGCAGAATTGATTAAGCCAAGTAAAACTTTTTTACCAATAGCAGGTTTACCATTATTATTAGCTTTGGCTTTATCATTAGCTGCATGGAAAACGGCAGTAGTTGTGGTTTGACCATAAAGGAAAGTAGTATCACCTGGATCTTCAATCTTAATTTTGTCACTCATTTCCTTAACCATGACTTCTAAATGTTTATCATGAATGCCAATTCCCTGGGATTCGTAAACACCTTGGATGCTGTTGATTAAATATCTTTGAGCAGCCTCAATACCCTTAACTTCCATAATTTCTCGAACGTCAAGAGAACCAGAACAAAGTTGTGTTCCTTGAGCAACTAAATCACCATCGGCGACAAGAAGAGTAATATTTAAAGGCAAAATATAGGTAATAGTTTTTGCATTTTTATTTTCATCTTTACCGGTAAGCTTGATTTCGTAGCCATCAATAGTTTCTTTAATTTTTAATTTACCACTAATTTCAGCTAAAGGTGAAGGAAGTTTTGGCATTCTGATTTCAAATAATTCCTGAACACGTGGTAAACCTTGAGTAACGTCGACACCAACAACACCACCGGTGTGTTTTGTTCGGAGAGTTAATTGAGTTCCTGGTTCACCAATAGATTGAGCAGCAATAACACCAACTGGAACACCCACTTGAACTAATTTTCGAGTGGAGAGATCCCAACCGTAACATTTTTGACACAAACCAGTTTCAGCATGACAAGTTAATGGGGAGCGAATATCGACAGTGGTGATTTCATTTTTCTCAATTAAAGCAACTTCGTCGTTGTTTAATAAAGTCCCCTTTTCAATTAAAACTTTTTTGGTCTTGGAATCAATGATGTCGGCGGCTAAGACTCGACCTAAAATTCGGCGGAAGAAATATCTTTCTCGACCTTTTTCATTGGAATCGATGGTAATAAATTGATCAGTACCACAATCATCCATTTTAATAATGGCGATATGAGCAGCATCAACTAATCGACGGGTTAAATAACCAGCATCGGCAGTTTTCAAAGCTGTATCGGCTAAACCCTTACGAGTTCCTCTTGCACCAGTGACGTATTCAAAAACTGAAAGACCTTCTCGAAAATTGGATTTGGTGGGAAGTTGAACGATTTTTCCGGTTGGATCAACCATTAAACCTCTCATACCAGAAAGCTGTTTGATTTGATCTTTAGATGCACGTTTAATACCAGCGGCAGAAATAATACGGATTGGAGAATCAATATCTAGAGTAGCCCAAGTTTTTTCGGCAATTTCTTGAGTTTTTTCCATCCAAATTGCTTGAGAAAGTCGTTGTTTTTCATCATTACTGATTAAACCGTTTTTGTAGTTTTCTTCAATTTCGACGACTAATTTATTAGCCTGAGAAATGAGTTTTTCTTTTTCAGGTAGATAACCACAGTCAGACATCGATAGAGAAAGACCGGAAAGAGTAAAACCTTTAAAACCAATGTCTTTAAGGGAATCGATTAATTTAACGGTTTTTAAACGACCAGCAATTTCAAGTGACTTAACAATCAAATCGTTAACTGATTTAGAACCAGCCATAGCTTCATTTAAAAATGAGAACTGCTTTGGAAGTATTTGATTGAACCAAATACGACCATAGGTGGTTTTGGTTAAATTGCCATTAATTTTAACAACAACTAATTCTCTTAATCCGATTTTTTTTGATTCATAGGCTAATTCAACTTCAGCTTCATCAGCAAAAATTGATAAACCTTCCAAGCCAGAGGCTTGTTCTTTTTCTAAATCGGCAGATTGGACTGAGGTGATGTAATAACAACCAACGGCCATTTCTTGAGTTGGAACAGAAACGGGATTACCATCGGATGGTTTCAATAAATTATGGGATGGCAACATTAATCTCTTGGCTTCTCTTTGAGAGGCAACGGATAATGGTAAATGAACACCCATTTGATCTCCATCAAAATCAGCATTGAAAGCTTTACAGACACATGGATGTAAACGAATTGCTAATCCATCGACTAAAATTGGTTTGAAAGCCTGAATTGAAAGTTTATGTAAAGTTGGAGCACGATTTAATAAGACATAACTGTCTTTAGTGACTTCTTCTAAAATGTCATAAACCTCATTAATTCGATGATCTATTAAATTTTTTGCACTCTTAATGTTTGGAGCAATACCAGTGGACATAAGTTCACGAAGAACAAAAGGTCGGTATATTTCAAGAGCAATTTCTTTTGGAAGACCGACTTGATTCAATTTTAATTCTGGACCAACAACGATAACCGAACGACCAGAATAATCGACACGTTTACCAAGCAAATTGCGTCGGAAACGACCTTTCTTACCGCGTAAAAGATCCGATAGTGATCGAGGAACGCGCTTAGTGCTTTTTCTTTTGTTTTTGGAACTCTTTTGGGCATCAATTAAAATATCAACTGATTCTTGGAGCATTCTTTTTTCATTTCGTAAAATGATTTCTGGAGCACCAAGTTTCAATAATTTTTTAAGACGATTGTTTCGATTGATTAAACGACGATATAAATCATTTAAATCAGAAGTGGCAAAACGACCACCAGTTAATTGGACCATTGGACGTAAATCTGGTGGAATAACTGGAACTTGAGTAAGTACTGTCCATTCTGGATTAATTTTATTTTCAATCATGCCGTTTAAAATACGGATTTTATACATGATTTTCTTTTTCTTTAATTTAGAGCTGGTCTTATTTAATTCTTTTTTGAGGTTTTTGACGGTTTCGACCATGTCAATTTGTTTCAAAACTTCATAAAGAGCTTCAGCACCCATTTTGGCGGTGAAGAAAATATCCGCCTTAAATTGTGACAAATAAAAGCTCTCTTCATCGGAAATAGTGGTTAAGACTTGAAGACTTTGAATTTTTTCTTCCAAATATTTCATTAACCCTTCGATTCGATTTTTTTCAGATAAAGCTTTGTTTTCAAGTTTTTGAACATCCTGCTTTAATCTAATATCACGCTCTTCTTGGGCAATAAAAAGTTGGTCTTTGTTCTTAATTTTAGTCTTAAGTTCCTTTTTTTCTTTTTCAGTTTCTTCAGTTTTAGTATCAATGGCAGTTTTAGTGTCAACGTTGATTTGATCAATTCTTTTAGTGGAGTAATTAGTTAAATTTTCTAAAGCCTCTTTTCTTCTTGAATCGTCAACAGAAGTGACTAAATATTTAGTGAAATAAACGACTGATTCTAAATCTTTTTGAGGAACATCGAGAATGACACCAATTGGAGATGGAGTATTGCGAAGATACCAAAGATGAGTGACAGGAGCGGCTAAAGTGATATGACCCATTCTTTCGCGACGGATTTTGGAAGTGGTGACTTCAACACCGCAACGATCACAAACTACACCCTTAAATCGGATTTTTTTGTATTTACCACAGTAACATTCATAATCTCGACTTGGTCCAAAGATTTTTTCACAAAAAAGACCATCTTTCTCTGGGCGCCAGCTTCGATAATTAATAGTTTCTGGTTTAATAACTTCACCAGTGGACCAAGATAAAATTTCTTCTGGAGAAGCTAATTTAATTTGAAGTCCCGAAAAATCGATCATACTTTTGAATTTAAACATTATTTATCCTCCTTTGAATCATCTAATTGGGCCGAATCATCGGCAATTGTTAAACCTTCTATTTCAGCATCAATATCTATTGGAATTTCTGGTTCGATATCTTTTGCATTAATTTCAACTGGAATTGAAGTTTCTTCTTCAATAATTTCATCGGTTTCTCTGACACCAACTGGAGAAATATCGAGAGCTAAACCAGCTAACTCTTTGGTTAAAACTTTGAAAGATTCTGGAATGGCTGGTTCGGGAATTGGCTGACCTTTGATAATAGCTTGGAAGGCGTGAGTACGACCTTCGATATCATCAGATTTAATAGTCAACATTTCCTGAAGTGTATGAGCAGCACGATGTGCTTCAAGAGCCCAAACTTCCATTTCTCCTAATCGCTGACCTCCCATTCTGGCTTTACCGCCGAGTGGTTGTTGAGTGACGAGTGAGTAAGGTCCTGTAGAACGAGCATGAACTTTGTCGTCGACCATGTGAACAAGCTTAATGATGTAACCAACACCAACAACTGATTCTTGATCATAAGCTTCACCAGTTCGACCATCGTAAAGTTGAGTTTTAAGTGTAGTAGAAAGACCGGCTTTTTTGAGCTCTTCACCAATTTCCTCTTCTGAATATTTTTCAAAAACTGGAACGGCATATTTTTTACCAAGCTTGTAACCAGCGTAACCTAGGGCAACTTCTAAAATCTGACCTAAATTCATACGGGCAACAACGGAAAGTGGAGACATAACCATGTCGACAGGAGTACCATCGGCAAGTCGAGGCATGTCATATTGTGGCATGATACGACAGATACAACCTTTGTTTCCATGTCGTCCAGCAATCTTATCACCTTCTTGAATACGACGGATTTGAGCGACATACACTTTAACAACTTTATTAACACCTGGATCTAATTCATCACCGCTGTCTTTATCTAAAATATCAACTTTAATAACAACGCCACCTTCACCATTGGCAACACGAAGAGAAGTGTCTTTAACTTCACGAGCTTTTTCACCAAAAATAGCACGTAAAAGTCTTTCTTCGGCAGATAATTCTTTTTCTCCACGAGGTTCAACTTTACCGACCAAAATATCGTTTGGACCGACAGTGGCACCAATCATAACAATGCCGTCTTCAGTTAATTTGGCTAATTCGTTTTCGGAAACATTAGGAATGTCTTTTGTTAATTCTTCAGAACCTAATTTAGTTTCAACGACTTGAGCTGAGTATTCGTAAATTTGAATATTAGTTAAAACATCATCTTTAACAATACGATCGGAAATTAAGAAGGAATCTTCGTAAGATAAACCATCAATGGAAGCGTAAGCAACTAAAAGATTTCGACCAATTGATAATTCACCACCATCGGTTGATGGTCCATCGATTAATAAATCACCTTCTTTAATAACATCACCCATATTGACAATAACTTTTTGGTTGTAGCAAGTACCATATGGTGAGGTTCTTAAAAATTTTGTTAAATGATAAGTCTCAATCTTGCCGTCTTCACTAATTTCACTAGCTTCACAACCTGGTTCAGTGGCTTTTTTATCGAGAGCAACAACAATTTTACTACCATCGACAAAAGTAACTTTACCTGAATGTTTGGCTAAAACTGTTCTTCTCATTGAAGTAGTAACAGTAGATTCCATACCAGTACCAACGTAAGGAGATTCTGGAGAAATTAATGGAACTGCTTGGGTCTGCATGTGGGAACCCATAAGGGCACGAGTAGCATCATCATGGTCAACAAAGGGAATTAATGAAGCAGAAGCACCAACGATTTGATTTGGAACTAAATCGATATATTCGACTTGTTCGATTGGGCCTTCAATAAATTCTCCTTGGTAGCGAATTGGTACCCATTCTTGTTTTGTAATAAAATTCTCGTCGAATTTAATATCTAAGTGAGTGATTTTCTTTTCATATTCATCTTCAGCATCAATATAAATAAAATCTTTAGAGATGGTATAACCACCTTTTATTTTTTCTAATTTTCTGAAAGGAGCTTCTAAAAAGCCATATCTATTTACTTGAGAGTAGAGGGCTAGATAAGTAACTAAACCAATATTTGGACCTTCTGGGGAACGAACGGTACAAATACGACCATATTGAGAACTGTGAACGTCACGGATAGAGAAAGCAGCACGTTCTCTGGTTAAACCACCAACACCAACAACTGTAACTCTTCGTAATAAATCGAGTTCTGATAATGGATTGGTTTGGTCTAAAATAGCAGAAAGTTGATTTGATCGGAAAAAAGTGTTGAGAGCTGAAATTAATGGTTGAGGATTGATCATTTGGGATGGAGCTGGTTTTTCTTTAGTGGAAATTAAGCTCATTCTTTCTTTGACCATTCTTTCAAATCGAGCTAAAGCTGGACGAATAGCAATCTGAGAAACTATTTCACCACAACGTCGGAGACGACGATTGGCAAGACTGTCGATGTCGTCAAGACGAATAACTTCACCTTTTTGAAGTTGGACTAAATATTTGACGGTGGCAACTAAGTCTTCTTTTCTTAAAACCCAATTTTCTTTGTCGTTGTCATTGAATTTAAAACCAAATTTTTTATTTATTTTATAACGACCAACATTACCTAATTCATAAGTTCTAAGATCAAAAAATCTTTCATGGAAAAATTTTTGAGCATTTTCAAGAACAACTGGTTCGCCTGGTCGGAGTTTTCGATAAAATTCTAAAATGGCTTCGTCAGGAGTTTTGGAAATATCGGCCTTGATGGTGCTGGAAATATAATCACCAAATTCGGCAATTAATTGTTTGTCACCCATTTGACAAGCGGCTCGCAAGAAAATAGTAGCTGGAAATTTCTTTTTTCGATCGATCCTGGCAAAAACTACATCTTTTTTACCAACAAAAAATTCGAGCCAAGAGCCACGAGATGGTCTAATTTCAGCACTGTAAAGAGTTTTACCAGTGGCAGCATCGGTTTCACCAGTAAAATAAACACCTGGGGATCGGACTAATTGATTAATAACACCTCTCTCAATACCATTAACGATAAAGGTACCTTCATCAGTCATGGTGGGGAGGTTTAAAAAGAAAACATCTTCTTCGCGAACATTACCGGTTCTTTTGTTACTTAATTTGGCTTTGACACGAACAGGAACTGTGTAATTTAATCCTTTTCTTTTGGCAAGATCAGGGGAAACAGTGATGGTGTCGTAAGTCAACTCACCGAGCTCTAGTTCCCAGTTATTACTGGTATAGTCGCTGATTGGTGAAATTGATTTAACAGTTTCTATAAATTCCTTTTCTAAGAATTCTTTCCAGGATTCTTTTTGAATTTGAATTAAATCTAACTTTGGAAGGTTTGGGTATTTTTTACCCCATTGAGTTCTTTTAACGGAAGGCATCAACAAATTTAATTATTAAGAAAAGGACGAGTTATGTTCCAACCGCTCGGCCGAATAGGGGTATTATATCCACTTTGTCAAGAGTTGGCAACAGGCAGAATTTGGGTTAAGAAATTTAATTAGTTTTAGCAGAAAATGTGATTTGATTTTGACTTTCCGTTTGAGAATTTTGGGATTGTTGATCACTTTTTATCCAAAGATAGAGATAAACTGATGAAATTATTAAAAATAATCCAAGAAAAATGAATAATAATATTTTAAAAATATTTTTATTTGGAGTGGGAGTGGAAGGTAAAACTGGGATTTCGATGTCAGGGATTGGATTTTGAGTTTCGAAATTGGTTGATTGTTCCATTTTTGTAAAATAACAAGTATGATTTGCGTTGAAAAAAATTTTTTAATTGAGTTTAAAAGAATCTAGAATTTTTAATTCTGTCTGAGAGAATATTAAAAATGAAGTTATCTTGAAGACATTATTAGAGTTAATAATGAAATAAGCAGGGGTAATAGCCATACCACCCTCGTCTACAACATAGCTATCTATATTTCCTATTTTTGTTTTTTTAACATTAGAAAATAATTCATTGTTTTTTAAATATTCTTCGAGTGATTGATTTTTAGTTAAGGAATTTTTGTAATCTTTATAGACTTGAATATTTATATCATCGCCAGAATAACCCTCATGATTATTTGGATCTTGAAGAGATTTTATTTTTTCGGGGCTGGAAATTGCAAATACTTCATCGTTTGTTAATTTTGTTTCTTTGGTCCAAGTTGAAGGATAATTAATTGAAAAGTTGTACTGACTATCAGTATAAGTTTTCCAATCTTTAGGAATACTTGAAGATGTGGCGGTTTTGGTTGAATTTGCAGCTGATTCAGTGGCGGATTTTGACGATGAACATTCTTTGTCAGTGCAGTTTATATTGTTTTGAGATACACAGGTACAAGTGTTACAACCATCGGTAGCGGTGAATGATTCCCCTGCTTGATAAGTTTTATCATTTAAAAAACAGGTGTCAGAGACGGTTTGGGTGGGAGCAACTTCAATAATAGTGCTGGGAGTGGAACTTTCTTGATTATTTTGACTTTTGAAGTAAGTAAAAGCTAAAACAGTAGCTGTTAAAACAAAAACAATTAATGAAATAATAAAGACGATTTTAAAAATATTATTTTGGGGAGGGGTTGAGGTGATACCTAAATCAGTAAGTGTGGGTGGCGGAATAATAGGTGGTGGTGTTTCTTGAGTGGCGGCGTATTGATCTAAAACATCTTGATATTCATTTTTATATTCATCTGAAGGTATGGCTTCTTCGATTTCTGATTGGGGTTGAAGTGGGGGTAATTCAGTTTCAGGAACTGGAATTTCAGTAATGGTTGATATTGGATTTTCGGTGGTGATTAAAGTTGAGGTCTCGGGATTAATAGAATTCGGAGGTGTTGAGGTTTGTTTGATAGACTTTTGATCGTTAGTTTGGTTATCCATAAATAAATTTTCTCACTTTTTGATAGAATTGGCAATGAAATTTTTCATTAAAACTTTTGGGTGTATTCAAAATACGGCTGATTCGGAAAGAATTAAGGCTTTTTATTGGAATAAAGGTTTTATTGAAACTGATAATTGGAAAAAGGCTGATTTGGTGATTATTAATACCTGTATTATTCGAGAGTCAGCGGAAAATAGAGTTTATGGTTTGATAAATGAGATTGATAAATTAAATCGAAACCCACCTACCCTTCGGGCATCCTCCCTTGAAAAAGGAGGACTTAAAAAGATTAAAATTATTGTGACGGGGTGTTTGGCGGGATTGGCACATAAAGATAAGACGGGTAAAAAATTAAGTCAATTGAAAAGAGATTTTCCCACAGTTTCGGAATTTTTACCAATTGAAAAAATTAGTTTTGAAATTGAACCATTGAGAGGAAAAAGTGAGGTGGCTTTGATTCCAATTAGTTTTGGTTGTAGTAATTTCTGTAGTTATTGCATTGTCCCCTTTGCTAAAGGTCCGGAAATATCGAGAAAAATGGAAGATATTTTAAAAGATATCGATAAAGCCGTTAAAGATGGTTTTAAGCAGGTGATGTTAATTGGACAGAATGTTAATTCGTATGGAAACGATTTTACGGAAGCGACATTGGTATCGATGGGTAAAAAAAGATTTAAGAGTTTATTTCCAAAACTTTTAGAAGAAGTGGTCAAGAGAGATTTGAAAAAAATTTCTTTTGTGAGCAGTAATCCATGGGATTTTTCTGATGAATTAATTGAGACCATTGCTAAATATCCAAACATTGACCGATTACTCCATTTGCCGTTTCAGGCTGGTGATGATGAAGTATTGAAAAATATGAATCGCGGTTACACTAGTAAAGAATATTTAGACTTGGTCAAGAAAATCAGATCTCAGATTTCAGATGTCAGATTTAGTACTGATATAATTATTGGTTTTCCGGGAGAAGATGAAAAAGCTTTTCAAAATACGGTTGATCTTTGTAAAAAGGTTGGTTTTGAAATTGCTTATATAAATAAATATTCTCCAAGAAAAGGGACTGTGTCGGCAAAAATTTATAAAGACGAAATTCCTATGAAGGAAAAGAAAAGGCGATGGGTTATTTTAAATGATTTGGTGAATAAAAAAATTAACAATACCTAAAGCTAAATAGATAAATTTTTTACATATTGTAGTAGTATATCTATTTAATATAGATGTAATGTATTATTAATTTATGAGTGAAAGAGGTGGAGGAGAATTTTTAAATTTTAAATATCCTGAATTACAAAAATCAGCTCAAGTTAAAAGGTTGGTAGAAAGTAAACAAAGAAAAGAAGGTATTAAAACTCCTAATAATCCCGCAGATAGAAATGAAGTTTACCTAGATAGATTGGATGTTTTTTTTAATGATTCAAATGAAGATATTAAAGAAAGAAAATTAAACTTATTTAAAAGGATGTTTATTTATCCAGATGCTCTAATAGATAAAAATAATATTCCAGATTCTTATTTTGAATTACAACTTAAGGTAGCCAGAGAAAGAGGTCAAGCAGGTGATTTAGGGCATATTGATAAAAAAGAAGCTGGTGAAACCATTTATAATGATCAAAAACAATCATTAGATACTTGGATAGACTATTTAACTGATAATGATTCTATTTATCCCTCTTGGTTTAAATACTATACTATGAGGAATGTAGTCAAAATGGGAGCTTATGATAAAGATAAAAAAGAATTTGGTAAAAGGAGTAAAAAAACTACAAATATTTTTCCAGACTTAAATAGAGAAGCCTTATCTTTTACTTATGATGTATTGGAAAAACATTATCTTAAACACGAAAAACATGATAACGAAGAATTAAATAGGATTCTAGATTCAGCTAATTTTTCTAAAATTTATGCTTATGCTATTGATAAAGTGACACCAGCCTCTAAAGAAAACAAGGAAAAAATAGAAGGTGAATGGACTAAATTTAATCAAGGTGATGACCATATTCCACTTTATGAATCACTACAAGGACATGGAACTGGTTGGTGTACAGCTGGGGAAGAAACGTCCAGAATACAATTAATAAAAGGTGACTTTTATGTTTATTATTCAAAAGACCAAGATAATAAGAACACTATTCCTAGGATTGCTATTCGGATGGAAAATGGTCAAGTTGCTGAAGTTAGGGGTATTAATGCTGATCAAAATCTTGAAGGTAATATGACTGATATTGCTAAAGAAAAATATCGTCAACTTCCTGGTGGGGAAAAGTTTGATAAAAAAGATTCTGATATGAAATTTCTGACTTTAATTGATAAAAAAGTTAAAGATGATCAAGAAGAACTTTCTAAAGAAGAATTACTGTTTATTTATGAAATAAATAGTGGAATTGAAGGTTTTGGATATAAAAAGGATCCTAGAATTAAAGAAATTATAGACAAAAGAGATATTAAATCCGATATTTCTTTTATTACTGGTTACTTTAAAGATCAGATTAGTGTCACAAAAGAAGAGGCTCTAAAAGGGGGTATTAAATTTCATTATGGTAATCTCAAACTTTATAATCTTTCATCTATAAAAGGATTAGTTTTACCAGAAAATATTAATGGTGATTTTGTTTTATCTGGTCTTAAATCGGCTGAAGGGTTGATATTACCAAAAAGTATTAATGGTGGCATTACTCTCTCTGGTCTTGAATCTATTAAAGGATTGGTTTTACCAGAAACTATTAATGGTGATCTAGATCTTTTTAATCTCGAATCCGCAAAAGGATTGATATTACCAAAAAGTATTAATGGTAGTCTAGATCTTTCTGGTCTTAAATCGGCTGAAGGATTGGTTTTACCGAAAAGTATTAATGGTAATCTTAAGCTCTCCGGTCTTAAATCTATTAAAGGATTGGTTTTATCAGAAACTATTAATGGTGGTCTAGATCTTTCTGGTCTTAAATCGGCTGAAGGATTGGTTTTACCGAAAAGTATTAATGGTAATCTTAAGCTCTCCGGTCTTAAATCTATTAAAGGATTGGTTTTATCAGAAACTATTAATGGTGGTCTAGATCTTTCTGGTCTTAAATCGGCTGAAGGATTGGTTTTACCGAAAAGTATTAATGGTAATCTTATTCTTTTTAATCTCAAATCTGCAAAAGGATTGGCATTACCAAAAAATATCAGTGGTTTTATTAATCTTGTAAATATGAATGAAGAAGAGAGAAAAATAGTTAGAATTAATTATCCAAATGTTAAATTAATCTAATTGCTTAAAATTCTAAATCTATTTTATTTATTGTTACTAAATTAAAATAGGTTATTTCAAATATTTTTCAATGTTGGTGTCGTGCTCATCAAGGGTGATGGCATAATGCATTTGATTATCGTTGCCGGTGAGGTAAAAGAGATAGCTGGATTCAGTTGGATGAAAAGCGGCGTAAATGGAATCGTAACCTGGGTTGCAAATTGGAGCTGGAGGAAGACCATTATTTTTGTAAGTATTATAAGGAGAAACAATGGAAATGTCTGAGGCGTCTAAGTCTAGCCAATATTTAGCTGGTTTATTTTTAGAATCGCGAGCATATTGAACTGTGACATCGGATTGAAGAGGAATGCCTAAATTAATTCTATTTAGTAAAACACCCGACACTCCTTGTTTTACTTTTAAAGTTCGGGCTTCATGTTCGATAATGGAAGCTAAAACCAAGATTTGTTTGTCGGTCAGCTTGGTATTAGTGGTATTCTCTTTGGCTTGGGCAAATTTTTTATCAAAATTTAATTGAATAATTTCAAAAATTTGGTCGGCAGTATAATTTTGAGGAATTAAATAACTATCTGGAAAAAGATAACCTTCTTTACCTAGAAATGAAGTACCTTTTGGAAAAGAGGAAATATTTTCTTCAACACGAGTGCCCTCAATTATTTTTAACCAATAATCAGTAACTCCGCCTTTGGAAAGTTTGCCAACAATTTCTGGAGTGGAAAGAGAGGGAGACAGTCTGAAAGTTCCGGCTTGGATTTTTTTATTTAATCCCAAATAATAAGCATAAAACAAAAAAGTATTTTGATCGCGAATTAAAGATTTGGATTTTAATTTTTGAGAAATATTAACTAAACCATCACCGCTATTAATTGCAAACATAACGTTAGTAGTATCGACTGAAACGGCATTGGTATTAATTTTTATATAAGAAAAAACTCCGGCAATTATCAGAACAACAGAAAGGGCAATGGCAGTTAAAACCCGTTTCATTTTAATTAGACCTCATCAAATAATGCACGACGATATGTTTTTTTAGATTTATCGTAGATAAAAATACGACCGCATTTACAGGTGACAGTGGTTTTTCCTCGGACATCTTTTTTGACACCATGAGAAAGAGTGGCACCGCAACCGACGCAACGACCTTGAGATAACAACCAAGCTTGGATGGGGGAAATTAGATTTTTAATCATAGTTTATTTTTAATTAGTAACCTGTAACTCTCCTTAAAATAACAGCGGCAGCAACTGAATCGATTAATTTTTTATAATCTTTCTTTTTGTTTTTATTTTGAATGTAAATTTGCTGAGCTTCGATAGTGCTAACAGCTTCTTCAACTGTCTCAATATCTAATTGTAGCATGTCGCGAAGTTTATTGACAAAGGCTTTGGTAAGCTTAGCTACCTCCCCTTCTGAAACGCCAACATAAATACCATCAATTTCGTAATCAGTAATAATTTTTTTTAAATTATCAATAATATTGTTGTCATTTTTAATGGCAGGAATGGTAGAAATTATTCCAAGAGTCGATATGGCAAGACCAATATTTTTAGTTCCATAATCGATGGCTAAATAATTCATAGGGAATTATAACAAAAATTACTTTGCTGAAAGGCTGGTCTTAATGATGAGACGACGAAGATAAGTTCCTGGTGGACTACAGGTGATGAGTGTTAAATTTTTTTGATCGAAACGCTGTTCTAAAACCGAAAGATCGGTTGGTTTAACTTCATACATTTCATCAACAATATATTCATATTGAACATTGTCATAATCAATTAAAATCTCATCACCTTGTTCAAGTTTGTAAAGTGTAGAAAAAATTGTAAGGTATGATTTGGGGTTGAAAAATTGAGGCAAAACGGAGTGGCCAAATATAACAGTATTGCCGAGTTGGCCTGGAAGAGCAGTTTGAGGATATTGGACTAAGCTTTTCTTAAGATCCATGCTACCAACAGTAACGACTGCATTACTGACTTTTAATTTTGGAATAGATAAAAGATAAGTAAAAGTTTTGTCATTTGAAAAAATTTGGCTAGAGTTTGAAGAATCAGAGTCAAACCAGCTAGAAATTTGAGTGTAATCGGTGGCGGCTGCTCCTAAAATATTTTGAGAGGTATTATAATTTTGGAGTGATAGTGGATTTATTAACTGATTAAAATTAATTGAATATTGTAATTGGAATTTAATGATGGGAAAAATAGCTGAAGCGAAAAAAAATAATCCAAGACATAAAAGCGAAACAGCTAACGCTTTTTTTTTAGCTATTGATTTAGATTTTGAAGTGGGTGGTGTTTTTTTAATATAAATATAGCTCACTTTGATTTGATTTTTACATCAATAGAAATATTGTTTTTATTGAAAGGCAGAATATTTAATAATTTTGAATTGGTTTGAATATTAAAATCGTAAACACGGATGATGGTTTTTTTAATAATTTTTTGGGCATTTTTAACTGTCTTTCCAGCAATATTCTTTTTAAGGGTTGCAGTATCAACTTTAGGCAAAGAAGAACCTTTAATGGTTAAACTACCAGTGGCTTGATCTGTATCTAATTTATTAATTTTAAATGTAAAAACAAAGGAGTTTTTATTTTTATCAGAATCAGAATAACCATTTTCTTGGGACAAAAATTGCTCGATGATTTTATTTTTTGTTTCTGAATTAATAATAAAAACACTAACGATTGATTGAGCGGTGGCAGTTAATTCATCGGTCTGTTCATCGACTTCGCGATTAAACTCGGTTTTATTTTTTTTAACTTGGATGGTTTCCTTTAAAATATCACTGGAATCGTTGAGTTCTTCACTTATTTTTTTGTCGGCTTCGTCGGTTAGTTTTTGATTTAATTGATTTTCAGCATTGGTTTTGTCTTGTTTACTAACAGCTTTGACTTGTTCTTTGGTGCCACCAGCAAAAGTGGTGTTGCTTTTAACTACGATTGAAGTTTCGGAAAAATCTTTAAATGTTAAAGCGGCATCTTTGCTGATATTATATTCAGGGCCGATATCTGAGGCGGACAAGGAAGTTTTGACTTGACCGAAATTCATAGTGCCAGTACTATAATTTATAACGGCGGCAGCGACTTGAACGCTATTAATTAGTTCAAATTTTTGACCATTTGAATTAACTAAAATTGAACCTTTGGGAATATTTTGAACTTTTTCTAATTTATTGAAAATAGTTACCTCGCCGGTGGCTTTTGTACCAACAGTTTTTTGACCAGTGGTTTCTATTGTAACCGAAGAATTAATATTGGTGTTCTTTTTTTCAACTGGAATAATTGATGAGGAAATTTCAATAGCATCTGAATCTAAAGTTACGTTGATGGTTTTTTCAAATTCATAGGGAGTTAAAAAAAGAGTAATTTTAGCTTTGGAAAAAAAGATAAGAAGAAAAATGAGAATTAGTGCAACTGGAAAAATAAAAAATAAAAAATTTGTTTTTAACTTGGGTAATTTGAAATTTAATTTTGGAAGAGTAAATTTAATTGGTAATTTTTTAGAAGGAATATGGGTTTCGAAAATTGGTGTTTCAACTGCGGTTGGTATTTCAATAAATTCTTCTTTTGATTGTTCTTGGGTAAAACCTAAATTTTCAGGAGAAACTTCTTCTATGGTTTCTATTATTTCCGAATCATAAATATCGGAATCATTATTAATGATTTCATCTGGAGTTTCGGATTCTTCTACTAACTCTTCTTTTATTTCTTGTGGTTCTTTAGGAGGAATTGGCGGAACTGGTTGATGAGAAGAATTACCTCCGCCAACCATTTGAGAAGTGATAGCCTTGAAAAAAATATTGACCAAATCTTCGTCGTGATAAAGTTTAATATCAGGAAAATGAAGAAAAGTCTCGACATTTTTTTTACCAACCCAGGGAAAATTTTTTAATTCTTCAACAATTGATTCATCGGCATTTCCATAGATATAAATTTGAGGAGGAAGAGTGGATTCGGAGTTGAATTCTAGTAAAACATCTTCGATTAATTGAGCTTTAAATTCACCATCAAAAAATTTTCTAATTCTTTTTTTGATTTTTCCAAGATAGATGAGTGATAGTTCGAAAGAATTTGATTCTAAATAAATATTAATGAAACTGGCAGGAAAGTCATCGGGTTTGCTTGACTCTTCAATTATGGCTTCATCGCTGGACATAAAACCAGATGGTTTTAGATCTAATTCTTTTAAAAGAGGTAAAATTATTTCTGATTTTTCTTTGACAATTTTTCCATCTTCACTAACCCAAGAAGACGGAATGACTAAACCAACAAAAAGAGGTTCTTGCTCGGGGGAGATATCGGCGCTGACTGCAGCACTTGAAAGTGATTCGTCAGTAGCTTTAGCGATCGATCTAGGATCGTTTATATTGAAAGCGACACGCGGACCAATTGAGGCAACATAAAAACGACCATTTCCCCAATTAATTAGGGCGACTAAAATACTGTCGGCCTCGATGTAAAATAACCAAAAACTATTAATACCCATTATGTAAGGATACAATATTTTTGATGATTTAGCCTAATTTAAGATGGCGTAGATACGACGTTTACCACTCCCCGCTGATTCTTCTTTTTGGATTTCAAAATTACCAAGTTCCGATAAATGGCTTACATGAGGGCCAGTGCAAACTTCTTTGGAAAAATAATTTTCTGCCGAACCAATGGTATAAACCGTGACAATTTCAGGGTATTTATTGCCAAAAAAAGCTAAAGCATTTTGTGACTGAGCTTCGACAAAAGGCATTGTTTCAACGACGACTAGTAAATCTAATTTAATTTGTTGATTAATTAAATCTTGGATTTGTTTTAATTGGTCGTCGGTTAATTTTTCGAAATAAGAGAAATCAAAACGTAATCTTTCAGAAGTGATATTGGAACCAGATTGTTGAACATTGTCGCCTAAAATTTTTCTTAAAGCGGAATGTAATAAATGAGTGGCGGTGTGATATTTGGTAATGATTTCAGAATTATCTGCTAGACCGGATTTGAATTTGCCAGCAGACAAAGTTTGTG
The DNA here is from genome assembly GCA_041661765.1 of Candidatus Shapirobacteria bacterium. Lineage (GTDB taxonomy): Bacteria > Patescibacteriota > Microgenomatia > UBA12405 > UBA12405 > WARW01. Next base: position 354,037 of record JBAZTV010000001.1, on the reverse strand, counting down.
ACTGCTTTTGATGAGCTAATTTTGCTTCTTCAAATTCTTCCTTATTTAAGGTTAAATTGTTTTTTTGAAGTTCCTCTTCAATCATTTCGATTGGAAAACCGAAACTTTCATAAAGGGTAAAAGCTTCTTTACCAGAAACACTTTTATTTCTTTCGATTAATTTATTGATTTCACGAAGGCCATTGTTTAAAGTTTTTCTGAATTTATTTTCTTCAGCATCTAAGATTGAAATAATTTTATCGCGATTGGCATCTAATTCGGGGTAAACACCGGCGTAATTGTCTTGATTATCTAAAACTGCATCGGCAATTTGAGAAATAAAATTGGTTTCAATGCCTAATAATTTCCCTTGACGAATAGCACGACGAATTAGACGGCGGAGAACATAACCGGTTTCTTTATTAGTGGGTTCAACGCCGTCGGCAATAATAAAAACAGAAGCCTTGATGTGGTCGGCAATAATACGAATGGATTTTTTAAACCCTCCGTCTCCGATTTCATCGGAACCACCTCCCTTGACAGGACGGCTTTCATTATAATTTTTTTCCGATAATTCTTCTATTTTTTTAATGATTGGTTGCCAGATGTCGGTTAAATAATTGTCCGAAAAACCGGATAAAATTGTAATTGTTCTTTCAACACCCATACCGGTATCGACATTTTGCTGAGTTAATTTTGAAAAAGTATCATCGGCATTTTTGTTATATTCCAAAAAAACATCGTTCCAAATTTCCAAATAACGGCCTTGTTTATCCCCTGTTTTAAAATCGACTTTTGGTAATTCTGGATGAGTATCGATAAACATTTCACTATCTGGACCACATGGACCTGTTAGACCGGCTGGACCCCACCAATTATCTTCCAAAAAAATAATATTGTCTTGATTCATGCCTAAAGATTTCCAAACAGAAGCACTAAATTCATCTTTGGGAGCGTTTTTGTTACCAGTAAAACAAGTGACAAAAAGATTTTTTGGATCAATATTTAATTCTTTGGTTAAAAATTGATAACTCCAAGGAAGCATTTCGTTTTTAAAGTAATCACCAAGAGACCAGTTGCCAAGCATTTCAAAAAAAGTATGATGAAATGAATCTCCAACTTCATCAATATCGCCGGTCCTAACGCATTTTTGAACATCTGTTAGTCTCTTACCTAATGGATGTGGTTTTCCGGTGAAATATGGAACTAATTGTTGCATGCCGGCGGAAATAAACAAAGTGGTCGGATCATTTTCGGGAGTTAAATTACTGGAGGGAATTTCGATGTGTTTTTGAGAAACAAAAAAATTAATGAATTTTTCCTTTAAATCACGGGCTTTCATACGAATGATTATATCAATATTTTTTTATTCATGTAGGAACACGCCATGGCGTGTTCCTACTACTAAACAAATTATTCAATTTTTATATCAATAGAGACGTTCTGTAGAACGTCTCTATAAAATTTTATTTATCGTCAGTAGAGACGCACTGCGTGCGTCTCTAAATTAATTATGTTTTATTTTGAATTTATTACCAAGAGACGCATACAATGCGTCTCTACAAAAATAATTTATCTCTTTGGTTTGACAAACATCTTGGGAGTGGATTTCCTTTTGATGACAACATGTGGTTTTTCTGGCTTTTCTTTTTCCTCTTCAGCATCGATGAATTCGATTTTTTTGACTACTTCTGTTTTTTTTGATTTGGCTTCACTAACCAAATCCTGAAAAAATTCTTTTACTTTGGATTCAAAATTTTGGACAACTTCTGTTTCATTGCTTTTGTTGATTAAAATTGCGGAAAGAGCACCGACAGCAGCACCTAAGGTTAAACCAAACATAAAACCAGGATTTGATTTTGGATCGGTCTTATTTTCTGATTTAGTCATCTTTGTTTTTATCTCTAGTTAAATTACTAAAAAAAGAAACTCCATTTTTAAGACCCATGAGAAAATCGGAAAGAGAAGAAACTGGCTGGGCAACTGAATCGGTAATCAAATGGGCATCGTCGAGAATTAGATTGGTTTTTTTGAGAGTGATATTTAAATCTTTTAGAAGTTTGATAAAGTAAATTCCACAAATGACGATAATGATCGTAATAGCTAAAAGACTAATGATAATGACGATTTGAGTTATATCCATGTAATCAGTATAAACTATTTTTTAAAAAATTAATTAATTTTGAGAGTTTTTTCCTCGACAGTAGTTTTACCGCTGGGTGATTTTGATTCGACGATTATTTTAATTTCACCATCGGAACCTGTTTGAATTTTCTTTTGAAAACTACCATTAGAACCAATAATTATTAAGTCCTTATTAATTCGAATAGTAGAATCTGGATCTGTAATACCAGTTAAATCAAAACTTTCATTATTAATAGTTTCCGGCCAATTTATTTTTAATTTAGGTGGACGGTTGAATTTAATATATTCGGAAGTGAGATAGAAAATAAAACCAATAATAATAACTCCAATTAAAACACTAAATGTGAATTGTGGAGTAAAGGAAAAACCTGATTTTTTGACAGATTTGATTCGTTTTTTTTGTTCGAAATCGCGTCGAAAGAAGGATAAAATTTCTTGACCATTAAGACCTAGGTAATCGGCATAATCTTTAATAATTAAAGAACAGTATGGTTCTTGGGGAAAATTTTTAACTTCTTCATTTTCAATAGCAGTTAAATATTTGACGGATATTTTTAATTTTTTAGAAATATCGGTTAATTCATATTCCTTGTCGAGACGAGTATTTTTGAGAAGAGATGATGTGCGGAGCATAATTAAATTTATTCGGCCGAACTGTCACCTTGAGTGTGAGGCATTAAAATATCGCGAGGCTTGGCACCATTTGACGGACCGATTAAACCAGCACTCTCAATTTCATCTAAAATTTTAGCAGCTCTAGCATAACCGACACTTAACTTTCTTTGAAGGAAAGTGGTTGAGGCTTTACCAGTGTCTTGAATTAATTTAACAGCACTGTCATAGAGAGGGTCGTGAGGAGCACCATTAGAAGATGCTGTTATAACTGATTTGCCATTTCCAGCAGAAACCGGCTGACTAACGACTTGATCGTCGTATTCGGCAGTTTTTTGGGATTTTAAAAAGTCGACCAAAATATTTATTTCTTTGTCTGAGATAAAACAACCTTGAATTCTGACTGGTTTGGCTAGATCTTGAGGACCATAGAGCATATCACCGCGACCCAATAATTTTTCAGCTCCGGGAGTATCTAGAACAACTCTAGAATCAGTAACCGACGTGACAGCAAAGGAAATACGAGTAGGAATATTGGCTTTAATAAGACCGGTTATAACATTTACTGATGGGCGTTGAGTGGCGAGGATTAAATGAATGCCTACAGCACGAGACATTTGAGCCAAACGACAAATATTATCTTCGACTTCGGATGGAGAAAATAACATAATGTCAGCCAATTCATCGATAAAAATTAAAATGAAAGGCATAGATTGAAAACCGGAAAGGTTATTGTAACTTTCAATATTTTTGGCACCAACCTCAGTAAAGGTTTTATAACGTCGTTGCATTTCATCGACAGCCCATTTTAAGGCAGAAATTACTTTTTCTGGTTCGACAATGACTGGAGTTAAAAGATGGGGAATACCATTGTATGGAGTTAGTTCGACACGTTTTGGATCAACCATAATCATACGAACTTCTTGAGGAGAGGATCGGAAAAGAATATTACTAATCCAAGAATTAACACAAACAGACTTACCAGAATTGGTTTGACCAGCGATTAAAACGTGTGGCATTTTAGCGATGTCAGCCACTTTTGGATTACCTGCAACGTCGAGACCTAATGGAACAGTAATTTTATTTTTGGCATTTTTCATAGCGTCGGATTCGATAACTTTTCGAATTGGGACAACTTCAAGAGTTTTATTAGGAACTTCAATTCCAACTAGTGCTCGACCAGGAATTGGGGCTTCAATACGAATTTGACCACCAGGAGCAGAAAGGGCCATGGCTAAATCATTGCTTAGGCTAATAATTTTGGCTAACTTGGTGCCGAGAGCCACTTCAAGAGCATATTGAGTAACAGAAGGACTATTGTTGTATTCGACGACTTTGGCACGAATACCAAAAGATTCTAGAGTTTCCTCAATAATGTTGGCGTTTTTACGAACATCACCGCGATCAGCTTTGGCACCAGGAGTGCCATCAAAAATGGAAATTGATGGATATTCCCAAATTTGATTATTTGATAAAGATTGGAGAGGTGAATTTGGAAGTAATAATTGTTGATCTGGAGATTTAATAACAGGAGGAATATTAACGACATTTGGATCATCTTTATTATCTTCGTTTTTATTGTTGGATTTAAAAGGCGAAAGTTCTGATAAAAATAGACCGGATTTTTTCTCAGACTTACTCTCTCTTTCTTTTCCGTTACCAACTGTGTATTTTTTAATAGCATTAAAAAATTTGGCGAAAAATTTGATGATTTGGCTGACATTAGTATCGAAAAGAATGACAAAACCAGCAATTCCAGAAAAAAAGAAAATAAAAAATCGAGGTAATTCACCCCAAAGATTGGCAATTTGATCACCAAAGAAAAGTCCGACACTACCCTGTTTTAAAAGACCAAGCAGAGAAATAAACATAATTAAAGTGCCGAAAAAGACATTCGCTTCCTTTAACGGAACTTTCATTTTGGTGAATAGAAACGAGGTGAGTAGTAGTAAAAATGGAATAAAAACGGAGATTAAACCAAACCATTCTACTAATTTAAGATTTAATGCAATTGAATACGGACCGGTTTGAAGAAAGGAAAAAAGAGAGATAATTGACAGAACTAAGAAAAAAATAAAAAAAATAGTTTTTACTGTTTCTTGTTTTAATTTTAAAACTGGAAAAGCATGTTTTTTCTTGCGACCTCGTTTAGCCATGAATACAGTATAACTTATTTAAAATTAATTTTTAATTTAAAATTCAGATTCTTGAAAAAATTTTATCGAAAGGAATAATTTCGCTTTTTTCTTCGTTTCTATTCTTAAATTCAATGCCACCATTTTCAATACTTCGTTTACTAATTACTAGTCTAATTGGATTTCCAATTAAATCAGCATCGGCAAATTTAATACCGGCGGTGACATCGACACGATCATCAAATAAAACTTCGATATTTTTATCTAATAAATCCTGATAAATTTTTTCGGTTTGAATTTTAATATTTTCATCAAAAAGATCAAGCCCGATCAAATGAACTTGGTATGGAGCGATTGATTTTGGCCAGATTATGCCTTTAGAGTCGTTATGAGTTTCAACAATGGTAGCCATGGCTCTTGACGGTCCAATACCATAACAACCCATTTCAATAATTTTTTCTTGACCTTTAGAATCGGAATAATAAAAATTAAAGGCTTTTGAAAATTTGGTTCTTAATTTGAAGATGTTGCCGACTTCGATGGCTTTAACAGTTTTTAATTTATCACTACCACATTCAGGACAAGTTTTTTGAGTGTCAATTATTTCTTTATTTATGGCAATTTTACATTTTTCACAAAGATAAATAGTATCTTCTCCACTTTCATTTATAGTTTGAAATTCGTGGGAAAATTGACTGAAAGCACCACCGGAAGCAAAAGTTAAAACAGTGATATTATCAAGTTCAAGTCGTTTGTAAATTTCAAAATAAGCTTTTTTAACAATTTCGTAATAACGATTTAAATCGTCTTCATCGACATGAAAAGAGTAAAGATCTTTCATATTAAATTCACGACCACGAAGTAATCCCGATTTAGCCCTAGCTTCATTTCTAAATTTGTTTTGAATTTGGTAAACAGCAACTGGTAAATCGCGATAAGAAAAGATGTATTTTTGAGCCAAAGGAGTGACTACTTCCTCGTGAGTTGGATTTAAAACTAAATTGGTGTCGCCTTGACCTTTGAGATGAAAAAGAACATCCATATTATTACGACCAGTGGTGACCCAACTTTCTTCTTGAGTCATAGTGGGCATTAAAATTTCTTGACCGCCAATTTTATCCATTTCTTCACGAACGATATTTTGGATTTTGGTTAAAACACGCAGACCTAAGGGTAAATAATTATAAACACCAGAAATTTCTTTTTGAATGAAACCGCCCTGGGTTAATAATTTGGCATTAATACTGTCAGCATCGGATGCGACGGTTTTACTGGTTTTACCGAAAAGTTGTGAATATCTCATGGTTTTATTATAACTAATAATTTATTTTTTAGGGTAAAATATATTTATGGCAGAACCAAGATCATGCGAAAGATGTATAACGGGAACTGAAATATGTTTCTCGAAAGAAGCTAAAAGAATTGCTCAGGCAACTAAAATAAGTGATGATCCAAAAAAACAATTAATGAATGCTTTTGAAACCCATAAAAAAATTGCCGAAAATCGAATAACAGCCAGAATAAAACTCTGTTCACCAGTAAACGACGATGAAAAAATGAATCCGGACTACCCAGGAAGAAATTTACTTTAAACTAAAAAAATTATCTTTATCCCAATTTTTTATATTATTTTGAATGTATTTTTTGATTAAAAAATATTCTTTTTCATCTTTAATGATCTGATCGTGGAAACGGGGTTGCTAAGCAAAAAATATTGTTTTGGGATTTATTTGATGGGTAACGGCTGATTTGAATGAACGTATTATTGATGAAATTGAATTTGGTTTGGGTGAAATTTTTGAAAAATTTTTATTATTTTCTTCTGTAGAGATGTTGTTTAGTTTTGTAGAGACGTAGCGCGCTACGTCTCTACATTTATTGTGTTGATAATTTTGTTTTTCAATTTCCATTAAAACATGCACATGATTTGGCATAATTACCCATTCATGTAATTTAATATTTTTTCTGATTTCAAATGTTTTTAATAATTCAGATTTAGTAATTTCACCACGTTTTGACAATTCCATCTTGTTGTTAATAATTTTTCCAAAAAAATTATTGTGGTTGTGGGTACAGATGGTGATGAAGTAATATCCTGGAGTTGAATAATTCCAGTTTTGAAGACGAGATGATTTTAATTTAAATTTGTCAGCAAATTTGGTTTGAATATTGATTAATGGCACGGAAAATTATGACAATAATTTATGAAAAGAAAATAAATTTTTTAGACCTCAATAACCAGCGGTAAGACCATAGGTTGGCGGCCGGTTTTTTTGTAAATAATTTCTTCGAGATAAGCCTGAACTTCTTCACGAATGAAATCCATATTGGCCGGAGTGCTGGTGGATTGTTTAAATTTGTTACTAACCTCTAATTTTAAAAAGTCCATAAGTTCGGTATTTTCTTTCATGAAAACGAAACCACGGCTAAGAATTACGGGTGGTTTACTTAATTGGCCAGATTCTTTGTCCATTAAAAGGACAACAGAGAACATTCCATCTTCGGCCAATAATTTACGATCACGTAAGACAGTAGTGCCGACATCACCAACTCCAAAACCATCGATTAAAATTTTTCTGATGGAGATGTGATAATTAGTGTCAACTGTACCATTGTTGTGAAAAGTGGCTGAAGCATCGAAATCGGGTAAAATAACTTGATCATCGTTATAGCCTAATTTTTTAGCCATTTGTTGATAGCATTTGAGATGACGATAATTACCACCAATTGGTAATAAATATTTTGGTTTTAATAAACTGATTAAAAGAGCATGTTCTTTTTGATAACCATGACCGGAAACATGTAATTCTTCTTTTTCACCATAAATGACTTCAGCGCCCATTTTAGAAAGAAGGTCAATCATATTATAAATATTAGAAGTAGTACCAGGAATGTAATCTGGAGAAGAAAAAATGACTTTATCTCCAGATTTAACTTTTACCCTGTGTTTACCCATAATCATTTTACTTAAAGCTGAATCTGGTTGACCGGCAAAACCGGCAACTAGAAATAAAAGTTTATTTTCGGCAAAATTTTTAACTCTTTCAAGAGGAATAAGATCAGTCTCGGCAAGGGTTACATAACCTAAATCTTTAGCAATATTAATAGCTCTGTCGACAGAGAAACCAACAATAACTATTTTTCGGCCAACACTTTTACCATATTCAATGGCTTGAGCCCAACGAACGATATTACTGGAAATTGAAGTGACAAAAACACGACCTTTTGCAGAGACTATTTCTCTTTTAAAATTTTCAGCAATAGAACCTTCTGATGGTGACCAACCTTCATGATCAGAACCTAAACTATCAGACATTAGAGCAATAACTTTACCTTCACCAATACGGGCAATGTGTTGATAATCAGCACCTTTGCCATCGAGAGGAAAAAGGTCTAATTTAAAATCGGAACCATGGTAAAAAATACCCATGGGGGTGGTGATGGCGAAATGATAAGTGTCAGGAATCGAATGAGTAACCCTAATTGGATCGACAGTAAAAACACCTTTAACAATTGGTAAAGTCGACTCGTCATAAGTCTGAAGATTGGCACGAATTTGAACTTCACCAAGTCTGGCTTCGATAAAAGCAGCGGCTAATTTGGGAGAATATATGGGAATATTCTGCCCAAGAATAGGTAGAATAAAACGGACAGCACCGATATGATCTTCATGACCATGGGTTATAAAAATACCTAAAATTCGGTCTTTTTTGTCTTGAAGATAGTGAGTGTCTGGTATTTGAAGATCGACGCCAAAAGCATCTTCTTCAGGAAAACCGACACCACAGTCGACAATAATAATTTGGCTTTTGGATGCGTCGCCACTAGGAATAAATTCGTAAACGAACATATTCTGAGTAACGTCACCGAAACCACCAAGTGAACTGATTCGGACCGAATCAGTTCCAGATTTATATTCTCTGACTTGATTGGGTGCATTTGTAAAATTTGTTTTTTGTTTTAACATAAAAATTTGTTGTGATTGTAAATATAAATAATAATAAATATCTGAACGGCAACCACAAAATGTTCAGAAATAATAATAAATCTTAATTAATTTTATCTAAAAAATCGTTTTAAGTGTTATTTTGTTTACCATTGTGGTAAAAAAGTTTTGATATTGGAATCATCAACGGTAATTTGTTTAGTTTTGCCTTCTAAAATAATTTTGGCTACTTTGCGACACATAGCTTCAATATTGCGTTGAAGAGTTCTAACACCAGCATCAAATCCAAGAGGTCTAACAATTTGAGGCCACATATCAGTAGAAATTTTTAAATCCTCTGGAGTTAAACCAGTGGCTTTGAGAGCTCTGGGTAAAAGATAATCTTTAGCAATGGCGGTTTTCTCCTCGTCAGTATATGAAGGCATTTGGATAACTTCCAGACGATCCATGACGGCGGTGGCAATTCGGGAAGTGTTATTGCAAGTGGCACAAAAAATTGCTTGTGAAAGGTCTACTGGATAATCTAAATAATGATCAATAAAGTGACTATTTTGTTCTGGATCGAGTATTTCAACTAGAACACCCATAATAGTATTTAAGGCGTCATCGGCAACACGATCAATTTCATCTAATAAAATTACTGGATTGTTGCTTTTGCAGTTAACTAAACCTTTAATAATTTGTCCTGGTTCATTATCTGGATTAGTGTGAGAGTGACCACGAAGATAGTTAGCATCGCCTAAACCGCCAAATGGAATTCTAATAAGCTCTCTGCCTAAAACTTGAGCAATTGATTTGGCCATGGTGGTTTTGCCGGTGCCAACTAAACCAACAAATAAAAGAACTGGAGCATGAACAGTTTCGTTTGGATGACGACTTTTTTGAAGGGCAATGACAGAAATATATTCCAAAATTCTTTCTTTAATTATTTCCAAACCATAATGCTCCTCGTTTAGTTTTTCTTTGGCGTAGTTTAGATCTAAAATATCTTTAGTTTGGTTAAACCAGGGAACGGCAATAATCCAATCGATGTATTTAGAAATGTTTTGATAAATTGACCAAAAAGTTTCTTCATTTCGAGAATTAATTTCCAATTGGACAAAAAGTTCCTGTAATTTTGAATTTAAATTTTCAGGAAGTTTAACCGCCGTAACTTTATCAGTCAGCCGCTTAATCGCCTCCTTGGTGGTCAACAAATTATCAGTCATTATAAAATTATACAAGAATTTAGAACTGGTTGCTTGAATTATCGGCGGGGACGGAATTCGCGACGATTATCACCACTTGGTGGAGTGAAGTTTCTAAAACCACCGGTTCGATTATCTTGTCGATTATCAAAACCTTCTTCACGAGGTTGACCTGGATGAGCTGCTTTAAATTCAGGAGATGATAATTTAATTTGATGATTATCGTTGAATCCAGCAATTTTGACATTAAGATGATCGCCAACTTTGATAATTGAAGATGGATCAGATAAGAACCCACCGGTCATTTCAGAAACATGGAGCAAGGCTTCTCGACCTGGTAAAAATTCAATGAAAGCACCGAAGTTTTCAACTCGGGTAACAACACCTTCATAGTCTTCACCGATTTGAACTTCTTTAATCATCGATTCAATTTCATAAGCAGCCTTATCAATATTTTCCTGATTTTGGGCAGAAATTGAGGCTTTTCCAAAGTCATCAATATCAATTTGGACTTCGTATTTTGCCATTAATGCTTTGATGGTTTTACCACCACTACCAATGACTTCACCAATTTTATCTTCTGGAAGGGTAACCATTTTAATTTTTGGAGCAAATTCTGAAAGTTCAGTTCGAGGAGTTGATAAAACAGCTTCCATTTTGTCTAGAATTTGGAGTCTGGCTTTAGTACTGGCGGCAAAAGTTTCGGTGATCATTTTTAAAGTGAGACCGGCTCTTTTGATGTCTAATTGAATGGCAGTGATACCAGTTCTGGTGCCAGTGATTTTGAAATCCATGTCACCGTTGTGGTCTTCAACACCAGCAATATCGGTTAATAAAACAAAATTATCATCAGTTTCGGCAATTAAGCCGATAGAAATTCCAGCGACTTTATCTTTAATTGGAACGCCAGCGTCCATTAAAGACATGGTGGATCCACAAGTGGAAGCCATTGAAGACGAACCATTTTGAGATAAAACTTCAGAAGTTAAAAGAATTGTATATGGAAATTCCTCTTCAGTGGGAATGACTGGGGCTAAGGCTTTTTCAGCTAAAGCACCATGACCAATTTCTCTTCGACCCGGGCGACCGACTCGACCAGTTTGACCAGTAGAGAAAGGAGCGGCGGAATAATAATGAATATATCTTTTGGTTTTTTCACCACTAGAGTCTTCTAAATATTGTTTTTCTGATAAAGGAGCAAGTGTAGTGATAGTGATGGCTTGAGTTAATCCTCTTTGAAAAAAAGCAGAACCATGAACACAAGGCAAAACACTAGCTTCAATAGTTAAAGAACGAACTTCATCCATTTTTCGGTGATCGTAACGAATACCTTTTAGGGTTCTTTCTCGAAGATATTTTCTAATAATAAAATCAACAGCAGCAACTAAATGATTTTTAGAAATTTCATTGGATTCAATTTTAGATTTATAATCTTCAAGAATTTGATCGACAATTTTGTCTTGACCAATCATGTGACCACCGTCAACACCAGCTTCTAAAAAGGCTTCGACTTCTGTTTTAATTTTGGAATCGACTTCGTTGATTAAATCACTAGACGGACCAGATGGTTGATATTTAATTTTTTCTTTTCCACAAGTTTTTGCCCAAGCAACAATTTCTTTATTGATTTCGTCGCCGGTAGTTTTGGCCAATTCAATGGCTTTTAGAGCAATATCATTATTAATGATGTTGGCTTCAGCCTCAATCATATTGATACCAACATTGCCAGTGCAAACTAAAAGATCTAGGTCGGAATTTTTTAATTTTTCATTGGAAGGGTTTAAGACTAATTTTTCATCAATTAAACCAACACGAACGGCAGAAACTGGACCGTTAAAAGGAATGTCGGAAATAGCCAAAGCAGCAGAAGCTGCAGTAAAGGCAGGAATGATAACATCATTATTTTTATCATTACTTAAAACAGTAACAATAATTTGAACTTCATTTAAAAAATCGAATGGAAAAAGTGGACGAAGAGATCGATCAATAATTCGGCCAAAAAGAACAGCTGAGTCGGATGGACCACCATCGCGTTTCATCCATTTACTACCTTTTACGATGCCTCCAGCATAAAGTTTGTCAACAAATTCGATTGATAAAGGAAAATAGTCCTTAGAATCATCAATTTTACCCATGACAACAGTGGCTAAAACAGTAGTATTGCCGTATTGAGCCACGACAGAGGCATTGGTTTGAGGAGCTAATTTACCAGTTGAAAGGGTAATTTTTTTATCGCCAACTAAAATATCTTTTGTATTCATTTCCATAAATTAATTATAACTAAAATTTAAAATTATTTCTTAAGACCAAGAGATTTGATTATAGCTGCGTATCTTTCAGGATTATGTGTTGAGATGTAGCGGAGTAAACGTCGTCTTTTGGAGATTTTGCTTAAAATTCCGCGCTTAGCTGGAGAATCGTGCTTGTTTTCAGTTAGATGACCTTGGAGTTTTTCGATTTCTTTGCTTAAAATGGCAATTTGAACTTCTGGAGAACCAGTGTCACCCTTATCTTGGGCAAACTTTTCAATAATAACTTTTTTTTCTTCTGTGGTTAATGCCATAGGATTATGCGGCTAAAATCGGTAAATTTATAATATTTGGGAATGGCTACCCAAAAACCGTTCTTAGTCAGATGAGATTATAACATAGAAATTAATTACTTGTTAATTGTTTCTGATTATTTTCTAAAAGTGGCTCAATTCTTTTGAAAAAAGTAGTAATTTCTTCGGCTAATTGATTATTACCATTTAATTTGGCTTGGTTTATGTCTTGTTTGATTCTTTTCTCTTCGTATTTATATGAGCTATTAATAATATTTAAAATTGTTGAGTCAACTATTTTTCTTTCTTGAAGAATATTGATTATTTCTAATGATTTTAATGTGTTTATAGGTGTTTCCTGTTTCTTTTTTTCTGCTTCTTGTTCATATTTGTCAGCCATTTGGGCAGAATAATCTGGGTCTCTTGATTCCTTAATAGACGATCTAAAACGTTCTGCTGATTCTAAAAGAACATCTGGTATTTCCCTTTGATCTCTTATTTTTTTTAAATTAAAAAGCAAATCTTCTGTTGGATAAGTTGATAAATCATCACCATCAACACCTTCTAATAAATTCCTTAAAAAAGTAAACGTTTTTGGAGTTTTCTCAACAGTTATAGTTTGATAAATGTATTTATTTCTTGGAAAAGAGTCTGCATGACTAATTTCGGTTATTTCATAACCTGTTTTAGTTGTGGAGTTTTTAAGAGTCATACCATTTAATAAAGCCATATCATTAAGAGTCTTGTCGCCTTTATATTTAATTCCACAAATAAAAAAATAACCTGGTTCATAACCAAACATCCCCCAATCATCTGTTTCGTCTATGTTTATTTTTGGACATTTAATTAAGCGTGATACCATTTCGGGGGTAAAAAATTCTTTTAATTCTTCTTTTATTGGTTCATTTTTTTGATTAATAACTGTGTGTATTTGGTCATTTTCTGGATATCCGTTGGGAATATGAATATAAGGCAAGTCATATTCTATTGTTTTTGGTTCAGAGATAACTAATTCTTGTGGTGGTGGGTTGTTTTTTTGTTCAGACATACAATTATTATATATTTTTTTAAAAAAAATTAAATAATAACAAAAAAGCCCCGAGGAACGGGGCTTTTGGTTATTTAATTATTTATAAATTAGACTTGGGTGGCACGGAGACAATTAGCACCAGCTTCAAAAGTTTCTGGAGAAACATTGACTGAAAAAGATTGAGTAGCGATTCTAAGAGCAATCAAAAGATTTTTAGCTGACTCTGGAGTTAACTGTAAATCGAGCATTGGTAATAAGAAGGTTAAAATTTCAGAAAAAGGAGCGTCTTGGTCTATAATATTGACCTTAGCCCAAGTTTTTTCGATATTAGCAGGAGAAATATTAATCCAATTACCTTTATTAATCATATTAGCATTAGTGCCTAAGAGTGTTTCGTCACCTAAAATAAAGTTAATATCAGCGGCACTGGCCTGGTTACTGATTAAAATTTGATTTTCGGCAACTTTTGGAGAACCGTCTTTAGTTTGGACAACTAAATTTAACTTGCCATTATCTTGATTGTAGGTAACTTTTTCGATTTGATCTAAAGGATAATCAAGAGTGACAATTAAATCATTTTGATTGTAAATATCAGTTAAAAGGTCGAGGCCATTTAGTTTAGTATAATTAGCATCGGTTTTGTGTGGACAAAAAACTTTAGTGGTAATATTAGATTTTTTTAAAAGTAGAGCAAATGCAAGCGCTGAACCAACACTGTCGATGTTTAATTGAGGAACAGCAATGAGAGCCGTTTTGGCGGTTCCTAGTAAGTTTTTAATTTCTTGAACTTGATAGTTTTTCATAAGAAGACCTGCTAATTTTTAATTCTTATAGGCTATTATAGCATCCCCTACTTTAAAGTCAATATAAGGTTTAAAAGTCATACCACAATCGTTGCCTGATTTTAACTTTTCAATAATATTTTTACCCTGATGAATACCTTCGACCTTAGTGTCTTTAATAATTTTTCCGTCTCGTTTGAGGTGAATTAAATCCCCTTTTGAAATCTCACCTTTAGTACACTGAACGCCAGAAATACGAACTTTATCTATTTTGAATTCGGCCTTAATTAATCCTTCACCCAAAACTGTTTCGTCGATGGTTGGCTCGAGAAGATGTAATACTTGGTTTTGAATATCTTCAATAATTTCGTAAATAATTCGGGATTCAAAAATTCTAACTTTGGAACTTTCGGCAATTTGAGAAATGTGTTTTGGAGTGGAAACATTGAAAGCAAAAATTTGAGCCTTAGCAGCTTCTGCTAAAAAAACATCATTGTCAGTGACAGCTCCAATTCCAGAAGAGATAACTATAACATCCTCATTAAAACTGTTTTCTAAAGCCTCTAAAGTACCTTTAACATCAGCTTTTAAAATTACTTTTAATTTTGGATTTTCTTCAGTTGATTCCAATAAAACTTTGGTTTGTTTATCACTAGTTGATTTAGTTTTATTTGATGTGACTAAACTGCTAACAGTGGGAACTTTTTCAAAACCTAAAACCTCAACTGGAGTGCTAGGACCAGCTTCTTTTAATTGTTGACCATTACAATCAATCATTGCCTTAACTTTACAAAGGATGTCTTCTGAAAAAATAATGTTACCAATTTTTAGAGTGCCATTATTAATAATTAAAGAAGCGACTGGACCGCGATTTTTATCCAGGCGCGATTCAATGATGGCGGCTTCAAAATCTCCCTTAGGATCGGCAGTTAGTTCTAATACTTCAGCGTTCACAAGAATCATTTCCAACAATTTATCAATACCTTCGCCGGTTTTAGCAGAGACAGGGATAACAGCAGTTTGACCACCATATTCTTCAGGAGTAAATCCTAATTCAACTAATTGGCCTTTTACTTTGTCGGGAGCAGCATTTTCGAGATCAACTTTGTTCATGGCAACAATAAAGGGTAATTCACATTTTTTGATATGATCAAGACATTCTTTGGTTTGAGGCATGATACCTTCAACAGCAGAAATTACCAAAACAACCATATCGGTAGCTTTAGCACCACATGCGCGCATGTTAATAAAAGCAGCATGTCCAGGAGTGTCAATAAAGGTAATTAATTTAATTTGGCCGTCTTTTTCAGTAACTTTAGCTTGATAAGCACCAATGTGTTGAGTGATTCCACCAGCCTCTTTTTTCCAAACATTAGTGGAACGAATTTTATCTAAAAGGGTGGTTTTACCATGATCAATATGACCCATAAAAGCAACAATTGGTGGACGAGTTAATTTATTATCATTAGTCATATTTTGAATTTAAAGGAATAACTGAAACAAAATTACTTAGAAGATTTATCGTCGGTAAGTTTTATTTCAAGGCCAACTAATTGACCAGCCAAGCGAACATTTTCACCGCCACCGCCAATTGCCAGAGCTAATTGCGATTCTGGAACAGTGACAAAAGCACAGTTGTTTTTGATTTCAACAACTTTGACATTTTGAGCTGGAGAAAGAGCTTGAGTAATAAATTGAGTTATATTTTGAGAAAAAGCGACTACATCAACCTTTTCTTCCATTGGTAATTCACTTAAAATTGCTTGAATACGAGAACCTTTTTGGCCAATACAAGAACCAACTGGATCGATTCCAGCTTGGTTTGAAGAAACGGCAACTTTAGTTCTTTCGCCAGCGGTTCTCGCTATCTTTTCGATTACAACCGAACCATTAGCAACTTCTGGAACTTCGCGAGAAAATAATTCTTTAACGAAAGCATTATCTCTTCGAGATAAAATGATTTCACTGCGACCAGTTTCGTCACGAATGATTTCTTTTAATAAAAATAATTTTTTAGCTCCAAGAGGAATAATTTCGTCTCTAATTTGCTCATCTTTTGGACAAATTCCTTCGGTCTTACCAACACCAACAACCATTTTGTAAGGATCGTTTTTTAAGACAATACAAGAGATAAGGGTTCCCATTTTCTTTTCAAACTCAGAAACAATTGATTCTTTTTCAACCTCATGGATTCTTTGGTCGATAACTTGTTTAGCAGTTTGAGCAGCAATTCTACCAAAACCAGGAGGAGTAACATCTGTTTTTTTATCACCATCAATTTTGTAGACCTTGAATGATCCGGTTTCTGGAGCTAATTCGGCGGTAAAAATATCTTCGTCTGGGACAATGGTGCCATGTTCTTTTTGGTCACGTTTATACGCTGAGATAAGTCCAAATTCAATTGAATCTAAAATAGATTGAACATCAATATTTCTTTCGCCAGCAATTTGAGCCACAGCTGCGGCAAATTCTGTTTTAGGTAGTTTTTTTAAATCCATATTATCTCCTTTTAGCAGTATCAAAAAAGGGGCTTTTCTCAGCCCCGGGTTTAAAACACTGCAAAATAATTATGGTTAGATTATACCAGAAAAATTACAAATCGAGCTGTTTTAATAGGTCTTTTTGGCGGGAAGTTAGTTTGGTAGGAATTTCAATAAAAAGACGGATATAAAAATCACCCTGTCCGTAGCCATTTACATCTTTAACCCCTTGTCCTTTAAGACGAATTAAGGTATTTGGTTGAGTGCCTGGTTTTATACGCACTTTGAGTGGATCTTTGAGAGTAGAAACTTCAATAGTTTCACCAAAAATGGCTTGATTTAGTTTTATGTTTATATTTATAAAAACATCATTACCGTCACGTTTAAAAACTTTATCTGGCTGAACATCAATATAAAGTACAAATTCTGAGAAACGAATTTTTTGACCATCATCAACACCGGCTGGAATTTTAATAGTTTTATTATGACCGTCAATGGAAACTTCTTTTTGACAACCATTGGCGGCTTCTAAAAAGGAAAGAGAGATTTTGTAAGTTTCAATTCTTTTACCTCGGCTTTGTTGTCCACCAAAAGAACCACCGAAAAATTGTTCAAAAATATCAAAAGGGTTACTGAACCCACCAAAATCAAAATCGGCACCACTAAATGGGTTACCGCCTTGGGTGTAGGTAAAATTAGGACCATTTTGCTGAGTGTAGGTATGACCACCAAAGCCACCTGAAGATGGATCAAAAGCAGCATGTCCAAATTTATCATAAGCCGATTTTTTTTGATTATTACTTAAAACTTCGTAGGCTTCATTTATTTCTTTAAATTTATCTTCAGCATCGGGAGCTTTGTTTTTGTCGGGGTGAAATTTAAGAGCTGACTTACGGTAAGCGCTTTTAATTTCTTCTTTGGTGGCAGTTTTAGGAACACCTAATAATTCATAAAAATCTTTTTTCATAAGGTCTATTTTAACATCATCAACCATCAAGTAGAGACGCCATGCATGGCGTCTCTACGGAATAATATTATTATTGAACGACTTCGCCTTCTTCAGCTTCTTTTTTAGAATTGTCTGATTTTGATTCTTCGGCTTTTGGTTGAGCTTCGGCTTCCGGACCACCGGTTGGCGGAGCCTGTTGTTGATAAATAGCAGCACCAATTGTTTGTAAAATTTGGTTTAATTCTTCTGAAGCTTTATCTAATTCATCTTTATTAGTATCAGTTTTAGCTAAAATCTCTCGAGCAGTCTTAAGTTGAGCTTCGATTTTTTCCTTATCTTCTGGTTTAACTTTATCGGCAAAATCCTTTAAAGTTTTTTCACCAGAAAAAATGGTACCGTCTAATTTATTTTTAGCTTCAGCTAGACCTTTTCGATCTTCATCTTCTTGAGCGTGAGCTTCAGCTTCTTTTTTCATCTGCTCAATTTCTTCTTCTTTAAGATTAGTGGCGTTTTGAATGGTAATTTTTTGTTCTTTATTTGTGCCCTTATCTTTGGCAGAAACAGAGAGAATACCGTTACTGTCGATATCAAAAGTGACTTCAATTTGAGGCATGCCACGAGGAGCTGGGGCAATACCGTCTAAAACAAAGCGGCCTAGAGTTTTATTATCAGTGGCCATTGGTCGTTCACCTTGAAGAACATTGATTTCCACCTGGGGTTGACTGTCAGCATAAGTGGTAAAGACTTGAGATTTTTTAGTAGGAACAGTGGTATTTCTATCGATCAGAGGGGTACGAACACCGCCAGCAGTCTCAATGCCGAGAGTTAAAGGAGTGACATCTAATAGAACTACATCTTTAACTTCACCAGTTAAAACAGCACCTTGAACAGCAGCACCGATGGCAACGACTTCATCTGGATTAACAGTATTATTTAAATCTTTACCAAAGAAATTTTTAACAACTTCTTGAATTTTAGGCATACGAGTCATACCACCAACCATAATTATCTCTTTAATATCGTTTTTAGACACACCAGCGTCCTTGAGAGATTTTTCAACTGGACCAATGGTTTTTTGGATCAAATCATCGACTAATTTTTCCAATTCGGATCGAGTCAGTTTTTTAGTCAAATGAAGTGGTTGACCGTCTTTTTGAGTGATGAAAGGTAAATTAATTTCTGTTTCAGCGGCAGAGCTGAGCTCGATTTTGGCTTTTTCAGCAGCTTCTCGAACACGTTGAAGAGCTTGAGGATCTTTACTTAAATCGACGCCATTTTGTTTTTGAAAATCGTCACTAATCCAAGTGATAATTTTTTGATCAAAATCATCACCGCCGAGGAAAGTATCACCATTAGTGGATTTGACTTCGAAAATTCCACCACCAATTTCTAGGATGGAAATATCAAAAGTACCTCCACCTAAATCATAAACTGCAACCAATTCATTACCTTTTTTATCTAAACCATAAGCTAAAGCAGCAGCGGTTGGTTCGTTAACAATTCGTTGAACATTAAGACCGGCAATTTCTCCGGCTTGTTTAGTGGCTTGTCGTTGGGAGTCATCAAAATAGGCTGGGACAGTAATGACAGCATCTGTAACTTTTTCGCCGAGATATTTTTCAGCGTCGGCTTTGCATTTTTGTAAAATCATGGCCGAAATTTCTTGAGGGGTATAAACTTTACCATCAATTTCAACACAGGCGGTATTGTCTTTACCGGCAACTATCTTATAAGGAGAAGCTGCTTGACTTTTTTTAACCTCTGGGTCGTCCATTCGGCGGCCCATTAATCTTTTAACACTATAAATAGTGTTTTTAGAGTTAAGAACCATTTGTCGTTTAGCTAAATCGCCAACTAGTTTTTTAACTGGCTCGACAATAGAAGGAATGGTATTGCGGCCTTCTGAACTGATAATAACTTTTGGAGAACCACCTTCCATAACTGCTACGCAGGAATTGGTGGTGCCAAGATCGATTCCGATGATTTTATTTGACATATGTTTTTTATTTAATCTTTAACTTTTAATTTATAAAATTATTTTTAAATTTTTTATTTGAGACGCCCATATTGGTCGTCTCTACGGTTTAATTATTTAATTTGGCAAATTTTTACCAACTGAGACTTGGGCTGGTCGGACAACATGACCGTTTAATTTATAACCTAATTTTTTAACTTCGATGACAAAATTTTCTTTGCCTTCGACAGTTTCAATGCATTCCATTGAATGTGGATCAAATTCTAAGCCCAAAGGATTAATTTCTTCTAAACCCTCAGTTTTTAAAACTGAATCAAATTTATCAATAGCCATTTTAAGTCCTGGGTCATTGAGATGGTTTTGTGCTAAATAAAAATTATCTAAAACTTCAACCATTTTGCTTAAAATGGAGGTGGTGGCTAAAGTAATAAATAATTGACGCTGAGAATCAATTCTTTTTTCTAAATTAGAATAATCAGCTAAAGATCGGGCTAATCTTTCTTCTAATGAAGTGATTTTTTCTAATAATTCGGTGTTATTAGAACTGATATGTTTTACCTTTTGATTTTTTGGCATATTTTTATTAACGACTAACAGTGGAAAGTAACTCAGCAAAATAATCGACGACTGGGACAACGTATGAATATTTAAAGCGGGCTGGACCGACTATACCAACAATCCCTCTATGTGGACCAGATTCATAATTTTGATAAATAAAACCACACGGCTCGAGATGTTCCATTCCGAGATCTTCACCAATTAAAAGATGAACTATTTCGGAAGATTCTGGATTTAAACTTCCAGCTTTACCAACAATTTGATACCAAAAAGTGGCATTGTCGATTAGAGATAGGACTGTTTTAGTAACATCAATATTAAAAAATTCTGGTTCTTCTAATAAATTTGAAGCACCATAGCTATGAATAGTACCTTGATCGGTGGTGACAATGGCCATAGAGCGAGTGCGTTGGGCCAACTCTTTTATTGTTTCACGAAGTAAACGATCAAATTCATTTCGGTATTCCCAAATTTTTTCTTTGGCACCAATTTCATCGCTGACGGACAAATTTTTTGGGGTCATTAAATTTCGGACATAATATTTGAGACCCATTGAAGTTGGTGTGCGACCAGAAGAAAGATGTCCTTTTTTTAAAAAACCAAGCTGGGTAAGAGCTATCATTTCGTTTCTGATGGTGGCAGAAGAAATACCTAAAGCATATTTTTTTTCGAGAGTTTCAGATCCAATTGGATCAGCAGTTTCAATAAATTCCTCGACTACACATTTGAGTATTTTTATTTGTCTTTGAGTTAAATCTGACATATTAGCAATATAATAGACTGAGTGCTAATTGGTGTCAAGAGGGGAAATAGAAAACCGGTAGATGTTTTGTTTGAAAACAAAATACCTACCGGTAATCACATACATAAAACCTAATTTATTAGACAGTTTGCATAGCTGCTTTGAGCCTAGGCCATTCGGCTTTTGGTTTCCAGACAATATTGCCGGCCTCAATTAATTTTTTAACCACCGGGTCATTTTGCTTGAACTCTGGGGCAGATTTATGAATGACTGATATCACCGGAATTCCTTCCCAATTATCATAAGGTGATCGATTAAAAACACAAGCAATGGCTTTAACTTCAGCACCCATATTTGTGACAATTTTAATCATTTTGTTAGTGGTAGAGAAATTATTTACAAGGTCTTCAACCAATATTACTTTGTCACCTTTTTTGAGGGTGTGGCGGTTAAAAACTAATTCTGATTCTTTTTTTTCAAAAAAAGTCGCCCGACTTTTTAAGATGTCGGCGATGGTTACAGTAAAAATTATTCCACCCATTGGCGCTCCAATGAGGACTAATGATATGGAGAACTTTTCCTTTATTTGACAAGCTAAATTATCCGCAAAAAAACATCTAGTAAAGGAATCTTCCTCTACTTTAGCCATATTAAAATAGGCAGAACCGACATAGTTTTCCTTTTCTCCTTTGTCGTTAACATAAGTGCCAGCATAACCAACTAAAGGTCCGAGGAGTTCTCCATTAGCACTGACTGGTGATTGATAGACAGCGTCATGGCTGATTAATATTTTATAGGGATCAAGAATAACTCTGTTCATTAAACTGCCTCCAATTCTTCAATTATTTTTTTAACTGCCTCTAACTGAGTTATGCCATTTGGTGGACTAGTAATAGGCCGGCCGATAACAAGATAATCAGCACCAGCTTTAACTGCTTCACTTGGGGTCATAACTCGTTTTTGATCATTTACTGATGCCCATACTGGTCTAACCCCTGGAGTAACTTTTATTAAAGGAAAACCTTCCAATAATCTTAATTCTTGTGGTGAACAAATTATTCCATCAGCTCCAGAATCAATCAAAAATTTGGCAAATTCAACAACTTTGATTCCTGGTTTATTTCCAAAAATCGAAACGCATTCTTCTGAGTCAATACTAGTCAAAACCGTAACTCCTAAAACCTGACTAAACCCTTTGTTTTTAACCACCTCCTTAATAGCCGTCACACCGCATGACGCATGAATATTGATTAATTTAGGATTCAACGATTGAATAGCCAAAGCGGCCTGACCGACAGTGTTAGGAATATCTGCCCATTTGCCATCCCAAAACAATTGACCCTCGACAAGAGTAAATAATTCTTTGACTTTTCTAGCCAAAGTAATATCCCCTGTGGTTGCTATTTTGGTTACTATAAAGGTAATCATCTCTAAACCAAATTTAAACATTCCAACATAGGGCTTTAGTGTCTCTACTGTTTTGATAGCCTTGTAGAGACCACTGTTGTCGATAGGGATAATGATTCTGTCTTTTGAGTCCATTACAAAAACATCCTTTCTTTTTTTAAATTTAGATTTTATTTATGTGAAGGTGCGAACACCAATATTTTCAATGTTTTTACTGAAAATTTAGTTGTGGGGTATTTTATCAAAAAACTTATGAAACTGTTTTTTTAGATATTAGAAATAAAAAAACAATCAAAATAATTGAAATAAGAATTATATTTATAGTGTTAAATTGTTGGAAAAATAAAAGCAAAACTAGTGAAGTTAAATAGATTGCTTTGATTAAACTGGCTAAATATTTTTGAGAAAAAATGCAAATGGTAGAAAAAAAGAAACAAAAAATAATGAAAAAGAAAATTATTTTTGACCAAAGAAGTTCAGGTGAAACTAAATTGATGAAAATTAAGAAAATAGACGCAAGAGTAAGAGAATAATAGGAAAACTTCTTATTCATGGAGAGAACTAATTATTTTTTCTTCCTTAGTTTCGGTAAGACTTTGGACTTTATTTAATTTACTGGTGATAGTTCTGGATTTTGAACTGGCATCGTCGATGGTATTAGTAGCTTCTTGAAGTTTCTTTTTGGTCTTAACCAAAAGATCACCAAAAAGGCCAAATTCTTTTTTAATGGTTCCGAGAACCGACCAAACTTCTGAAGATCTTTTTTCAATAACAAGAGTGCGGAAACCCATTTGCAAACTGTTGAGCAAGGCGGCAATGGTGTTTGGACCAGCAATAGTGACCCGATATTGTCGTTGAAGTGTGTCAACTAATGCCTGTTTTTGGGTAATTTCTGCATATAATCCTTCGATAGGAAGATAAAGGATGGCAAAATCGGTGGTATGGGGTGGGTCGATATATTTATCAAAAATATATTTGGCTTCGGTTTTAACTCTGTTTTCCAAAGCTTTTGAAGAAATTTCGATTTGAACCAAATCGACGGCATCTTGGGCTTTAATTAAATTTTGATAATCCTCTAGTGGAAATTTAGAATCAATTGGTAACCAACATTGCTTGTTTTCATCGTCTTTACCGGGAAGACGGATGGCAAATTCGACCCGGTCGGCACTACCACTTTTGACGGCCACATTTTTATCATATTGGTCGTTAGTTAAAATTTGTTCCAATAAACTGTTGAGTTGAACTTCACCCCAAGTTCCGCGAATTTTGACATTGGATAAAACTTTTTTGAGATCGCCGACACCAACAGCTAAAGTTTGCATTTCGCCTAAACCTTTGTAAACTGATTCTAGTTGAGTGCTGACTTGTTTGAATGACTCCCCTAGTCTTTTTTCCAGAGTGCTTTGTAATTTTTCATCGACAGTAACCCGCATTTTTTCAAGTTGAACAGAGTTATCTTTTTGAATTAATTCAAGTCGTTTTTCAATAGATTCGCGGACTTGATTTAGATTGGTACTAATTCCAGTGATAAGTTTATCGAGTTTAATGGAGAAATTATTAAAAGATGTGCCTAACTCTTGGCGATTTAGGGAAAAATCTTGTTTGATGGAATTTTCTAATTTAACTTGAATTTTATCGAGCTCTTTTATTAATTCCGCCGTATTATCGGTGTTTTTTGATTTAAGAATTAAATAAACCTGGGCGATTAAAATTAGAATTAGGAGGATATAGATAAGGGTCATAGGTTATTTTACATCATCCTTATATAAAGATATTATTTTTTGACCGCATGCCAACAAATTATCATATGAAATAATTTGAATGGAATTTAAATTTGAATTTAACATCCTTAACGCTTCAAATTGTTCGTTTTTAAATTCCGAAGTTCTTCCAGCAATTATTTTAATTCTAGGTCTTATTATTTTTACTTTGTATTTTTTTTCTAAAACTACTTTTTGATCGTCCATTTCCTGTAAATAAAATAAACATTGACCGATTACTTTAGATAAATCAGATGATGGATAATAGCTATTATGACTTGTGTCATATTGAAATATTTCATATTTTGGCCTTTTCAACTCAATAAGATCCAAAAACCCATCAGCTGATTCCATTAAAATGTCAGCTTCACTAAATAATGCAATCTTTCTTTCGTTGTGTTTTTTAATATATTCAACTCCAAAAACCCACAAATTCTGTTCAATCCATTTTTGAAATATTTTTTCTGGCTGTCCAGCCTCATAAGATTTTAAACTTTCATCTTTTTTAATATCATCAACAATATTGCTTTTTTCTTCTAACTCTAGGAGTTTTTTTAGATTTTCTAATTCCGTTTGATATTTTTTTTGTTTATAAGCCGCAGAGAGGTTTTCTAAATCTATTTCAGATAGAGATTCTAAAAGAGTTTTGATTTTTTCATCCTCATTTAGTTTAAGTAAAATAGTTTTTAAAATTTTTGGATCAATATTTTTGAGACCGTCTAATAATTCTAAAATTTCTCCTGTGGCTTCAACAAATTTGCCCGTGATAGTTTTTGATGAATCTTTGATAATTGAAATTCGATTTAAGTATTCGTATAAATTTTTTATCTGTTCAAAGTTTAATGTCTCAGAAAATATTGGTTGACACGTCTTCTTATTATAGGCATAAAAAGACATACTTAAATCAGTTGCTGTTGTTATATTATCTTTAATTCCTGAAAAATTTACCTTTAAAACAATATTTCCATTTGAAAATATTTCCTGATGATATTGAACACTCATAATTAAATCTTGGCAATTACATCTTTATACATTTCCGACTCTGGATTGTACTTTTCATAAAAAGGAACAAAAGATTCTTCATCTTCTAAAATTTTTATCAAGGAAAGATCCTCAATATCAAAAGTTCTAAAATCTGGAAAATTTGGAGGTGTTGTATCGGAAACGCCATCTGTTTGGACGATGTGAATTTTCGTACTTTGTTCTCCTGATTTTTTAGTAAAAATAAAAATCGCATGAGGATTCCCTTTTCGTTCACCTTGTATCTTACCTTCTTTATTATATTCAAAAACGATTGGTTTTTGTGTTTCAATAGCTTGTATTATTAAATCTAATGTATTCATAATGGTTATTATACTCCAGCAAAATTACAAAGCTCCACTAGAAAATAATAAAGCGGATAAAAATTATAAAATTTTTTATCATTTCAATCTCCCCTTTTTATTCAATCTTCCCCCTGCCCCCTTCTTTGACAAGACGGGGGAATATATAATTTTTTAATGAAAAAATCGGTTGATTATGAAGCGATAAATTCTAAAAGAAATTGTGTTCGATATCGAAATAGTTTGACTTTTATGTCGCAGAAAAATAGAACGAAACCGACTGATGCTGAAAAAATAATTTGGGATAAAATTTTGTCGAGAGATAAAACCGGCTATAGATTTCTGAGACAAAAACCAATTGATCGATTTATTGTTGATTTTTATTGTTCAAAATTATCATTGGCAATTGAGATTGATGGTGAATCGCATATTAAAAAGAAAGGAACGGATGAATTGAGGGATAAATTTTTGAAACAAATTGGGGTTACAACAATAAGATTTACAAATGAAGAAGTGATAGATAATATTGATTCCGTAAAAAAGAAAATTGATGATTTAGTTCCCCTCTTGTCAAAGAGGGGCTAGGGGAGATTGAAAAATTACTTCACTCCTGTTGTCCCAAACCCGCCGCGGTCAGAATTGCCCATCTTGTCGACTTCGATGAAATCAAAATTTTCACATTTGATTAATAATAACTGACAAAGACGGGTGCCTTTTTCGATATGGATGGGAGCGTGGGTAAAATTGTAAACAAGAAAATGATATTCGTCGTTGTCGCCACAGTAATCACGATCGAAGACACCAACGCCATTGGCCGACATTATGCCTAATTTATGGGTAGAACTGCGAGGAACCATCATAATAAAATAACCATCGGGAATTTCTATGGCAACATTCATGGGAATTTTGCCAATTTCTTTGGGTGGAATTTCAGCATCAAGACGGGAATATAAATCGACGGCGACGGCACCAGTGGTTTTATGAACTGGTAACGGCAGTGTTTTATCAAATCTTTTGATTTTAATTTTCATAGTTCATTATAATCTATAATGAATTAATGAGATTAACAAAATATTTTAGAATTTTGGGAGTACTTCTATTATTATTTTCGTTCAGTCCGGTTAATGCTGCGGATAAGTCTTACTCAATTGATAGTGTAAATATTCTAGGTCAATTAAATACTGACGGTTCGATGAATATTGAAGAAACAAGAGTTTTTTCTTTTAACGGAAGTTATACCTTTGCCTATGAATATATAAATAAAACCGGTGACAGAAGTGAACCTTATATTTTAAAAAACTTTGAAGTTTGTGATGAAAATGAATGTTATAGGGAATTGAATACTAAAAATAAAGGGCAATACGATATAACTAAACCAATTTCCAGTTTTTATGTTGATGAACAGGCGGATAAATATTATATTAAGTGGTTTTATCAAACTAATAGTGGAGAGAAAACTTTTAAAATTAAATATGATGTTAGTAACGCTGTTACCTTAAATACCGATACGGCAGAATTGTATTGGAAATTGATTGGTGATGATTGGGAAATAAACCAAAATAATGTTTTTGCCCAAATTAATTTGCCAGCAAATGTTCCGGGGTCGGAAATAAAAGCTTGGGCGCATGGACCATTGGATGGGATTGTGTCAATTCCTGACTCCAGTAAAGTGACATATGAGGTCGGTAATTTGTGGCCGGGAACTTTTTTTGAATCTAGAATTTTATTACCAAAAAATATTTTTACTAATGGGGTTGTTGGAAGTTTAAATAAATCAGAAATTGAAACCCAGGAACAAAATTTTATTGATCAAACCGAAAAACAGAAACAAAAAAATAATAATCTAACAACAGGTTTTTTTATTATTTTGACAGGAATATTAATACTGGGAATAGTTTTATTTGTTAAACAAATAAAACTATTTATAAAATTTGGAAAAGATTCAAAATTACCGGAAGTAAGTTTGTCGGGAAGATTGTGGGAGCCACCAAGCGATATTGATCCAGCCCAAATTGAACAATTAATTAGTACTAATAAATATTTATCTCCTACCTCATTTACCGCGACGATTTTATCTTTAGTCCAACATCGATTTTATAAAATCATGAGAAGTGACCAAAAGGAAGGTTTTATTTTAAAAGATTATAACTATTACTTGGTACCGCTAAATAAAAAAATAAGTGAAACATCTGAAATTGAAGGTCGTGTTTTTGATTTCTTAGGGTCAGTAAAGCGAACCAAAGTTAATTTGGGCGGACAAGAAATTGAAGGGGTTAAATTAAAAGATATTTCTGTGTGGTGTTCTACACACCGAACTGAAAGTTATGATTTTTTTAAACATTTTTCTGATGCAGTTTTTCAAGAAAATTTAAAAGAAGGTTATTTTGATAAAACTTCTCATTCAATAAAAAATTATACACGAGTGGGAGCATTGTTATTGTTTTTAATGTTTATCGAATTTATATCTGGCACGGTTATAGGTTCATATTTGAACTCAATAAAACTAATAATTCTTGGATTTTTTGGCGGTTTTGTTTTAATGTTTTTTGCGATTGTAACAATGAATCTGAAAATATTTGGAGAAAAGAGGACAAAAATTGGAAGTGAAGAAACGGCTAAATGGTTGGCTTTTAAAAAACACATGAAAGAATATGGCATAACTAAAGATTATCCAATTGATTCAATAATTTTGTGGGAAAAATATTTGGTTTATGGAACAGCTTTGGGAATTTCGATAAAAGCAATAAGTGCACTGCCAGTTAATTTTACTAACAGTAATGACCAAATTATAATGACAACGTATTGGTGTGGCAATATGGGTGATTTTGGTGATTTTTCAAGCGGTTTGTCTTCTTTATCCTCTGCCCTTAGTAGTATTTCAACAGCGGCCAGTTCAAGTTATGGTGCTTCCGGATCCGGATCGTCAGGTGGAGCCTCTGGGGGTGGCGGAGGCGGCGGCGGTGGAGGAGGTGGCGGAGCCGGCTGAGATTTATTTTAATAGATAATGTAAATGATCTTTGTCTTTACAATCTTTGCCGATTTCAAAGAATTCTAAATTTAAAATTTTTTGATAGACCTCTTCGATTTGAGTTTTTAGTTTATCTAAATCTTCATCGGAAACATTAATTTCTTTTCTGATGAAATTCTTTTTTAATTTACTTTTTTCAACAAAATCAATGATCCCTTGATTGAATTGGAAACGGGAATCATTTTTAATATCGAGTAATAATTTATAAAAAACAATTTGACGATAGTAGTCGCCGTCGGGCGAAAGTTCTTTATATTTACTGTCTGCGTTGCCGGTTTTAAAATCAATAACATTGATTTTATTATTTTCATCTTTTTGAATAAGATCAATTTTCCCGGTTAAGGGAATATTTTTGTAGACAATATTTTCAGGGGCGAAGTTATATTCAGTAATATTATTATCTTTGACGGAATCGACATATTGATCATAATACTCAGTTAAAATTTTATGACCATTTTCTAAGCACCATTTATAATCAGCTTTTGGCAATCTTTCATTTTTAAGACTTTGTTCAAAACTTTTAATAACTTCGTCTTTTGATTTTTTCTGATAAAAATCAGAAAGAGCGGAGTGAATGGCAGTGCCAAAACTGCTAAATTTTTCCTTATTTTGGGGAATTCTTAAAATGGTTTTGTAATAAAAACAAAACGGGCAACGAAGATAAGAATTAAGATGACTGACATTAAATTTATAATGATTGCTTAAATAGTCTTTTAAATATGCTGATAAATTCGGTTTTAGATCGTGAGAAATGTCGGTGTATTGATAATAAGTTTTAAGAGCGGCGGCTTTGTCGTTAAATTTTATGTCTTCAATTAAGTGATTGTCAATTTCGGAAATAAAAACGGAGGCATTCTGGCTTTTGCCGTTTTCTTTGTATTGAGAATAAGACAGATAAATTTGTTTTTTGGCTCGGGTTAAAGCCACATAAAATAATCGTCGATCTTCCTCATAATCGTCTTCAATGCTTTTAGTGATTTCACTGGCAAGAATTCCAAAAGGTAATTTTAATTTACCAAAATCACGCTGTTTTTCCCAAGAATCTTCTAGTAATCGATAAATAAAAACATGATCAAATTCCAAACCTTTGGCGCCATGAACCGTTAATATTTTTATCGAATCAGAAGAATCGTAGTTAATTGAAGGAGAAGAAATGGAGAGATTATTTTCGATATAGAGATGAATTCTATCGATAAATTCTTTTAAAGAAAGATCTCTTTTAGTGACAGTGTCCTTAAGGAGTTTATAGAAAGTGTAGACCTGATTAAGAGAATCAATATCGTTTTTGGACAATAAATATTTTAAAATTTTAAATCTTTTTAGAATTTTATTTAAAACTTTTTCTAAGGGATAATTTTCTAAATCAATTTTGGTTTTAGCAATTTTTTTACCAAATTTGGAAATTATTTTTTTAGATTTTTCAGAAATTTCAAGACTATTAATTTTTGATTGGTCAAAAACTAAATCACAAAGAACAATTTTTGATTTTAAAATTTTGACTAAATCAAGAGAATTTAAATTAATAAATGGAGCAGCTAAGATATGATAAACCGATTCATTATAATTGGGATTGTCAATAAATTCGAGCAGTTTGATTAATTGAGTAATAACTTTATTATCTAAAATATTGGATTTTGAGGGAAGAAAAAATTTAACTCCAAAAGCAGATAACATTTTTGTTAATTCATCAGCATCGCGATTTTTACGAAGTAAAATAGTAATTTCACTGGGTTTTTCACCAGCTTTAATTAAATTATAAATTTTTTGAGCGACGTAATAATCTTCTTCAATGTTGGAATTTAAGACGGTTAAATTAATTGGATCGGGATCGTAATCTTTATTGGAGATTAGAGTTTTGTCAATATCGGTGATTAAATTGGCAATACGATTTTTATTGCGGCTAATGACACTTGATGATGATTCTAAAATAAGTTTGTGACTACGATAATTGTTTTTTAGGACAACTTTTTGAGGATTGTATTTTTGGTAAAAATTGTAGATATTTTCGATGGAGGCGCCCTGAAATCTAAAAATTGATTGATCGTCGTCCCCGACCACAAATATATTTGGATTATCATAATAATTGCCTAACATATCGACTATTTTACTTTGGCTGGAGTTGGTGTCTTGATATTCATCAACGAGAATATATTGGTATTTCTCCTGAAAATTGAGTAAAAGATCAGGATTGTCATTAAAAGCATTAATGACAAATAAAATCATATCTTCATAATCATAAAGAGATTTCTTTTGAAGTTCTTTTTGATATAAATCAAAAATTTTAACAAATTCTTTTTGTTTGGGAATATCTTTTTCAAAATCTTGATAAAATTTTCTGATTTCATTTTTAACCTGACTAAGATTTTCGTTACCACTTCTAATTATTTGGAGATGAATTTTAAGATTGAGAGAAATAACTTCGGAATTTTGCAGATTATCTAAAATTTGATTAATCTGGGGATAATTGTTTTTTGTGGCTCTAATATTACTAAGTTGAGAAATAAAATCACTGGAATTTTTGAAAAAAATTTCTTCGTCTTTAATTAAATTTAAAAGAGTTTTTTGACTGATGTTTTCTCGTTTAGTTAAATGAATACAATCGAGAATGCTTTTTTGATAACAATAACGATCGCCCCAAGAAATTAGGGGTGAAGAATTGTCGAGATGGTCGATAATATTTTTGATTATTTCAATGGTTTCTAGGTCATCAATGGCTTTGAGATTAGAGGAAGCAAAAGGGAAATATTGAGAGTTCGAAGAAATAATATCGTTACAAAAAGCGTGAAAAGTACAAAATTTGACTTTATAAGCATCGGAACCAATCATGTTTAATAAACGACTTCTCATATTGTTTGCGGCTACGTCGGTGTAAGTTAAACATAAAATTGAACTGGGTTTAGTGTCGGTCTTGTCTAATATATTGGCAATTCTTAAAGCAATGGTTTGGGTTTTGCCGGTACCGGCGCCAGCGATGACCATAACTGGACCTTCGATAGTATCAACGGCAAGCTTTTGCTCGGGATTTAGTTTTTGATATTCGATTAAAAAATTATTTTTAAGATTTTTATCCACTTAGATATTTTAACCTATAAATTTGTAGGTATTGGTTGTAGAATATGGTTAATGAAGAAAGAATTAATTTTATTTGATTGGGATGACACATTGTTTAGTAAAGTTGAATATAAAAAAAATTTAAGAAGTAGCTTGGCCAGAATATGTAAAGTATCAAAAGAAGAAATTTTTGATTTTGAAGAGAAATATTTTGAAAATTTAAATAAGTCTGATGACTTTAAAATAGATGATTTTGTGGAAAGTTTTGGACAAAAATTCGATAAAAAAATAGAATTGGAAGATTTTAGTTCCGATAAATTGGGTATTTATTCAAAAGCTTTATTTCCGGAGACTATTTCTGTTTTAAAAAGTCTGAAGAATAATTTTGATATTGGTATTTATTCTCAGGGATTTAGCAGTTTACAAATAATTAAAATTAAATCGTCAGGAATTGGAGAGTTTTTTAATAAAAACTTTATTTATATAAATAGGGATAAATTAAATGCCGATTTTTTGGCAAAATTACCAGATGGAGCGATTATTATCGACGATAAGAAAGAAGTGGTAGAAAAACTAAATAATTTGAACCGTTTTAGTATTGTGTGGGTTAATAGAAAAAATGATGAACAATTAGACGGAGTGGTCACTATTAAGAATTTAGAGGAATTAATTGATTTAGTTAACCCTGAAAACTTTGTCCATAAATAGAACGAAAAAGAATAGCGATAAAAAGACAGAATAATGCAAGTATGATGAAATTGGTCTGGGTAGAGAAGATTTCTTTTTTAGTACTGGTTTTTTTAGGGGCAGTTTTTTTCTTTGGCATTTTTTTTATTAATTTTTATTAAATTAATAATAGCAGGTTTTGGAGACAAAAAAATACCCGTGTGGATTTTAAAAAAATCCCAAACGGGTAGACGTTGTAAGTGTTACAAAGTGGTTGTTATTTTTAAAGTTGTCTCATCAACGACAAAGATATTAATACTGAGCTTGTTTAAATTTTTTTCAAGTTCTTGAAGGACTGGTTTTGATAATAAAGAAAACTTTACTAGTAAATTTTTTGCTTCCTCAGGTGAATTTTCACGAATTGCTTTAAAAACTAAATTGATAAACAGCATGGTTTCTACCATAATTCCTCTTTTTTCCTTTGAAAATTCTTCATTTTTGCCAATTCCATCGATTTCCTTTTTGATTGTTTTCAAAGCCTCTTTTTGCAAGTTTTGGATTTCTTGAAGATTAGCCATCTGACAATCCCCCTTTTTTTTAATAACACTTGGTTTTCAACGTGCGACCTCCAACATTGTTTACGCGCAATGGCGTATGAATATTACTCTTGGAGTTTATCATAATAACGATAATAAAAATTACAGGATATTTTTATTTTAATAATTTTTCCAGAATTTCTTTGGCGAGGGAGGGATTGGCGGAACCGTGGGAGGCTTTCATTAATTGACCGATTAGAAAACCGATTGAGGCGGGATTTTTTTTGTAATCATCGACGGCTTTTGGGTTTTGTTCAATCACCTCTTTTCCTAATTTTTCAATTTCATTGGAATCGGAAACCTGAATTAATCCCTTAGATTTGGCAATTTCGACTGGGTTTTCACCACTTTGATAACTGTCAATAATTACCTGTTTGGCAACGGTGGCGGAAATTTCGGATTTAAAAACGGCAGTAAATAAGTCAAAGAAAAATTGAGGATTTATTTTTGATGAATTTAAATTTTCGTTATTCTCATTGAGATAAGTTTTTATGGAACCTAAAAATAAATTGGCAGTAAATTTAGCAAAATCTGGTGAAGGTGAAAGACTGATGGCATTTTCATAAATGTCAGCAAATTCTTTATTTTCAGCGATTTGGTTGGCATCGTAATCATTTAGACTAAGTTCTGATTTATATCGAGAGATTTTTTGATCAGGTAATTTGGGGATAGTCTTGCGAATTTCTTCGATCTGTTCATCTGTAAAAATAATATGAGGAATGTCGGGTTCGGGAAAATAACGATAATCAGAAGATCCCTCTTTCTCTCGCTGTAAAAAAGTTTGGTTTTTATCGGCATCCCAACCGCGAGTGGTTTTATTTAGAGGACTTTTGACTTCGTTGTTTTTTTCAAATTCTTGAGTCTGGCGATTGATTTCAAAATCGATGGCGGTTTGGACGCCAGTAAGAGAAGCGACATTTTTTACTTCGACAAGTGGAGTGTAAAAAGTTTGTTCATTATCTTCGATTTTTAAATTGATGGTTGGCTCGCAACGCATACTGCCCTTTTCAATGTCGGCATCGGAAATATCTAAATATCTGACAATTTGTTGTATTTTTAAAAGATAACTTTTAGCCATTTGGGCTGAAGTGATATCTGGCTCGGAAACAATTTCAACCAAAGGAACACTGGAACGATTGTAATCGATAAGTGTGACATCGACGCCATTTTCAGTGGTGTGGACGGATTTACCAGTATCTTCTTCCATGTGCGCTCGATTAATTCTGATTTTATGGCCATCAATTTCCAAAAAACCATTAACAACAAATGGTTTTTCTAATTGAGTAATTTGATAACCTTTGGGAAGATCGGGATAAAAATAATTTTTTCTCTCAAAAAAACTGATTTTATTTGGGGTGCAATTGAGTGCTAGGCCTAATTTGATGCACCATTCACAGGCAGTTTTATTTGGTATTGGAAGAGCGCCTGGGAGACCAAGACAAACCGGGCAAGTGTGAGTGTTGGGCTCGACATGAAAATGTTCAGCATTACAACTACAAAACATCTTTGATTTAGTTTTTAATTCAACATGGACTTCAAGACCAATGATGGGAGTGATTTTCATTTTATATTTTTGGTTGTTGTAAATGATAATCGGTGAATTGTTGATATTGATGACCAACGGACATAATTTTAGATTCTTCAAAAAAGTTACCGATTAACTGAAAACCGATGGGTAATTTTTGGGAATCAAAACCACAGGGAAGGGCGATTGATGGGACACCGGCAACATTAATACAAACAGTGTAAATATCGGCTAAATACATTTCGAGAGGATTGTCGCATTTGGCGCCAATTTTCCAAGCTGTGGTAGGAGAACAGGGAGCCAAAATAACATCAACTTCGGATAAAACATCTGTAAATTCTTTTTTGATTAAGGTACGAACTTTGGCGGCTTTGGTGTAATAGGCATCATAATAACCAGAAGATAGGGCATAAGTGCCGATTAAAATTCGACGTTTTATTTCTGGTTCCATAAATTGACCACGAGTATTCATGTAATAAGAAATTATGTCAGCTGAATTAGAAATTGTTTGACCACAACGAATACCGTCATAGCGAGCCATGTTGGCAGAAATTTCTGAGGGAACCAAAATGTAATAAACTGCCAGACCTAAATCGGTACTTGGTAAAGAAACTTCTTTAAGAATGGATCCTTTACTTTCAAATAATTTTGCAGTCTCCATTATTTTATTTTTTACTTCACTATTGATGGCACTGGAAAAATATTCTTTTGGTAAACCAATTTTTAAACCAGAAAGATTGACACTGTCTAAAAGTTTAGTGTAGTCAGGTATTGATTGATTAATTGAAGTGGCGTCATAAGGGTCGTGTCCAGCAGTGATTTGAGTGACAGTGGCAATGTCGGTCACGGTTCTAGCAAACACACCAGGACAATCAAACGATGAGGCCATACTGGTGATGCCGTAACGAGAATTTAATCCATAAGTTGGTTTAAGACCAGAAACGCCACAAAGCGAAGCTGGTTGACGAATGGAACCACCAGTGTCGGTACCGAGGGCAAAATGACAAAGATTAGCGGCGATGGCAGCAGCTGAACCACCAGAAGAACCGCCAGGAACCATATCTAGGTTCCAAGGATTTTTAGTGGTAAAAAAACCAGAATTTTCAGTGGAACCACCAAAAGCAAAAGGATCGGTATTGGTTTTGCCGATGATTATGGCATCTTCGTCAATTAATTTTTGATAGACAGTGGAAGAATATTGAGGAATATAGCCTTTTAAAACTTGAGAACTGGAAGTAGTTTGAATGTCTTTAGTTAAATAAATATCTTTAACAGCCATGATTGATCCGGCTAATTTACCAATTTTCTCACCTTTACTTATTTTGGCATCTAAAATTTCTGCCTGTCTTAGGGCTTCTTTTTCAGTAATGGTAACAAAGGCATTAATTTTAGGGTCAATATTTTTGACACGATCGATAAAAAATTTAGTGATTTCTGTTGCTGTGGCTTTTTTGTCGAGTAACAGTTGACGAATTTGCTGAATAGAAAGAGTTGAATAGTCCATATTATTTTTTGATAGTGTTGGTGACAACAAAATAACCATCTTTAGTGACAGCGGCAGTGGAAAGTGCGACAGATTGTGGTAATGATTCCTTTATCTCATCCTGACGAAAAACATTTGATTGTTTATTGACTCTAAAAGTTGGCTCAACATTGTCGGTATTAATTTTATTTAAAACATCAAAAGAATTTAAGACAGATTCGAGCTGTGGCAAGAAAGTATTCTTTTCAGATTCTGATAAATTGATTCTGGCCAGTTTAGCAATATGCTCTAATTCGACCATAGAAATCTTTGGTAAAGACATAATGTATTTTAAAACATTTAAAATAAAAAAAATGAACTAATTCATAAATATTATTACTAATAGATTTATTTATAGGTTTAATTATAACAATTTTAATATGATTTGTGATATAAAATTAATTAAAGCTTATTAAGCTTTAATTTTCTTTTCTATAAAACAAAAAACTAAATCCTTGCGCTTTAGTAAAAAGTTTTATAGGTTAGCTTGGTTGTACTTTAAAAAATCGGATTAATGAAAGGGAGGGTTCAAAATGTTTAAAACTAAAAGAGTGGTCTATGTGGCTGTTGTTTTTTTTGTTGTAATGTTTTTGACATCATTCCCACCAATACCAACTGTTGAAGCATCATCAATACAAATAATATCGGGGGTAGACAGGTATAGTACTGCAGTATTAATCTCAGAACAACTTAATTCTGAAATTGTTCAAAATGTAATTATTGCATCTGGCAATGACTTTCCCGATTCACTATCAGTGAGTGTTTTTGCTAAAAAAATACAAGCACCAATTTTATTAATAGGAAGTAATATCCAAGATTCAATTACGGCTTTTAAGTATATTAGTGATCACATGAATAAAAAAGGAACAATTTATATCATAGGGGGAAGTGTTGCAGTTGATATTAGTTTTGAAACTCAATTAAAAAACTTAGGCTATTCTGTTGAAAGGATTGGAGGGATTGATAGATATGAAACAAACTTTTTAATTATCCAAAAATTAAATGCCGTAAATAATACTCCTGTAGTAATTGCTTCTGGAATTAATTTTCCTGATGCTTTGAGCATTTCAAGTATTGCTGCAAGTAATGGATGGCCTATCCTACTGACAAATAAGAATGAATTGTCAATAAATAATATAAATTATTTGACGGAAAAAAAACCATCAAATGTTTATATTATTGGTGGAACGTCGGTGATATCGGAAAAATTGGAGTCTGAAATAGAAACGGTTATTCCTGATAGTAATGTAATACGTTTAGCGGGACAAGACAGATTTGATACTAATATATTAGTTGTAAAAACTTTTATCAAAAAACCAAAAAATGTCTACATCTCCTCTGGTAATAGTTTTGCAGATGCCTTGACAGGAAGTGTTTTGGCAGCAAAAACAGGAGATCCAGTAGTGTTGGTTGATTCTAAAATAGAAACACTTCCGCCAACAACAGCTGTTTATTTAAGTGAAAATTCAGATAATAATCTGAATTTAATTATTTTGGGAGGGAGCGGCGTTGTCTCTGAAAAATTGCTCAATAATGTTAAAAGTTTGTTAAATGGTTCGGTAAATTACAATAGTGTTTACTCAATATCAGATATTATTGAAACTGTTTATCAAAATCAAACTTATCAACTACCAACAACAGTGACCGCAATACTTTACAACAGTGAGGTGGTATCTAAATCTGTGGTTTGGAGCTCACCTGTTGATATAAGTATGACAGGCCAAAAAAATATTGAAGGAAGTATCGAAGGTTATAATGGAAAGATTAAGCTCATAATTAATATTGTTGGTTATAAAATCACTACTAATGAATATGGAAAAAGTGGAGAAGGAAGACCTTTGTATGTGACATCAATGGAGGTATCAAATCCTAAAAAGGTGGTTCTAGCTACTTTTGAACTTCATGGTTGGGAAGATGGTTATCAGAACGATGGTCAAGTATTAGTTAATATCGGAAATTCGGTAATTGCTTATTTTACGGCTCATCCTAATGAACTTGAAAACACCTCATTGTTTATTATTAGTAGTGCTAATCCTGACGGAATAGTGAATGGTTGGACTAATAATGGCCCAGGCAGATGCCAGGTATCAGAAGGAATTGACCTTAATAGAGATTTTAGTAATTACTGGTCAAAAAATTACAATTCCAGGAATAAAACACTGTCACCATTCTCAGCACCAGAATCAAGGGCTCTCCGAGATTTGGTATTAAAAATTAAACCAACAGATGTTGTTGATATTCATGGTTGGTTGGGAACAACTTTTGGCTCCTCTAATTTGTGTAGTTATTTTAATAACACTATTGGAATTGGAAGAAGTGGTGGTCTGATTGGAGCTCCTGGTTATTTCTCTGCTTGGGCAATGAATTATGCACCAAGAACAGCTTTAGTAGAACTACCAAGTCCATCAACTAATCCTCAGAGAGTAATTAATGCATTTGTTGAACTGTGTGCTGATTAAAAAAAAGAAGGGGTTTGTAAAATGAAAAAAATATTGGGGTTTTTAATGACTGTAATGGTAATAGTGGTAACTATTGTTGCAATAATAGTAGTGTTAAAAGTATTAGAAGAACCGACAACAATAAAATTAACAGTAACACCTGTACCGATTACGACTGAGACTAAAGTAGTAGAAGTTAATATTGAACCTCAAATAAATAGAAATGGAATCCCGACAGAGGTATTGATGGCCCCTGAAGTTCAAATCAAATTAAGAGATGAACCAGGAACAGTTAATGCTCGTCGAGCAGCGGAAATCCTTGATAAGTATGTACTAAAATCAGGAGAAACTTTTTCTTACAACACAGTAGTGGCACCAAGAACGGAGGCTAATGGTTTTGTTTATGGTAGTATGCCGATTACAATAAATGGTAAAGAAGAAATAACTGAAGTTGTTTCTTCTGGTGTATGTCGTCTTGTAGTTGGATTAGCCACCGCAGTTAAAAGAGTTGGATTAAAACAAATTGAAATAACTCCACATGAATACACGCCTTATTATTTTGCAACGAACCCGGACCAACACCTTATTGATGCTACAGTTTATATGGATGGCAACATCGATAATAAGTTTAAAAATAATAAAGACCACGATATTCGCATCAAATGTAATGTTGATAAAAATTGTGTCCTGCATGTCAGTTTTTATAAACTGATATATCCCAATAATTAGTTAATCCGATTTTCCTTAATGGGAAGTTTTTTGAATCTGAAAAGATTTAAAAGCTTCCCGTTTTTTTTATTTTCTTAGAATTTTTGCCTTAAGACGGAGAATTTTCCAGCGAATTTTATCAGCAGAATTGTAAATTTTATAAAAAATTGGATTGATGATTAAATCATAAGTTCCAACATATTCGACTAATTGACCGCCATAGCCCTGCTTAAAACGATGAAAACCGAAACCATTTTCAGTTTCTTTGGCGTGTGGACCAAGACAACCCCACATATCAAAAGTTTTACACTTTAATTTTTTACCAAGTTTAATTACTTCCCACATTAAAAGATTTTGAGCCATGACTTGACGATTAGTATGGAGAGAGGCACCGTATGGATAAAATAATTGGTCTTTTAATTTGAAAATCATAAAGGCGGAAAGAACTTCATTTTGATAAGAGGCCAATATGATGTGAATCATACCAGTGTCTTTTAACTTTTTCCATAAATCGCGATGATATTTTTCGGTGTGTAAATAAAAACCCTGACGTTTGGTGGTAGCGAGGAGAAGTTTTAAATAAATTTCAAAACCTTTATCATCGGTTCGTTCTTCAACTTCAACACTATAACGATTAGCAACTCTGATATTGTAACGAGTCTTAGAATGCATTGATTCTAATAATTCAGTTTCGCTTTTAGTTAAGTCGATTAAATAAGTGAAGGGGTAAAAAGCAACTTTGGGTGATTTTTTGAGATTTTGAAAATTTGGTTTTTTGAAAATAGGAATGCTGTTGTTAAAATTATCAAATTTTTTATGAATAATATTTGGTTCGAACTTAACAAAAATGGCGTTTTCTTTTTTGGCAATTTCGGTGATTTCTTTGATGGCTTCATCGTCGATTTCTGGACCACGAAGAATCGTACCAATAGAAAATTTGGTTTTAGGAATTTTATGAAAACTGACAGAATAGGCAGAAATTATTTTTTCTTTATCATCAAAAACGCCGAGGCGATAAACTGTATGTCCTTGGGAAATTTGAAAATCTCCCCACTCCCAGGTTTGAACTGGATGAATAATTAAAGAGTCGTATTTTTCTTTGTCTTTAATGGTAAGAATTTTAGTAGTCATGTTGATAATTTAGTATATATCGGGATCATAAATGATGTCATCATCGTCTTTGGATTTTCTGGGATGGCGATAATCATGAACGGTTTCTAAACTTTCCTCAAATTCAACTAATTCTTGAGGAATATCGGCTAAAAATCGACTCGGTTCATTGAGGCTACTTTTACCGAAAAATAGACGTTTATTGGCATATGAAATATAAAGATAATCTTTCGCACGAGTAATACCAACATAACAAAGACGACGTTCTTCTTCGATTTCTGATTCGTTAATTAGGCAGCGAGAGTGAGGTAAAATTCCCTCTTCAAAACCAACCATAAAAACAACTTCAAACTCCAAACCTTTGGCACTGTGAAGAGTCATTAGTTTAACTCCGTCGCGTTTTTCTTTTTTCTTATTTTTTTCTTGAAGAGAATATTCTTGTTGAACTAAAGTGATATTTTCTAAAAAAGCACTTAATTGAGGATGTGCGGCAGCAACTGATTTTAATTCTTTAATATTTTCAATTCTTTTCTGATCTTCCTCATCTTTAGCATCAAATTTATTAAGATAGCCAGAATTTACAACCAATGATTCTAGTATTTGAAGTGAAGTGAGGTTTTCTAAATCCATATCTTCAAGATGATTAATTAGAACTGCTTTTTTGCGTTTGCCTAATGCTTTTTCGATTCTCTCTTCGGAAATATGATCTGCAGGATTACTGGCAAAACGAAGCATCGATAAAATATCTTTGATTTCGGCACGCTCATAAAAACGAATCCCACCTAATAAAACATAAGGGATGCTCTGACGCAAAAAGGCTTCTTCTAAAACACGCGATTGAGCATTCATCCGGTAAAGAACGGCAATATTTCGCAAAGGAATTTTTAAATTATCATTAATAAATTTAATTTTGGAAGCAGTAAAGTCAGCCTCGGCAACCTCTGATTCGGCTTCAAAAATTTTTATTTTATCTTCTGATTTTTTTTGAGTGAATAATTTTAAAATTGGATGAGAATTATTTTTAGAAATGACTGTATTGGCAGCATCGAGAATAATTTGAGTGGAACGATAGTTTTCTTCAAGATTAATAACTTTGGTATTTTTGAAATCGGTAGTAAAACTAACAAGATTGCGATAATCGGCACCGCGCCAACCATAAATTGCCTGCGAAGCATCGCCAACAACAGTAATTTGGTTGTATTTTTTGGCTAAAAGTTTGGTTAGAAGATATTGAATTTGATTAGTGTCTTGATATTCATCAACCATAATAAATTTATAAATATCTTGATATTTAGCCAAAACATCTGGATATTGTAAAAATAATTCAACGGTTTTAAATAAAAGATCGTTAAAATCGAGAGCATGAAATTCAAATAGTTTTTGTTGGTAACGAGAATAAATTTTACTGGCATAATCTTGCCAAAAACCATGACTTTGGGCAATCATGTCTTTTGGAGTTTGAAAAGAATTTTTTGCGGCTTCGATATAATATAAGACGCTGGAAGGTTTAAATTCTTTAGTAGTTAAGCCAAGTTCGTGAAGAATATTTTTGATTAAATTTTCCTGATCATTTGAGTCGTAAATAACAAATTTAGGGGGAATGCCAATATTATTGCCATCGGCACGTAAAACTCGACAGCAAAAAGAATGAAAAGTTCCAGCAAAAATATTTTGTTTTAATAAAGATTTATTATTTTTATCAGTTGTAGAGACGCCCCGTCGGGGCGTCTCTACAATTAATCTATTAGTACGGTTTCTCATCTCCTCGGCGGCCTTATTGGTGAAAGTGAGAAGTAAAATTTCTGATGGTTTGGCAATTTTTTTTTGAATAAAATAGGCTACACGGTGAGTTAAAACTCGAGTTTTACCAGAACCAGCTCCAGCTAATAAAAGCAAAGGAGAGCCAATATGGATAACTGCTTCTTTTTGATTTGGGTTTAAACCTTCTAAAATATCTTCCATGGGTAAGATTAACTATAGTTGGTAAATTTTAGTTTTACCAGACTGAAAAATAACTTGCCCACCAATTTCTTTGAAATTATCTTCATTTAGGCCTGGATATTTTTCATATTCCTTATCGCCAATAAAAATATATTTAATGTTATATTTTTGAATTAACTGTTTCAATCGACCAATATCTTCACTTTCATAAATAGCCTCGACATTGTCTTGACGCAATTTAGGCTTATCGTAGCCACC
The DNA here is from genome assembly GCA_041661765.1 of Candidatus Shapirobacteria bacterium. Classification (GTDB taxonomy): domain Bacteria; phylum Patescibacteriota; class Microgenomatia; order UBA12405; family UBA12405; genus WARW01. Next base: position 311,643 of record JBAZTV010000001.1, on the reverse strand, counting down.
GCGCCAAAGCCATTCATGCACAATCCAACCTTGAACAGTCGGTAGCCCAGTGGCGGATGAAACTTGATTAAAAGTAGTATAGCTATCACCAACAGCTTCGAGCATTACTGATTGATTAGAAATATTTTTATTAATCCAATTAATGGCATTAAAATTATCAGGGTAATCATTTTTTAAATAATTTAATCCCCATAATCCTTGATAATTTTTAAGAGAACCGTAAAATGATCTGATGGTAAAATAGGGGTAAATTAATTGTATAGAAAAAATTATGGCAAATAGTAGGCCGTATAAAGAATTAAGCCATTTAGGTTTTAATAGAATCCGAATTTTATAAAAAACATAACCAGAAACTAAAGAATACATAATAAAAGCCTGATAGGTTAATTTGAACATAGTGTTGGCACGTCGATGCTCATATATATAAATATCTTTTAAATAAATTATTTCGGGAATAATTATTAAAAGAGTAGCAGTGATAATAATAGCTAAAACAAAAATATCAGAGGTTTGTAAATTGATTTTTTTTCTTTTAATTTTTTTTATTGAAAATAAAAGTAATAAAGGTAAAATGATTAACCAAAAGCCACCATATAAGATAAATAGTTGGTAAAAAAGACTGTGGTTATCCGAGATTTTAATACCATTACCCATAGGGGTAAAATTTAAAGAAAATGGTAGGGAAAAAATAAACCAACAAATAATGGTTAAAATTCCATTAATAAAAGTTTTTTTAATGGCTGTTTTTGAATCATTTTTTAAATTTAAAAAGAAAGTGAAAATAGCAAAAAGAAGACCATAGATAGCGAAATCCCAAGCATTGGTCATATAGGCAATCGACAGAATAAAACCAGAAATAATAACTAAAAGATTGTTAATTAGTATGGATGAATAAAAACTCGAGGCTAATAAAAAGGCCATAAAAAATAAAATAACAGGAATGTCGTTCATATGACCGTGAAGATCAGCCACAACAAAACTATAAATCGGAAACTCGTGAATAGTTTTGTCTTTAACATCTGGATCGTAACCAATAAAACGAGTGGCGTCGGGATACCAGTATTTGTCGACAGCTTTAGTAATTGCTTCTTTTGTTAGGGTTAATTTGCCATTATCGGTAATATTTATTTGGGTAATTTTATAAACGGTATGAAGATTGCCACCAAAAGTTAAAAGTAGAGCAGAAATTAGACCAGCGATGATAATTTTTTTGAAATCGATTTTTTTGAGAGTGAGGAAGACTAAATTAGAAGCGATAGAAAAAGAAGATGTAAAAGTTAAGGCACAGACGGTGGCAATAGATAAATTATAAGTAATGGCCGAACTAATAGTGCTTAATTTAGTTAAAACAGCAAAAATAAGATGACCAAAATAATAATAATTTATAATTTCACCAGAAAACCACATATCTTGAGGCGGTAAAAACTCTGATCTTAAGGCAGAATTAATAAAACCCCAATCCATATATTTTTCTAAACCTTCAATATCTGGCATAAAACCACGAATAAACGACCAAACAACTAAAATTAAAAGAAAAATAATTTCTTCAAAAATGAAAGTTTTATAATTTTCCTTAATTGTTTTTAAAAAAACAGAAAAATTGTTTTTTCTTTTAAGAAATAGGAAATTAAAAAATAAAATTAAAAGAATGATTAAAAATAAATTTAAACTGGTGAAAGTTAAAATTTTAAAAACACCACCAATAAAAATTAAATAAGTTAAAACGATAATGCAAATAGTTTTGGAAAAAATATAACCTTTATCCCAAAAATTTTTAAATAAAGTAAAAGTTAGAGGTATACAAGCTAGACCTAATGTAAAAATTAAAAACCACCAAGAAATAATAAAAGTAAAATCTGAAAACATAATTATTTATTTAATAAAAAAGACAAAATTAAAAATAGTTTGAATAAAATTATTAAAATCAATGGGAAAGACTAAATTTCTGGTTAAAAACCAAAGAATAACTCCAAAAATCAACCCCCCAATAATATCGATTGGATAATGAAACCCAACTAAAACCCTAAATGTTAGTAGTGGGATAACGATTGATAAAAAAATAGGTAAATGTAGAACACCGGTGAAAATTATAAAGAGAAGAAAAAAAGTGGCCTTCATTGTATGACCAGAAGGAAAAGAACCACTGTAATACCAATTATTAACTAAACCTTTAGGGGCAATCTGGTGGCGACTAAACATTGGTCTTAGCCAAATACGTTTTCGTTTAAGAAATCTTTCAATAATTTCAGCAAAAAGAGTGGCAATAAAAAGGCGTCCAAAAAAATTAATATCAAAACAAATTAATTTAAAAGAAATAAAAAAGAAAAAAAACCAAATGAAATAGTTTAAAAAAACTAAAGTGGTTTCTCTCCAAAAACCATGTTCAAAAAAAGCGAGGAAGTCTATTTTTGGTTGCCAAAAAAGAATTTTTTTTAGGGTTAAAGGCACTTATTAGTTTATCATTTTTTTAAATAAAATAACTTTTGGGTGGTCATAGACAGAAAAAGCCTCTTCAGATATATCGTCTCGAAAGTAAATACCTGGATATTTACAACTAGAATCAATATCAACCCAATGATTTTTATTTTTTAAATAAGGAAAGTTTGTTGGACCAAAATAAATACATTTATTTAAAATAGGCAATGAAATACCTGGATAAGAATTAAATTCCATTATTTTCTTAAACTGGGAATTTCCATCAAAGAGTTCTTGATAATATTCAGTGGTTATTGGATAACGTCTTGGAATTTGAGTGATTGACGACCAAAGTCGATTAGAGGTTAAAAAAATGTAGTCTGTGTTATTTAAAATAGAATTAATTTTTTGCCATTTAATTTCGGTATCTGGATCGTAAAGAGGTAAATTATTATTTATATAAAAGCTCAAAGATGAATAATCTAAAGATAAAGGCAGGGCATCATCCCAATATTCATTGGCAATAGTTGAGGATTTGGGAATATTTTTATAAATCCAATCAGAAGCTTGAACTCGGGTGTGGGGCTTAGTATAAATCGAAAGAAATAAAATGCAATAAATTAAATGAAAAATAAAAGTTAAAATAAAAAGTTGATGATGTTTTTTAGAAAATAAATTAAAGAAAACAGCTAATAAACATATAAATGGATAAATAGGGAGAAAATAACGCATAGTACTGGTAAATTGTAGTCCTTGTTGAATTAATACAAAAATAACCCAGACAGAAGCTAAAAAAATTATAAAGTTATCGTGTGATAAAAAAAATCTTTTAAATTTGATTGAAAAAATATTTTTGACAGAAACCAACAAAGTAATACTAATTGGCAACCCTAAGCCAAATAAAATAATATTTTGAAGTGGAAATAAAACAGGTGTTTTAGTTAACCATTGAATCTCTGGTGGATAAAAAACATCTTTATTTAGTAAAATTGATTTTAAATAATTAAGACTATTTATAAAATCTGGATTTATTTTAAAAATTCCAATAAAGCTATATGGTTGAAAAATACGAAAAATAATTAAAGAAAATAAAACAAAAAATACAGCTTTAATCAAAAAAATAATCTTTTTTTGTCGAAAATGATAAAGAAAAAATAGAAATATAATTGGAGCTAAAAGAATGGCAGAAATTTTACAACTCATACTTAGTCCAAAAGTAATTGATGCAAATAATAATAAAAAATTATTATTGGTTTTTAACCAATAAGACATTAATACAAAAGTTAATAAAATAAAAAAAGACAGAAAAGTATCAACGGCAAAAAAATGGGATAGTTGAATTGGTAAGACAGTAAAACAATAAAAAAGACCAGGTAAAAATAAGAGATTTTTTTTATTTTTTGGGAAAATTAATTTGGCTAAAAAATAAAGGCTAAAAATATTTAAAGAATCAAAAATAGCAGATAAAATACGTCCAATAAAATGAATATTTTCATAACTGGAGACATTAAATAAAAAACCCATGCTTTTGACTAAAAATAAAGGAAAGGTGCCATAAACAAAAAAATGAAAATCCTGATAATTAAATGGATTCAATGGAGAATTTTTGGTGTCGAAATATTGACCGACAGAGGAAGGAAATTGGATAGTAGAAACCAACATTGTTAGAAATCTTTCGTCTGGATGAAGATGTTGATTTTGATCCCAATTTAAACCAAAAAAACGAATACTAAGGGAAATAAAAAAAATTGAAAAAACTATTATTAATTGATTGTTAAGATTTTTTTTGGCAAACATAATAAATATGAGGGTAAAGAAAACTAAAAAGTTTTCCTTGTTTAATAATTTTAAAATTATTTTTGATTAAAAGATTTTTGGTTTTAACTGACGATAAAAAATAAAGTTTTGAAAATTTTGTCATAATTAAATCATGTAGATAATTCCATAAATATTTTAATAAAGGTTTAGTATTAATATCTTTTATAATTAAAAAACCACCTGGTTTTAATTTTGAATATGAATCTTTTAATAAAATTCCTTTTTGATTTAGATTAATGTGGTGAAGCAAGTCAATAGCAACAATAGCATCGAATAACGTTTTGTCTTTATCGATTAAATCTGATGTTTTAAAAGATAAATTAGAAATTGAAGTAGAAACTTTTTGTGCAATTAATACTCTTTTTTTATTTATCTCTGATCCAATAATTTTTCTATTTTTATTTTTAAGAGCAAAAATAGTTGATGTATACCCATAACCACAACCGACGTCTAGAATTAGACCTTTTTTTGGTAAAAGAGATTCTATTTTGGAAACAGGTAAAATAATTGACCTTAAAAATACATATAACCTTGGCCAAAAAAATGGATAAAGATTAATTATCGATAAGTATTTTTTGATAGTCATTTAATTTAAAATTGGTAACTTTTTTATATATTCTAATGGTTGGAGAATCAAAAACAGACCAAGTTTCTTCAGCATTTTCTGAATTTAAAAACAAATCTCTTTGATTATTAATTACTTTGATTTCTTTAAAACCTAAATTACCTGAAAATAAATTTTGATAATATTTTTCAGTTTGGGGAAAATTATTTTTAAAAACTCGGCGCGAAGGAATAATTATATAGTCATTTTTATTTATCTCTGTTGATAAATTTTTTATATTATCCTGATTATAAAAATCAAAATTGTTAACTTTAAGATCAATGTAAAATAAAGGTAAATTAACAACATTACCGGATTCAGATAAGATGAATGAATCTGAAGGTATATTTGATTCAATCCAATTTGAGGCAATAATTCGAGTGTCGATTGAGAAATATTTTTGAAAAAAATAAAAGCCAGGACTAATCATTGTTATTAATAAAATTAAAATTAAAAATTTGTTTTTAATTTTTTCGATTAAAAAAAGACAGAAAAACGGAGCTATAAAAAAAACAGGGGACATAAAACGAGACCATTTAACAAAAAGCTGGCCAGCGTAAATAAAATAAATTATTGACGGAATTAGAATTAAAAGAAATTCTTTTTTTATTTTATTTTTTAGAAAAAATAAAAAACCGAAAAAAGAAAAAATAAAAATAAAAATTCCATTAGCATATGGAAAAATATTTTTTAATTGAAAAATATATGGTAGAGAATTTTCAAATTGACGAGTATAAAAAACTTTATTTGTGCCAATAGCTACTGATGTTTCATAATTCATAGTTGACTTAAAATCGGAAAATTTGATGATGTTGAAAGGAGAAAAAAGAAGAGATAGAAATGAAGTCAGGAGAGTAAATATAACGGCGGTAAAAATGAGATTAAAACCCTCCGTCTTTCGGACACCTCCCTTGACCCAGCCAGTGGGCGGGCAAGCAGGGAGGCCCTTATTTTTTAGAAAAATTAAAAAGAGACAAAGATAAAATGGCAGAATAAAAAAAACAGCAGTTATTTTAGAAGCAAGGCCGACTGCACTGACTAAAATAGAAAATAAAAAAAATAGTTTTTTTTCGGTTTGATAATATTTTAAGGATAAAAAAATATTGGCAGAAAAAATAAAAATAAGAAGAGACTCGGTAGTTCCAAAATGAGCTGACTGAATTAGACCTGGGGTAAAAATTAAGAGAAGTGCAAAAATATAACTTATTTTTTGGGACTTAAAAATATTTTTGGCGATCAAATAAAAAAATAAAATTGACAAGGAGGAAAACACAGCTGACCAAAAACGTAAAGTTAAAATAATGGTAGAAAAATCATGATTTGGAGTAGTAAAAAAGGTCAAAAAAAGAGGAAATTGTCCATAGGCAAAAAAATGTGGATTAAGATCTGATAAAGTCATTTTGGAAACAGCAATAGCCATATTATTTTCATCCGGATTAAAAAAGTAGCCGTTGCCCCAGTTAAGAGAATAGAAGCGAGTAAAAATAGTAAGAAATATTAAAAAAAACGGAATTAAAATTCTTTTGATTTTGTTAGATTGCATAGATGATACCAATTATCATCAGCCCCCAAATTAGAACTGAAAGTAAAATAGGTATATCTGTGGCGACTATTCTTTCAGGCCTCTCACCTTCTTGCATCTCAAAAATTATTTGACCATAACGCATAATTCCAAAAATTACGGGTAAAAGAGTGATCATATACCATTTTCGATTTAAAGCGTTGGGGAAAAAATCTAAGAGAAGCTGGTGTAAAAACCCTGATCCAGAAAAACTGACTGATTCTTCAAAAAAAGTAAATAAAGCATAACAAACTAAAGTACAGACAGCAAACATAGTGGTATAAAAATTTAGAAGATTTTTACTATAACCACTAAGAGCCGACCTGGTTTTTGTACCACTATTAACTAATTCACTACGGCGTTTTCCGCTGGCAATAAATAGGGATAAAAAAATAACGGTTAGCATAATCCAAATCGGAAGATGATAACCTGTAACAATTTCACCAGCAAAAGCACGAATTATAAAAAATAAAGCTATTCCCATAATATCGACAATGGCTTTCTTTTTTAGGAATAAAGAATAGGAATATTGAAGTAAAATAAAGATGAGAGAAAAAACGAAAAAACCATAATTAATAAAAATCGTTATCCCTAATCCAAAGAAAAGAAGAAAAAACGCAATAAAAATGCCAGCTGATTCTGAAACATCACCACGAGCAATTGGACGATTTTTTTTGACTGGATGTAACCGATCTTTACTGACATCAATAAGATCGTTAATAATATAAGAGGATGAAGATAAAAAACAAAAGGCTATAAAAGCAAAAAAATTGGGAATAAAAAGCTGAGAATTAAAAAGTTGTCCATTTAAAATTATAGCTGAAAAAATAGCCAAATTTTTTATCCATTGAGTAGGACGAAGTTCTTCAAAAATAGAATTTATTTTTTTTATTCCTAGCATTAGTATTATATGATACCATTATTATTTTTTCTTGAATGAGAAAAAAGAGAAAGCAATAAAAGAAGAAGCTGTTAAGAGTAATAATATTGTAGGAGTCGTATTACCAGTTTTGGGCATACCAGAACTGGTACTGACCACAGTAATTTGAGTTTCAATCGGGATAACACTCAATGTTGGTATTGGAGTAGTTGGAGTTTTAGTGGGTGTAATAGTTGGGGTTGGGGTTGGGGTTGGGGTTAATGTTGGTGTTTGAGTAATAGAAGTTTGGGTAGTATTAGAGGTAGAAGCTGACGGTGAAGCCGAATAGGAAAGATTACTGTCGGTGGCGAGGACAGTAAAATTTCTAGTGATTACTTTTTCAATGCCATTAATAATAACTGTGGCGGTGACCGTGTGTTCTCCTGGTTCTAAGTCAGATGGAGGAGACCAGTTCCAGGAGCCGTCTTTATTTACTATAACCTCACCATTATAAACTGTCGATGAGTGAACTTCTATTTTAACAGTGGAATCAATCGGGCCCGTTCCAAAAAAATCTGGTTTTTTTGTAGAAATGGATTCATTATTTTTTGGATTTAAAATATCTAACTCTTTTGAATTTGAAACTGGTGCAACTGAAGACAAAGAACCTGTATCAGTTTTAGTGTCGTAGACAATAGTGGATGATGAAAATTGATTTTGACCTAAAATAATATCTGGAGTTGGATCATTATTTGAAGTGTTACCAGTGATTTGAGTGGTTTGATTGTTTTGGTCAATAACAATAATTTCTTCTGGAGTGTTGGCTGTGGGAGTGAATCTATTTGTTTTTGATTCATTGAAACTATTGGCTAATGAAATATTCCAATTGCCTAATGAAGTTACTAGTGCAGATAAAGGAGAAGCTCCAGGAATATTAACAAAAACAATGACTTTATTGGCCGCTTTTAATTCTGGTGTAAAAACACGACCCCAAGCTAAATTTGAAGAGGGAATTGAGCCACTGGGATTTGGAGCTGTTTCAAATTTATATAATGACTCTTTGTATGTTGTACCATCGACAATAAAAGAAAAATTATATTCAGTGGCAGCATTTAAATTATTAACATCAAAATAATGAATTTTACTTTTTGGATCAACACTAGCAACAGCAGCATTCTCAATTATTTGATTGTTTATGGAAAGCGTTGATAAGCATGTAGATTCAGTCACAAAAGAAATAGAAACAGCACTATTAGTGATATTGGTTATTTGAGAGTTTTTTGGCTTACAACTACTACTGGCCTTGGAGATAAAACTGGTTTTTTGATTGGTTAAAAGGACACCGACAAAAACTCCGCTAACTAGAATTATAAGACCCAGAATTGTTGGAATTTTTTTTTCTTTTAACATTTATTGTATTGAATTTACTGTGGATGTTGAAGTTGCTGTTGGTGTTGAAGTTGCTGTTGGTGTTGAATCTAAATCATTTAATTTTTGATTTGATTTTATAATTGAGAAATCAAATGATTCGTCAATATTTTTGTTTTTAGATTCAACTATAGAAATAACAGTTAAATCTAAACTTGGGTCAAAATTATTCAAGAGAATATTATTCTCTATTGTTTTTTGGGGCGTTATAAAACTAAAATAACTTTTTTGAACTATTGAAAAAAATATGGTTAAAAGAGTAAGAAAAGAGATGAAAACAAAATAGAATGATATTTTATTTTTTTTCATTAATTGTCAGGTAAAAAAAATAAATCACTGGAAAGAATAAACTCAACTTTATTTGATCCTGTTTTATTTATATCGGTTTTTATTTGATTGATTTGAATATTTGAAGTATTAGATAGGCGACGATTATTGGACATCTTTTTAATCATCTCAATGATGGCAGAATATTGCCCCTCACCAATTAAATTGATTTGATAAGATTTGAAAAATTGATCACTATTTTTCTCTTGAATAATTTTATCAGTTAAATTAAAACCTATGTTGCTTATATCTAAAGATGAGTCTCTGAATATAGTGGCTAAATTTGAAGCACTATTATAATAATGTGGTTGAGAAGGAAAACTTTCTTCCACTAATGAGTATTTCTCCTGAACTTGAGCATATACTTTTTGAGCTTGAATAATATTCTTAATTTTATTATCAACTTTTTCAATAAAAATTTCTTTTGATTTTATTTCACCCAAGAGGGAAAAAATTGTAGTCATGGTAGGCATGATGGCAAAAAAGAGAAAAATGGTAATTAAGGTAAAAGTACCTCCAATTTCTAAATATCTCAAAGTTTTTTCATTTTCGGCTTGCTTCCTAATAAAATCATACATAGGTTGGAGTTGAAACCAGTTTTTAGTGTAGATCATATTTCAGTTTTAGCTTTATTCGCATTAAAATATAAAACGATTGAGATTAAATATTGATTTTCTTTTTCTTTTTTTTCAATTTTAGTGACATATACTTGATTAATATCGGAATTTAGGGTGAGATTGGTTATAAAAGAAACAATACTTTCTTCTTTGTAAGCAGTTAAAGAAGCATTGATGACTGTGGTTGTAGTTTTCTCATCCATGGAAATAGAAAGTTGGTTGTAAAAAAGGTCAGTGGGTGTACTAGAAATCAAAGAGCTGATTTGCTTATCATATTCTGGCTGATTTGAATAAAAACTTTTAATATAATCTAATCTTTCCTGTAGCTTGGTAAATTCTGTTTCGAATGGAGTTGCACTTTCTAAAATTGCCTGCTTCTGACGAACGATTTCTGATAAATCTGAATTTTTACGGTCTAACCAAAAACGAGAGATAAAGACTGAAATAACAATAAGTTCAGTTAAAATAATAGTGACCCTACCGGTAGTAGTAATCCATTTAAAAAAGCGGGCTCCAAAAGACCTTGGATTTTCAGATTCGGGTAGAAGAGACAGTTCTTTCTTGATAGCCATACGTTCAGTATATATGACTATTTGTGGAAAATAAAATCCTTAAATTTGAAATAATATTTTTTGTAATCTTTAACCTCATCCATTCTTAGAAAATTAACAGCAAATATGTACGTAATTAAACCAATAATTGAGGAGATTACCATTAGAGTTAAGACTGGAATGAAATGAGTAGTGTCGAGAATGAAAAGATCTAAAAATTTTATTGACAACCAGCTAACAACTCCCATTAAAATAGAGGAGATTAATATTTTATAAAATTTACTAAATGTATTCGACCAATTAAAACCATCAACAACCTTAATAAACATAATTAATAAACCAAAAAGTTGGACCAAATTACCGATAGAAGCACTTATAGCTAAACCAATAACGCCAAATTGGGTAAAATTAACAAAATAAAAACTAGTTGTAATATTTATAATTAGAGAAACAGCTGAAACATTGAAAGGAATTTTAGTATTATGAAGGGCATAAAATGCTCTAATTAAGATTTGGATTACAGCTTGGCAGACAATTCCTGGAATCAAAAAAGCTAAAATTCTGGAGGTTAAAATAGTAGCTGACCAAGGAAATTCTTGAGATCCATAAAGAATTCTAACAATCGAAACTCTTTCCACTAAAATCAAAGCACTAACAGGGAGAGCAATAAATAAACTTTGATTTATAATCTTGCTGACAGTGTTTCTAAATATGCTTAATTCATTTCGAGCTATGTTTTTAGAAAGAAGCGGGAGAGAAGCCTGTCCAACTGTGGTACCAAAAATACGACTAGGTAGATACATAAATTGAAGGGCTAAATTAAAAAGAGAAATTGATCCGGAAGCTAAAGTACTTGCAAAAAATAGAGTGATTGTGCTTTCGATTTCACCCAACCCTAGGGAAAAAATCCTAGGTACCATAAGCCGAAATATTTCTCTGACTCCACTTAATTTGGTTTTGATTATTGGATAATAGACAAAGCCCTGACGGTGAACTACAGGTACTTGAATGGCAAAATGGAAAAAAGCACCGACAACAGCACCAATAGCTACACCATAAATACCAAATATAGGAGCTAGAGTAAAAATACTGATAATAATAAAAATATTGTAAACAATAGGAGTAATAGCAGGAACGATAAAAATTTGGTTGACTTGTAAAATGGCGGAAAGAAAATTGCTGACAAGAAAGAAAATTTGAGCAATGAGCAAAATCCGGCTAAGGTTGGCCATTAAAGATATTTGGTCTGGGGAAAAACCAGCAGCAATTAAACCAGAAATGGGCTTAATAAAAATGAAGGCGATTATAGAAATAAAAGTAAAAGCAATTAAAAGAAGATTTATGACAGTTGAAGCAATTTCATCAGCAGTTTTTTTGTTTTTGTGTAAATAACTTGAAAAAACAGGTATAAAAGAAGCAGATAAAACTCCTGTAACTAAAAGTTTAAAAATTAAATCTGGAATGCGGAAGGCGGCGTTGTAAACATCAAGATCAGCCACGCAACAGGAAAAAAATTCAGCGTAAAGGAAACGATTTCTTAAAAGACCTAAAATAGAAGAAACACCAAATGCTACAGCTAAAACCAAAGAGGCCGAAAGGATGGTACTTTGTTTTTTTTGACTTATAAGTCTAATTCTCTCTCTAACGGTCATGAGTTGAATTATATCTGATTATTAATCAGATTATATATGGTTGTAAAAATTGAATTGATAATATAAAATATTGCTCATGCCAATCAGTTTATCTGCAAAAAAATCATTAAGAAAGTCCTTGAAAAATCATAAGGATAATGTTTCTTTTAAAAATCGCTTAAAAGCTATTATTAAAAAGTTTTTAGCTAAGCCAACGAGCGAAGATTTAAAGGAAGTTTATTCTATTTTAGACAAGGCTGTTAAAAAGAATATTTTTCATAAGAATAAAAGTGACAGACTTAAGTCAAATTATTCAAAAAAAGTTGGGAAGGATGTTGTCAAAAAAGTTGTGTCGAAAAAATCTGTTGCTAAAAAAGCAACTGTCAAGAAAGTAATCAAGAAAAAAACTAAATAATATGGGAAAATAAGGGTAATGAAGAAATTTTTTGTCACTACTCCAATTTATTACATCAATGATATTCCTCACATTGGACACACTTGTACTACTGTGGCGGCTGATGTGGTGGCCAGACTACATCGAGCTAAAGGAGAAGACGTTTTCTTTTTAACAGGAACTGATGAACATGGACAGAAAGTAGCCGAAACGGCTCAGAAAGAAGGGCTAAAAAATCAAGACTATTGTGATAAGATTTCTCCCCGCTTTAAAGAAGTATGGAGAAAATTAAATATCAGTTTTGATTTTTTTATTAGAACAACTGATCCAAGACACGAAAAAGTGGTAGGGGAGATACTACAGAAAATTTATGACAATGGGGATGTTTATAAAGATAAATACGAGGGGTTATATTGTGTCGGCTGTGAAAAATTTTTAACGGAAACTGATCTGGTCGATGGTCATTGTACTCTACACCCGCCTGAAAAAACTGTTTTTAAAAGTGAAGAAAATTGGTTTTTTAAACTTAGTAAATATGTGCCAGAAATTATTAAAATAATTGAAAACGAAAAAACTAATTATGTTTTTCCAGATGGAAAAAGAGCCGAAATATTAGCAAAACTTAAGGCTGGTGTAAGAGATGTCTCAATATCGAGAGAAAATGTTGAATGGGGAATCCCTACTCCTTGGGATCCAAAACAAACTATTTATGTTTGGTTTGATGCATTAATTAATTACTATAGTGCCACTCAATTTGTGGAAGGTAAGAAAGATTTTTGGCCTGCCGATTTGCATTTATTGGGAAAAGAAATTTTGTGGTTTCACACAGTAATTTGGCAGGCGATGTTGCTGTCGGCAAAAATTGAATTACCTAAAAAAACTTATACTCACAGTTTCTATATGATTGATGGAAAGAAAATGTCTAAATCTTTGGGGAATGTGATTTCACCTCAACAACTAATTGATTTATTTGGAGTTGAAGGAAGTAAATATTTAATTGCCCGATCTTTTCCATCGGAAAATGATTCCGATGTAGGAATTGATAGATTTAAAGAAAAATATAATGCTGATTTGGCCAACAATTTGGGAAATTTGGTTTCTAGAGTGGCAAAATTATCAGAGGGTCAAAAAGTAGTGGAGGAAAAATTTGAATTTGATAGTGAATTTGAAAATTTAATTGATAATCTAAAATTGAATGAGGCATTTGATTTGGTTTTTAATAAATGGATAGATAGTTCAAATTTGAAACTGAATCAAACTACCCCATGGAAGTTAGAAAAAGAAAATCCAGAGAGAATCGCTGTTTTGAATGAATGTATCAAAAATATTCAAACTGCCGCCTTCCACTTGCAGATTGTAATGCCGGAAGTGGCTCAAAAAATTGAAAAATGTTTTAAAAATGAGGTAAAATCGTTAGAAGAATCTTTGTTTCCAAGAATAAAATAAGATGATTGATACACATGCTCATCTGGAAAGATTGTGCGACATTGATGAGGGGATTGATAAAATTATTTTGGCGGGAGCAAGTTTGGATGATTCGAAAAATAACCTATTATTAGGTAAAAAATGTTCTGAAAAATTATTGGTTGCGGTGGGAATCCATCCAGCTGAGATTGATGATTCCCCTACTGAACTTAAAAAGTTAGTGGAAGAAAATTATAAAAAAATTGTGGCAATTGGGGAATGCGGTTTAGAATTTTTGGGTGATTTTGATAAAGAAAAGCAAGAGTTTTTGTTTAGAAAACAAATTGAATTGGCGCAAAAGTATAAAAAACCGTTAATAATCCATGCCAGAAAAGCGGTGGATGAAACAGTGGAAATTTTAAAAGAATATGAAAAGTTATCAGGAGTGTTTCATTGCTACGCTGGCGGGAATAAAAGAATTAAAAAAGTTTTAGAATTGGGAGAAAATTGGTATTTTGGAATTGACGGAAATTTGACTTATGAAGAAGGGCTGGTGGATGTGGTTAAAAATATTCCTAAAGATAGACTTGTTTTAGAAACCGACTCCCCTTACTTAACACCAGAACCGTTTAGAGGACAAGAAAATAATCCGAATAACGTGGTTTATGTTTATAAAAAAATGGCGGAAATTTGGGGAAAAAATTTTAAGGAAACAGAGAAAATTATTGATGGGAATGTAAGAAAATTATTTCAAATCGTCTAGGCCATTACCATCGATTATTAGTAAAATAAAACCCAAAGCAATTGAAACAACATAACTAACTAGGTGATTTTCGGGAAAAACAAAAAGGTCGAGAATTCCCCAAATTCCCCACCAAACGGCAATGGCTCCTAAAAGATCGATAATTATTCTTAAATTTTTTCGACGATTTAAAAATTTTCTGACTTTTTTTAACATAAATTAGAACTCAGAAATAATAGTTTCTAATTCTTTAACTGAGGGGTATTTGTCCATAAAAGCAACTTCTCCATCAATTAAAAGAATGGTTTTACCTTGAAGGCCCATATTAATTACACGGGACATATCTTTAATGTATTCCGGGTCGTAATCGATTTGAAGTTTTTGACAGACAGTTTCTAGATTTGAAAATAATTGCTTGCCTTGTGGAGTGCCACGATCAAAAAGTTGGATTCTCATGGTTAATTATAACAGGACGGTTTAATTAATTAAAATTACCATTCCATTCATCAAAAAATTGTTTAAGAAAATTTTCCATTACTTGATTTCTTTGTTCGGCAATTCTAACTCCTGTTTTAGTGTTCATGTTTTGTTTTAATTTCAATAGCTTTTCGTAAAAATGAGCAATAGTTGATGTTCTGTAGTTTGGGTTATCAATAAAATCTTTTGTAAAAGTAAGATTTTCACCTGGAGTATACATGGGTCTTGAATTAGCCCCACCAAATGCAAAAGTTCTACCAATTCCAATAGCTCCAATAGCATCTAAATTATCGGCATCTTGAATTATCTGTAATTCAATTGATTTATTTTTATTTTTTTCTGTCCAATCATAAATATCATGTAGTTCAATTACTTCTAATATTGGTTGTATTTTATCTTCAGTAATATTAGATTTACGAAGAACATCTTCTATAATTATTAAGGCTTCTTTCCCAAAATGGGATTTCCCTGTTTTCTTTTCAAATGGTCTACAGATATCATGAACTAAAGCGGCCGAACCGATAATCAGTTTATCCCCTCCTTCATTTTTTTGGATGTAATTAGCATTATTAAAAACTCGCTTGGCATGATAAAAATCATGACCAGATGATTCATTTTCTAAAAATTTTTTAACATTATCCGCTAACTGATTAAATTCATTAGTGATCATAATTTATGATAATTTGGTAAATTTTTTGGCTATTTCAACGGTGTTATACAAAAGTGAAGTGATGGTCATGGGGCCGACGCCGCCGGGAACTGGGGTGATAAAACTAGAAATCGGAGCGACTTGTTCAAAATCAAAATCCCCTGTGGTTTTACCGGTGGTTGGGTCGGCAACAAAACCAACATCAACAATAACAGCGCCTTCTTTAATAAAATCTTTGCCAAAGAAATTTGGCTTACCAATGGAGGAAATTAAAATATCAGCTTGTTGACAAATTTCTTTTAGATTCTGGGTTTTGGTATGACAAATGGTAACTGTGGCGTTTTTGGCCATAAGTAAGGCAAATAATGGGATTGAAACTTCTGGACTACGACCAATGATTACCGCGTTTTTACCGCTAATATCAATTTGGTACTCTTCTAATAAGAGAATAATTCCAAGAGCAGTTGCGGAGGCAATTCCGATAGATTTTTTTTGAAAAAGAAGACCTAAATTAAAAGGACTAAGGCCGTCAGCATCCTTTTTCGGATCAATAAATGATAGTACTTTTTGAGTATCGATTTGAGGTGGAAGCGGGAGTTGAACCATGAAAGCATTCACTTCTGGATCATGATTTAAATTTTCAACTAAAGACAAAACTTCTTCAGTGGTCGAATCTTGATTGAGTTGATGAATTTTTCCACCAATGCCAATACTTTGAGCTTTTTCTTGTTTCATGGCGACATATTTTTGACTAGAAGGATCGTTGCCAACAATAATTATGTCTAATGTTGGAATAAAATCTAAATTAGAAACCTCGATTTTGAGAGAATCCATTATTTTTTGAGAAGTGACTTTGCCGTCGAGAATTATCATGGATTATTATAACTTAGTAAGAATTTCTGAACCGGTTTTGGTAATTAAAATTGTATGTTCAAATTGGGCTGACAAAGAACAATCGAGAGTTCGAATTGTCCAGCCATCACGACGATCAAATGTAATTTGACAATTTGGTGAAGCATTTATCATGGGTTCGATAGTAAAAATCATCCCCTCTTTTAGAATT
Source organism: Candidatus Shapirobacteria bacterium (assembly GCA_041661765.1). Taxonomy (GTDB): domain Bacteria; phylum Patescibacteriota; class Microgenomatia; order UBA12405; family UBA12405; genus WARW01. Next base: position 295,103 of record JBAZTV010000001.1, on the reverse strand, counting down.
ACTTTTTCTTGATTAGTATTGAAATGAAAAACGAAGGGTTCTTCATGAAAATGAATACCAACACCATGACCGCCAAGTTCGCGGACAATACTGAAATTCTTCTTTTTAACGATTGGCTCAATTATTTTTCCGACACAGTCATTTAATAATTTGCCTGGTTTTAGGGATTTTATTGAATCATTAAGACATTTTTTGGCAGTATCGATTAAATCTTGGGCTTCAGGACTGATTGTGCCAACTGGAAAAGTTGCCGAAACATCGCCAAAATAACCATTCAAAATAGTTGTGATATCAAGATTAATAATATCCCCTTCTTTTAAAATTTCATTTGAACAAGGAATACCATGGCAAACAACATTGTTGATTGAGGTGCAAATACTCTTAGTAAAACCATTGTAATTTAGAGGAGCAGGAATGGCTTTATGGTTAATAATAAATTGATGACCAAGCTCGTTTAATTTTTCAGTGGAGATTCCCGGTTTGACAAATTTGGAAAGATATTTTAAAGTCTCTGCCGCTAATTTAGACGATTTTCTAATGCCGTCAATTTGGGCTGGAGTTTTAATAATAATCATTTGATTAATTATACCGCAACCTATAGTGATTTTTTGATATTAATTTATTTTTTTATATTCCAAATAAGAATAGACAAAAATAAAGGCAGTAGTAAAAACAATTGGCATTAGAATAAAAAATATGGCTAAATTTGGAAATAATAATGATAATAAAGAAATGAGGCCAGTTAGTTTGAAAAGTTCTCCGCCAATTTGGTGAGTTTTATCCCAAACTAATTCACTGGACATAGTCCAAGGAGTGCGAATGCCAACAAACCAATTACGTTTGGCATTAGAGGTTAAAACTCCGGCATAATAAAAAAGGATCGCGAAACCTGGAGAAAGAATTTGGATCATATTGAAATGAAAATCTAAATTCCAAATTATAGTTAATAAGTAAACATAGAACAAAAAAGCAAAGACGATATTAATAAAATTTTGAAAATAGTTTTTGAATTGATCAAAATTTTTTTTGTAAGGGTCGATTTTAGGCAATGAAATGAAAAGGAAAAATAAAAAAACTGATAAAACTGGCATAAAGAAAAGACCTAAGGCTTTGGAAGAATAACCATTGACTTGATTATCGATACCCCAATGAGTGGCGACCTGGTCAGGAAAAACTGGATAAAAATAAATGGCAATGAAAAAAGAAATAATTATTAAAACAACAGGAAAAATTACTGCAATTTTATTGATTTTCATAAATTTAATATTTTTTTAAAAAACAATGAGATACTTAAGTAATAATATATTAAATTATGACAAACAACAAACTAATACTCCCAGTGCTCCCTTATTCCTATAATGCATTAGAGCCAATTATTTCCGAAAAAATAGTAACTCTACATCACGATAAACATCAGGCAGCATATGTGAATGGAGCTAATGTGGCATTGGAAAAAATTGAAAAAATAAGATTGGGTGAAATTGAAGGAAATTTAAGAGAAGTAATGCGAGATTATAGTTTTAATTATAATGGGGCGATATTACATGAAATGTGTTGGCAATTTATGAATTCGCCTAAAGAAAATAATTTACCAAGTGAAGAATTGAATAAAATAATTGAAAAACATTTTGGATCTTTTGAAAAATTTAGAAAAGAATTTAATGTGGCAGCAGCTACAGTTGAGGGTTCTGGATGGGCGGCACTTTGGCAAGACAGAGACGGAAATTTACTAATTGGACAGTTGGAAAAACATAATTTATTGGGAATCAACGAAGCTAAAATTTTATTAGTAATTGATGTGTGGGAACATGCCTATTACCTAGATTACATTAATAATAGAGCTGAATATATAGAAAAATGGTGGCAATTGGTTAATTGGGATATGGTTTTTGAAAAATTAAATAAAAAATATGAACAATAATTCTTGGCAGAAAGTCAGTAAATGGTACAACAAAGCGGTTGGAGATGAAGGACATTATTACCATCAACATATAATAATGCCGAATTTGAAAAGAATTTTGAAATTAAAAGAAAAAGAATCACTTTTAGATTTAGCCTGTGGGCAGGGAGTTTTAGAGAGAAATTTTGATAAAAATATTGAATATGTGGGGATTGATTTAGCTAATAATTTAATTAGAGAGGCAATTGATAAAAAAACAAATCTAAATCATAGATTTTTGTTAGCTGATGTAAGTAAAGATTTGCCAACCAATAAAACTGATTTTGATGCTGGAGCAATTGTTTTGGCTTTGCAAAATATTAAAAAACCATTTGGAGTGATTAGAAATTTTGCTAAACATTTAAAAAAAGGCGGACGATTGGTGATTGTTTTGAATCATCCGGTTTTTAGAATCCCCCGCCACAGTTCTTGGGAAAATGATTTAGAAAATAAAATTCAATATCGCCGAATTGATGATTATATGACACCGCAAGAAATTCCGATCGTGGCTCATCCAGGAAAAAAAGAAAGTGCTAATACTTGGTCATACCACTATCCCCTGTCGGCTTACAGTGAAATGCTTTTTGATAACGGATTTTGTATTGAAAAGATTGAAGAATGGATTAGTGATAAAAAAAGTACTGGATCTAATGCAAAAGTAGAAGATAGAGCTAGAAATGAATTCCCTTTATTTATGACAATAATTGCCAGAAAAATTTAATTTAATTTGATAAAGACGTGACAATGCCAGATTTCAGGGACAGATTTAATTACTTCTGTATTTTCAAACCAAAAAAAATCATTATTGGGAAAAGTTTTTTTGATTTCCTTTTCGATAATTTTTGGTGATAATTTACCTTTTCTTGACCATAGACAACAATGTTTTACTTTAGGTAAATTTTGCAAAAGACGAGTGTAGGGAAAATTATTTTTAATCAGACAAACATCATTATTTCCAATTAATTTTTCAAGTATTTCTAATCTGATTTCTTTTGAAACTAATTCAATATAAATACGATGAAAATGAAGGTCTTCAGATAAACGAGAAACTTCAGCAATACAAAATGGCAAGATAGGTTTTAATTTAACAAATTCTTCCCAATTATTAGGGACATCCACCGACGAGATTAAATCAACCATAATTATCCTTTTAATTGTTTACCAAAAGCGACACATTCTTGACGAGTTTCGACAATAGAAAAACCTTTGAATTCAAGGGCTTCTTTAAAGTTTTTAGTGACCTCTTGGATATCTTTAGCATCAACTGATTTGACAAAAATATTTGAATTAACCGATTTTAAAACTTTGACAATATCGAGAGGTTCGCTGACATTGCCTAATGGAGTTGATTTAGTTCTAGCTCCTTTTGGAGTAGTGGGGCTGGTTTGGCCAGTGGTTAAACTGTAAAGAAAATTATTGGAAACAAAAACAGTAATATCAATATTGGCCCTAGCTGCGGCAATTAAGTGATTTAAACCTTCACCATAAATTCCACCGTCACCACCAATGGCACAAACAGTAAGATTAGGATTGGCTAATTTTTCACCCATAGCAGTGGTGATAGATCGACCGTGGAGAGTGTGAACGGCATAAGTTTTGAAAAAATCAGCCATGTTGCCGACACAACCAATGTCAAAGTTAATGACTAGATCGGAAGTTTTTAAATTTAAATCATTAAAAGCTGACTGCATGGCAGCAAAAACTGAGAAGTTGTGACAACCTGGACAAAAAGTTGGAGTGATATTGGAGCGATAATTTATCATAAGTTATTTTTTAATGTTTAAACCCTCTGCCCTTCGGGCATCTCCCTTGACAGGGCGACTTTCTAATAATTTAATTATTTCTTCGGGAAAGAAAGGACGGCCATCATTTTTATTAATGATTTTGGTCGGATTGAAATCAAATTGAGATTTAAGAACGGTTACTAATTGATTAGTTCCATTATTTTCAATAACGATGGTTTCTTTAAAAGCATTAATAATAGTTTGAATTTCAGGATTAATTGGCCAAAGAGTTTTTAATTGTAAAAAGGCAAAATCTTCTCTGTTGTCCATCAATTTTAAGGCTTCCAAAATGGCCCCTTTGGGAGAGCCCCAACCGATAATTAGTTTTTTGGCTTTTTTAGAACCAAAAAAATTGGCCTTGGGACAAATTTTAAGAGCTGTTTTGGTTTTTAACATTCGCTTTTGAAACATTTTTTCGGAAAGGACAGCATCTTCGGTGGAAAAACCAAATTCATCATGTTCGTAGCTGTTGGCCATAAATTCGCCTCCGGGAGTTCCGGGAAGAGAAACTGGAGAAATGCCGTCTTTGGTAAAAGCATACCTTTTAAAATCATCGCCTTCAATTTCGTTTAAGATTTTACCTTTGTTGATTTTTACCTTAATGTCGGGAAAATATTTGGTACTGGAGCTGGATTCACCGATTAATTTATCACTGACAACTATGATTGGGGTTTGGAGTTGAGCCGCTAAATCGAGAGCGATGTGGCTTAATTCAAAGGATTCATTAACATCGCCGGGAGCCAAAACCACTTTGGGAAATTCACCGTGGCCGGAATAAATGGCGTGAAGAAGATCACCTTGGCTAGTCCAAGTGGGAAGACCGGTAGCCGGACCGGGGCGGGAAACTAAATAATAAACCATACCAATTTCGGCGATGCCACAGAAACTGACGGCTTCATTCATAAGGGCAAAACCACCACCAGAAGTGCCAGTGGCCGATCGGGCACCAACAAAGGCAGCGCCAGCAGCCATATTGGCGGCGGCAATTTCGTCTTCGGGGTGAACGACGGTTAATTTAAATTCTGTTTGTTTGTTGGCTAAAAAATGAAGAATACCAGTGGCTGGAGTCATGGGATAAGCGGCATAAAAACTACCACCACCTTTAATAAATCCCCAACCAGAAGCTTCGTTTCCTTCGTTAAACCCCATTTTGACAATTTTTGTAGGTTTTTTTATTTTAATTTGAAATTTAGAGAAATTCTTTTCTGCGTAAGAATAGGCAATATTAAAGGCATTTAAATTTATTTCGCAATATTTTTGATAGGCCTCACAAATAAGGTCTTTGGCTTTTTGGACATCTAGACCATAAATATAAGTAGCGATACCCAAGCAGAGGGTATTAATAACTAAAGGACTACCGACTTGGTCAGCCATTTCCTTTAGAGGTAATTTAATAAACGTGGCTTTCGATTTGACGGTGGAAAAATCTTCTTCAGAAAAAACTAAAGTTGATTTAGTAAATTCTGATTGATGTGGTTGCCAATGATTTGGATAGACTGAAAAAAATAAGTCGACATTAAAATGAGCGGCAAAAACTTTTTCGTTGGAAAAGGTAATTTGATAAGTGTTATGACCACCGCGAACTAGGGATGGATATTCACTGTAGTCAACTAAATTGTAGCCATGGTCGATTAGAAGTTTGGAAAAAACTTGACCGGCGGATTTAATGCCAGAACCAGCTGGACCGGCAATTTTAATGGTGGAGAAATTTTGAGTCATGGAACTATTTTACTACATATATAAATAAAAGCCCACTCGCCCTAACCCTCTCCCTTGATGAATGGGAAGCTGATCTGATATCTTTAGCAAGTGATATTAACAAAAATTAGAAACTTTTTCAAAAAAATTGGACCGGGGTTTATTACTGGAGCGGCTGATGATGATCCGTCGGGAATTGCGACTTATTCGATTGCTGGAGCTCAATATGGCTATAAAATGAGTTGGTTGGCGTTATTTTTATGGCCGGCAATGGTGGTAATTCAGGAAATGTGTGGACGAATTGGAATGACTTCGGGCAAGGGTTTAGCTGGAGTAATTAAAAAATATCATTCAAAAAGATTATTATTTATGGCAGTTTCATTATTGGCGGTTGCTAATACTATTAATATTGGGTCTGATTTGGGAATAATGGCGGCATCAATGCAAATGCTTTTTGGATTGAATTTTTTTGGCTGGCTGATTTTTATCGGAGTGCTGATTATCTTAATGGAAATAATTATTCCTTATAAAAAATATTCAAGAGTTTTAAAATGGTTAGGATTAAGTTTGGGGGTTTATTTGATTACGGCTTTTATGGTGAAACAAGATTGGAAAACAATTGCATTTAGTACGTTGATTCCACAAATAGAATTCAATTTAGGATATATCATGACAATGATCGGGTTTTTAGGAACAACTATTTCACCTTATTTGTTTTTTTGGCAAGCATCAGAAGAAATAGAGGAAGAAATAGCCGATGGTAAGGTAAAAGATTTCGATTGTAAACCAGAAGTAAAACAAAAAGAAATTACAGCTATGGGGCGAGACACAAAAATTGGAATGTTATTTTCCAATTTGATGACTTTTTCAATAATTATAACGACAGCAGCGACACTGCACGCTCATGGAATTACTGATATAGAAACACCACAACAAGCAGCGTTGGCACTTAAACCATTGGCGGGAAATTTTGCTTATATTTTATTTGCGGTGGGAATAATTGGAATTGGTTGGCAGTCGATTCCGGTTTTGGCAGGATCGGTTGGTTATGCAATTTCTGATGCTTTTGGATTCAAAGAAGGTTTATCTAAAAAATTTAAAAAAGCAAAAATGTTTTATGCAATCATTGCAGTGTCAACAATAGTCGGACTTGCAATGAATTTACTTAAAATCAATATTATGAGTGCGCTTTATTATTCAGCAGTTATTAATGGTATAGCTGCTGTGCCTTTGATTGCCATTATCATTAAACTGAGCGACGACGAGAGAATTGTGGGTAAATTTAAGACTAAAAAGAAAAATAAAGTAGTAGCATGGATAATTTTTGGATTTATGTTGATTTCTGTGTTGGTGATGTTGTGGCAGGTGTTTTTTTAATAAAACCCTCCGCCCTTCGGGCACCTCCCTTGACAGGGAGGCCTGTTTGCAATTGGGTGGGGATGTGGTAGACTACAGACTGATTTGAGCAAATTGGTGCATTATTTTTTTGTGGGCACCGCAAGTTTCTAGGTTACGGCCAAAAAACAGTGTTTAGGTCAACAAAAATTATGTATCAGAATAAATTCACCAATAATTTTGGTGGTAAAACTCAACAAAGACCAAATAGTGGTCGAACCAGATTTGGTGGCAGAAGTAATGCCGGAAATGGTGGAAATAGATTTGTCGGTAGTAGAAACGGTGGTAATAGAAATCGAATTTTTGAAAGTCGAATTGACGTGTCTATGTTTATCCAAAAAGCTGAGCCAATGGTAAAAATTGAAGATGCTAAAGTTAAAAATAATTTTAAAGATTTTGATTTAAACCCAATTTTAATGGATAATATTAAGAATAAAGGGTATTTAAAACCAACTCCAATTCAAGACGAAATAATCCCCCATATTTTGGATGGCCGAGATGTTTTGGGTATTTCTAACACTGGAACAGGTAAAACTGCAGCTTTTTCTTTACCTTTAATTAATAAAATTTTAGAAAATCCAAATAAAAGAATTCTTATTTTGTCACCGACTCGAGAATTAGCTCAACAAACAAAACAAGAAATTAGATCTTTTACTTTTGGTATGAGAGTTTTTGTGGCTTTGGCCATTGGTGGAGCTTATATTCGAGAACAAATATTGGATATTAAGAGAGATCCACATATTATTGTGGGAACTCCAGGAAGAATTAAAGATTTAGCCAAAAGAAGGGTGATTCGTTTTGATAAATTCGATACTATTGTTTTAGATGAAGTTGATCGAATGTTGGATATGGGTTTTGTGCAAGATATTAAAGAAATTGTAAGCCAAATTCCCACACCTCATCAAACTTTATTTTTCTCAGCAACAGTTAATAGAAAAATCCAACCCTTAATTGATTCTTTTCTAACTAATCCGGCTGAAATTTCGGTTAAAACTCAAGAAAGCTCTAAAAATGTTGAACAAAACATTGTAAGAGTAAGACGAGAAGATAAAGAAACTATGCTTAGTAAATTACTACATCAAGAAGAATTTAAAAAAGTGTTAGTTTTTGGTGGAACTAAATTAGTAGTTGAAAAACTATCTGTAGGTTTGGGTCAGCAAGGATTTAAAGTTGGTTCACTTCATGGAAATAAAGCCCAATATCAACGACAAACAACTTTAAGAAAATTTAAAGAAAACGAAATTAATATTTTGATTGCTACTGATGTTGCAGCTAGAGGTTTGGATGTGGCTGATATTACTCATGTAATTAACTACGATAAACCAAATAATTACGAAGATTATGTTCACCGAATTGGTAGAACTGGACGAGCTGATCATCAAGGTTATGCTTTGACTTTTGTGGAAGATAGATATTAAATCTAAAACCTACCCCTACCCCCTCCCTTAAAAAAGGAGGGGTTTTTGGTTTTAAAACCCTCCGCCCTTCGGGCACCTCCCTTGACAGGGAGGCTATTTCTTTTTGTTGTATTTACGGCCGGTGGTGGCTTTAGTAAACGCTTCTCGGTAAGCAATTTTAGGAAGAGTGTTTTTATTTTTTTCGAGATAATCTAAAACCTCTTTTTGGTGAAATTTAACTAAAGAACGAAGCAACCAAGAAACGGCTTTAGTAATTAATATTTCTTTTTCGGATTTTAATTTTTCGATATTTTCAAAAGCAATTTTTGATAAACGTGAATCATCTGATTGACGGAGAGATTTAGTTAATAAAACTAAACTGGCCCTGCGTTTATTAATGTTTTTATCTTTATTAAATTGTTTTAAAATTCTTTCCCAAGCAGACCAATTATTCAAAATAATTTCATCAGTAAAATTTGATTGGCAAAGTACATCATTTTCTGCCCAACCACAGGTATAATTTAACCATAAATCAAGATGATTTGGATCAAAACTTTTTAAAAGAGTTTTTGATTGACCTAAAATGATGGCAGCGATGGCGATTTCAGTATAGGTAGTTCCATTTTTATAAAGAGAATCAGATAATCTAATTATTTGAGGGTCGGTCAAATTATTTTCTTTAACTATCTTTTTTGCTAAATCGACCATTTGACCAGTGGAAAAACCATGAAAAATTTTATCGGTGCCGAGATATTTTTTAACCCATTGAGTATCAGTTTTTTTAGAGACGATTAAATGGTCAATGTCTTCTAGAATTTGAAGATGAATTTTATTAATAATCATAATACGTTATATTGTATTATTTTTTGGAAAAAAGTCTGCGACCACCGATAAATAAAATAATGATACCTAAACTTAGGATTAGTCGCCATGGAATAGAGTTGTTAGTATTAGTACTGCTAACACCTTTTATTTCTGGTGAAAAATCTTGAGCGATTTGATTAGGAGTAATTTTAGGAGTGACAATAGAGATAGTTTTATTTAATTTAAAAGTTGGAATCGGAGTAGGTGAAACGGAATCAGTAATATATAAATCGATAGAATTATCTTTGACTCGACTGCTAAAATCAAAGGCTATAATTTTAACTGTCCAGCGACCTTTAATTAATTTATCAATATCAACTTCAGTAGTGTTTACTCCAACGGTTTTTGAATAAAAGAGCGGATTATTAATATCATTTAAAATCCATTGGATTTCATATTTATCAATACCAATATTATCTTTTGCAGTTTTCCATTTAATTTTAGAAGTGTTACTACTGGTGGGATTCGGATCGGCGATAATATTTTGAGGAGCCAAATACGGATCTGTTTGATCCCACTTAATTTCTTTAAAACCAGTGGTTTGATTTCCAGCTAAATCAATGGCACGAAAATAAAGGGTGTGAATACCTTCAAAATTAGGTTTTATAAAATCGATATAATTAATCCATTCTCCAGTGGGAGTATCCCATTGATATTGAATGATGGTGAAATTATTGTCTGTAAATGACAAATTAATTTGAGGTTGAGTTTTATACCAACCATTATCAGTATCAGGATTATTTGGGTTAATCGAAAAACTAAGAATAGGGCTGGTTTTATCAATATTTGTAATAGTTATTGTTTTACTAGAGCTATTTCCAGCATCGTCAATAGCGATAAAAACAAAAGACCCATTTGATTCAAAGATATGGGATTTCTCATTTAATTCACCTTCATTAGTGGAAGCAGTGACGGTAATATTTTGATTGGTTGGATTAGTATTGTAATGATTGACAGTAATCACTGGTGGAGTATTATCGATAATTAATTTTCTTAATTCGCTCCATTGACTTTGATTTTCAGCATTGTCAATTGCTCTAACTCTCCACCAGAAGGTATCGTCTGTGGCAGTATTTATAGTATTAGAATGATCTGGAGCAAAAATAATTTGACTACATTTTAATTGACTAGTTTCTTGATCGGAATAACTTTCATAAAAATATTTATTAGCATCGCTGATGCTCGACCAATCATTGATAATCGAATCCCCTTTTAATGAAATGCCATCAAGTGGCGAAATTAATGAAGGAGTAGAAGGAGTGGTTTTATCAATATTATTAATATTTACGGTTTGATTAGAAATATTTCCAGCATCATCAGTGGCAGTAAAAGTAAAACTACTATTTTCTGTAAAAGTGTGAGTGGTGGTATTAATAATGCCTTCGTTGGTTGAAGCGGTAATAGTAATATCTTGATTAGTTGGAGTAGTATTATAGGGATCAATGGTAATTATGGGAGGAGTGGTGTCGGGAGTTAAAACAGTGATGGCATTTTTTAGAGTAAAAATATCACTCTTTAATAGAGGGTTACAATTTTTAAGTCCATAAACTCTAATTTGTAATTGATATTTTCCTAAGGTTGAAGGAGAATCAATTTCAAATGATTCAAAATAATCGCCTGATTTAAGATGGTCGGGAGTGTCGACACAATTCCAATTTCCAGAATTTCCAAATCGCCAAGAGGTTGATCTCCAATCATTATTCCAAAACCACCACCAATCAGTATTGACACCGACGGTGACAATAATTGACTCTTTTGGAAAAACATTGACCGAATTAACACCATTAATGGTTGCCGAAATAACATCTCGCCTATCAGTAAAAATGATATTAGAAATAATATTATTGTTTAAATCTTTAATTTCAACTTTATAAGTTGTACGGTAAATACCGTCTAATTCATAGTTATAAGTAAAAGATCCTGATTCATTTGAGGTAATTGGTTCAATAATATTTAAATTGTCTGAAGTAATATTCAAAAAATATTGAGTGTTCGATAAAAAATTATGGCCTGAAATAATTACTGTTTCGGTCGGAGAATAATCTGATTTATCGGTTTCTAAAAAGGGATTAATTCCTGGTGTTTCAGTGGTTATTGGGGTTGGGGGCTGGGTTATGGTTATAATCGGAGAAGTATATGGAGTAATTTCAATAGTTGGTTCTGGAGTGGTTGTTGATTCTAGAATAGGGGTTGGTTCTTCTGCATAAATTGGGTGAACAATATTTATAAAAATGATGAAAAAAAATTGAACAAAGATAGGGTTAACCATAACCCATATTAAAAAATTAAATTCTTAAGAAATTCTTAAAAAAGACTTAATTTTTGCTGACGTGATAATTTTTTAATTCTTGATTCTTCTTTTGAGGCCTCTGATCGATCAGTAAATTGTTGCGAATAAACTAATTTTACTGGTCGTCTGACCTTGGTATATTTGGCACCCAATTTGGAATTATTGTGTTCTTTGACTCTTCTGTCTAAATTGGTGGTAATGCCAGTGTAAAGGGTTTGGTCGGCGCATTGGAGTATGTAGAGGAAATACATTTTATTTAATTGGACTTAAAACAAAGACGTGGGTAAAAACCAATTGATCTTTATATTTAATAGTTTCTTTGCCTGTGGTAACTGAAATTTCATCGTCTTGATCTAAAATCTTGTACTCATATTTCCAATCATTTTCTAAATCTACAGGGCAATTAGCAAATAAACGAGTTTTTTCACCTAATTTTTGGATTTTATTCATTAAACTAGAAATAACATCGTCATGGGTAATATTTAATTTTTCTAAAACTTCTTTATCGACAACCCCTCCAGCATAAACACGAGTAAATGATTCTTCACCGATTTTTACAATTTCTTGTCCGCCACCTTTTGTCCATTCATCATGGTAAATTATTTTTTCATCTTCAAAATGACTGGATTTTACACTAAAACTGCCTCTGTTTGTTTTAATAAATTCAGTTTTACCAGCATAACCGGCAACTAAACCAGTAGTTAGGGCTTGAGAAATATTTTCTTTATTCACGTTTTATTTTAAATTATAAAATTTATCTTTTTGCCAATTAATAGGATTATTGATTATATAATTTTTGATCATTAATAATTTTTTTTCATCTTTAATGATTTGATCGTGGAAACGGGGTTGCCAAGCAAAAAATATTGTTTTGGGATTTATTTGATGGGTAACGGCTGATTTGAATGAACGTATTATTGATGAAATTGAATTTGGTTTGGGTGAAATTTTTGAAAAATTTTTATTATTTTCTTCTGTAGAGATGTTGTTTAGTTTTGTAGAGACGTAGCGCGCTACGTCTCTACATTTATTGTGTTGATAATTTTGTTTTTCAATTTCCATTAAAACATGCACATGATTTGGCATAATTACCCATTCATGTAATTTAATATTTTTTCTGATTTCAAATGTTTTTAATAATTCAGATTTAGTAATTTCACCACGTTTTGACAATTCCATCTTGTTGTTAATAATTTTTCCAAAAAAATTATTGTGGTTGTGGGTACAGATGGTGATGAAGTAATATCCTGGAGTTGAATAGTTCCAGTTTTGGAGACGAGAAGATTTTAATTTAAATTTATCGGCAAACTTAGTTGGATTATCGACCATTATTTAAATAATAGAAATATAAATTTATATTTGTAGGAACGTTTTTTTGTTGTTATGTAGAGACGTAGCGCGCTACGTCTCTACATGGAAATTTAAAATTTTTGTTTTGGTAAAAAATTTTTTCAGTCATAAATATTATCAACATTTGCAGCACTTGGGCATAGATTATAACTTGAAGTTGAAGCATTTGCCGCTTTAACAGTAAAGTTATCTATGGAAACTTTACTGGAAAAAACATTAAATTTTTTATTATCATCATTAATTAATTTTAAATATCTTCGACATATTTCATCCTGAAAATTATTATTTTTTAATTCTTCTTCAAAAGAAGATAAAGATTTTAAAAAAGAATTTACAAATTTATTTGTCCTTAAAATAAATTTGTTTTCTCGATTTAGAAATAAAATTTCTCTACTTTTTCTTTGTATTCCGAAACCATGTTTTACATAAAAATTATGTGTAAGTCCATTTCTAAAAATATTTACAAAATTTAAGATTCCGAATTTGTATATTAATTCTTTACTTTTATTATCAATAAAATATTTTTCAATGTATTTTTTGGAACGTTGTTCATCAGTAGAATCATCAAAACAAAGTGTTCCTAAAAATTCAATACTTGTAAGACAAAAAAGTATTATTGGAAAATTACAATCTCCTGGGATATTATTTCTTGGCTTTATTTCTTTTATTAATCTGTTTAGATCTGAGTTAATATAAACTAAAGCTTTTTTAATATCACCTATTATTGGATTGTTTAATTTATTATTATCCATTATTTTTTCTTTTCTACAAAATATTTTTTGTCTTTGATTTTGTCGGGTAATAAAGATTCTTTAGTGTATTTTTCATAGCCTTTGCCATAGCCGATTTCTTCCATTAATTTAGTCTCAGGGTTGCGGAGATTAAGCGGTATTGGAAGATTACCGAAAGTTTGAACATCTTTAAGAGCACTTAAATAGGCTTCATAGGCCGAGCGATCTTTGGGCGATTTGGCGAGATACACCACACCATGGGCAAGGTTCTCACGACACTCGGGATAACCAATAGTTTCAACACTTCTAAAAACTTGGTTAGCTAACATTAATGCCGAAGAATTGGCAATACCAATGTCTTCACTGGCAAAAACAACCATGCGACGGGCGATAAATTTTGGGTCTTCGCCAGCATCAATCATGCGGGCAAGATAATATAGAGAGGCATCAATATTGCTAGCGCGCATGCTTTTTATGAATGCGGAGATTGTATTATAGTGATCTTCCCCTTTTTTATCGAAACGAAGAAAAGAATTTTGAAGAGATTGTTTGAGACTTTCGATTTTTAAATTACCATAAAGAGTGAAGGCGTTATCGATCATAGTGAGACATTGACGAGCATCGCCATTGGCCATTTGAGTAAGCCATTCTTTTGCATCTTTACTGATTTTAGTTTCGAGTTTGACGGAAGCACGAATAATAATTTCACCAATTTCATCATCGGTTAATTCTTTTAAGGTAAAAACCCGACACCGAGAAAGCAATGGAGAAATGACTTCAAAACTGGGATTTTCAGTAGTAGCACCAATTAAAGTTAAAACGCCGGATTCGACAGAGGGAAGTAAAAAATCTTGTTGGGCTTTGTTGAAACGATGAATTTCGTCGAGAAAAAGAATAGTTTTCTCCATGGGGCGACTTGATGCAATAATTTTTTTGATATCATCTTTGCTGGCAGAAACGGCTGATAACTCGTGAATAATCGCTTGTGCTTGTCCAGCTAAAATTCGAGCAAGAGTGGTTTTACCAACTCCAGGAGGTCCCCAAAAAATCATAGAAAAAACTTGATGGTTATCTATGGCAAGACGGAGTGGTTTTTGTGGACCAACTAAATGAGTTTGGCCGACAAAATCGGCTAAATTTTTAGGGCGAAGTAGTGAGGCTAGTGGTTGAGAAAGCATTCGGGTTTTGTTTGGTTAATATCTCAGTATAAACTAGAGATGCTTTATGGTCAATTCGGGAATTATAGTATCTTTATCTAGTGATAGAATAAAATCGATGGCTTTAACAACTTGATGAGGCTCAAGAGCGTTTGATAATTCATTGCTTGATTCATTAGTAAATTTAGTTTTCATAACACCAGGATGAATGTCCACAATTTTAATACCAAAACTGGCTAATTCTAATTGAATTGATTCAGAAAAACCAGTTAGAGCCCACTTGGAAGAATGATAGACAGAATTAAAGGCTTTTGGGTGAAGACCGGCAGTAGAATTGATATTAATAATAGTGCCAGATTTTTGCTTTTTCAAAATTGGGGTTAGAATTTGGGTGGTAAAAATTGGGCCAAGACTATTAACTTCAAAAACTTTTTTTATTAAGTCAGAATTATTGGATTCTATTTCGCCGTCGACAAAAATGCCGGCACAATTAATGAAACAATCAATTCGATGGTATTTTTTAAAAATTTTTTTAATGGAGACAGAAACTGATTTAAAATCAGAGACATCACAAATTTGAAAATCGCAGTCAAATTTTTGAGCAACAATTTCTGTAAGTTTGGGGTCAATGTCAAAAATAATTACTTGGGCTTGATGGGAAAAAAAAGCAACCAGTTCGCGACCAAGACCATTGGCGCCACCAGTAATACAAATAACTCGTTTCATTAATTCAGTTTACAGTAAAATTAAAAAAAATGATTTGGTTTATAATTAATTTTAAATGGAAATAATAGTTATTTTAATTTTAGCCTTTGGATTTAGGTTAATTGGAATCGGTCAATCGTTATGGCTTGATGAGGCAATTTCGGCCAATGTGGCAAAAATGCCAATTGGAGAAATTTTAAAAAATTTTTCAGTAGGAGATTTTCATCCTCCGATTTTTTATTGGTTTTTGAATTTATGGACAAAATTTTTTGGGAGCAATGTGATTGCATTACGATTGAGTTCTGTTTTGTTTTCTTTAATTACAATTTATTTTGTTTATTTAATTGGTAAGAAAATTAAAAATAAAAAAATTGGAATTTTAGCGGCCCTATTTTTGACTCTTAATCCGCTTTTTATTTATTATTCACAAGAACTTCGAATGTACTCGATGGCGACGATGTGGTTAATGATTGGACTTTATTATTTTATAAAAATTAAAAATAAAAAATATAATATTAGGGATTTGGTTATTTTTAATTTGATGATGGGATTGGCTTTTGGAACATTTTATGGATCGATTTTTTTGATTGCTAGTTTTACTACTTATTTTTTAATAAAAAAAGAATGGAAATTATTTTGGCTAACGAACATCGGCACTGGATTAGCAATAATTATGTTGACCCCCCTACTTTTGATTCAAGTTAAAAATTCGCAAATAATGCTGGTGCAAGTGACTAATTGGATGTTGGTTTTAGGGAAAGTAAATTTAAAAAATTTATTATTAATTCCAATAAAATTTGGTATAGGAAGAATTAGTTTTTATCCTAAGGTTTGGTATTATTTGATTGGTGGAATCTGGAGTCTGATTATTTTGGGATTAGTTTTGAAGAACAAAAAAGAAAGTAATTGGTTAAAAATATTTTTGGTAATGCCAATTATTTTGGGAATTTTATTTTCGATTAAATCACCTCTTTTACAATATTTTAGATTTTTATATTTAGTGCCGATTATGGCTTTAGTGTTGGCAATTAATTGCGATAAAAATTGGCAAAAAATATTGACAGGTGGAGGATTTTTAATTTTCAGTTTGATGTATCTGTTGAATCCTAATTATTATCGGGAAGATTGGAAGTCAGTAGTTGGTCATATCTCAGATGATAGATCTCAGGTGTATATGATTTCATCGTTTAGTGATCCTATTAAATTTTATGACCCCAATATTCAGATTTCAGATATCAGAGGTCCGATCTCAGATGATGAAATCGAAGTGATTCCTTACGGAGAATTAATTCATGGAGTGGATCACGCAAAAATATTGACTAATTTTGGGTATAAAATGGTGGAGCAAAAAAATTTCAGAGAGATGGAGTTGGAAAAATGGAAAAAATAGGGGTGATATTTTTATTAAACCACTAAATTGTAAATAAAGAAATGTCTTTAATTTAAAACATACATATTTATAATGAGATCATGAAATATATTTTTATATCTGGCGGAGTGGTTAGCGGTTTAGGTAAAGGAATTACGGCCGCTACAATTGGATTAATTTTAAAAAATAGAGAATATAAAGTCACTAATATTAAAATTGATATGTATTTAAATATTGATGCTGGAACGATTAGGCCACAAGAACACGGCGAAGTGTTTGTAACAAAAGATGGGATGGAAACTGATCAGGATTTGGGGAATTATGAAAGATTTGTGGGAGTGTCGCTGGATAGGTCAAATTATATTACCACCGGACAAGTTTACAAAGCAGTGATTGATCGGGAAAGAGCATTTGGTTATGATGGTGAAGATGTGGAAGCAATTCCTCATGTGACAGATGAAATTATCGAGCGAATTAAAAAAGCAGGAAAATCAAATAAAGCCGATGTTGTTATTATTGAATTAGGCGGAACTGTTGGTGAATATCAAAATAGCTTATTTTTTGAGGCAAGTAGGATTTTAAGATTAAAACAACCAAAAGATGTAATTCAAATTCATGTAACCTATCTGCCATTTTTAAAAAACATTGGCGAACTTAAAAGTAAGCCAGCCCAACAATCGACTCATTTATTAAATGCGATGGGAATACAACCAGATTTCTTGGTGGCTAGAAGCGAAAAAGAAATTGATGAAAAGAGAAAAGAAAAATTGGCAGTTTTTTGTAATTTAAATGAAGAAAATATAATTAGCAACCCAGATGTGGAAAGTGTTTATGTCCTACCAGAACATTTTAAAAAACAAAAATTCGATGAAAAGATTTTGAAAAAACTGGGATTAAAAATAAAATCAGAAACTGGCGACTTAAAAAAATGGAATAAATTTGTAGAATGTAAGAAAACGGCTAAAAAACCTGTAAAGATTGCCATGGTAGGAAAATATTTTGCCACTGGTGATTATAAATTGACTGATTCTTATATTTCAGTAATTGAAGCAATAAAACAAGCGGCTTGGACAGTTGGAGTTATTCCAGAGTTATCGTGGATTGATAGTGGAGAATTGGAAAAAAATAACATGAAGCTGGATGGATTTGATGGTGTGGTGGTGCCACAGGGTTGGGGTAGTCGCGGAGTTGAGGGAAAAATTATGGCAATTAAAAATGCTAGAGAAGGTAAAATCCCATTTTTAGGATTGTGTTTTGGAATGCAAATGGCAGTGATTGAATTTGCTCGTGATGTAGTTGGATTAAAAGGCGCAAATTCAGTAGAGGTTGATAAAAAAACTAAATATCCAGTGATTCACACCATGCCAGACCAAGAAGAATATTTGAAAAAGAAACAGTATGGCGGAACTATTCGTTTGGGTGCATGGCCATGTAAATTGACTCCAAATACAAAGTTATTTAATGCTTATGAAAAGTTTGGAAAAGATGAAGATGCTCCATGGAATATTGAAAATCAAATGAAGTTGCATTTTGAAGAAAAAGAAAAAATTATTTTTGAAAGACATAGACATAGGTATGAAGTTAATGCTGAATATAGAGAACAATTAGAAAAATCCGGATTAATAATTTCTGGAACATCACCAGATGGAAAATTAGTAGAAGCAATTGAATTAGCTAATCATCCATTTTTTATGGCGACTCAATTTCATCCAGAATATATTGCAAGACCTCTAACACCGCATCCAATATTTTTGGCATTTATGGAAGCGATGAAAAAATAAATGTAATACATGAATAAAGAAAACTTATACTTTATAGAAGTAGAGTTACCGAAAAAAGAAAATGAATACTTGAGGTGTGTGACGAAAAGAGTTAATAAAATATTTAAAATAGGCGAAGAAGTTGGATATGATTTTCATTTAACAGTTGAACCATCTTTGTATTGCTCAAGAGAAGCGATAAGGGTCGATTTAAATGAATGGTTGTCAATGCAAAATCCATTTGAATTTACATTGGATAAAATTGATTGCTTTAAAAACCGAACAACTGGATTAATATATTTAACGACGACAGATTTAGATGAAAAAGAAGCAATTGTTGATTTGCATTATGGGATTCATGAAATTATTAAATCAACTAATTTAAGAAAACAAAATAATCATGATTATATTCCGCATGTAACGTTATTAAAAGAAGTTCCATTAAACAGATTGGATGAGGTGCAAAAAATATTTGAGGGAGAGATAAAATTAATGAGGATTAATATTTCAGAAATATTGGTCAGAAAAAAATACAATAATGGTGAATGGATGGATATGAGAAGATTTAACTTAGGAGAAAATCCTACTTTTTCTTATCAATTTTATTGATACCCAAAATTTGAACACTGAAATAGATAATAAATGCCATAATTATAAAATCGATGGTACTACTTATAAAACTGCCCCACATAATTTTGGCATTAGCAACTTGAATGTAGGAACCTTGAAGGTCTGCGGCACCGATAAAAATACCGACAATTGGGTTAATGATATCGTTAACAAAAGCAGTAATTAATTTAGTTATTGACCCACCCATGATGAAACCAACAGCTAAACCAACAACACCCTGGGAACGAATAAATTCGATAAAACCTTTGAATGGATTAGTCCCTTTTTCTTCAAGAGATTTAATCTCCTCCACTTCTTTTTTTTTCATGTCTGTAATTAATATATCAAAAAAAAATTAAGAAATAAACATGGCATCACCAAAACTAAAGAAACGATATTTTTGATTGATGGCCTCTTGATAAGCTTTAAGAATATTTTTTTTACCAGCAAAAGCGGAAACCAGCATTAAAAGACTAGATTCGGGTAAATGAAAATTAGTGATAAGAGCATCGACAAATTTAAATTTATAAGGCGGGTAAATGAAAATTTGGGTGGAATTTGGGCCAGAAGTTATTTGATAATTATTTAAATTTTTCGATACTAATTTTTTATGCTCGGCGAATGTGTTGCCACGTTCGATATCATAAAAAATTGTATCTTTAAAATTTTTATCATTAATTTTGACTGCGGCGGATTCGAGGGTGCGGACGGAAGTGGTACCTACGGCAACGATGCGTTTACCCTGTTGTTTGGCTATATTTAAACGATTAGCGATCTCTGGGGTAATTTCATAAAATTCTTGATGAAGAGTTTTTGTAGTAATATTTTCGGGACGAAGATTTTGAAAAGTACCAAGACCAACATGAAGAGTGATGTATTCTATTTGGACTCCCCTATTTTTTAAATTGGCCAATAACTTTTTAGTAAAATGAAGACCGGCAGTAGGAGCGGCAGCGGAACCGATTTCTTTGGCATAAACGGTTTGATATTCTTTTCTAATTTCGGTTTCGGAATCTGAGGTGTGAATGTAGGGCGGAATTGGAGTGTGACCAATTTTATCCAAAGTTTGCCAAAATTGCTGATGGCTTTGATTAAATTTAATTTCAATTTGGCCGGTGGTTTTATCACTGGTTAAAACCTGAGCGGTTAAATCGTGACTAAAAAATAATTCCTGGCCAACAAGTAGGCGAGGTTTGGAAATGACCTGCCAATTAGTGGCGGAAATTTGATGAAATAATAAAATTTCAAATTGACCACTGGATTTTTTGTGACCAAAAAGGCGTGCAGGGAAAACCTTACTTTGGTTTAGAACTAAAACATCATTGGGGCCGAGAATATTTTTTAGATCGAAAAATTTGAGATGATTAATTTCACCAGTTTTTTTATTCAAAGATAAAAGACGACAATGGTCGCGATAATTGGTTGGATGGTTGGCAATTAAATTTTTAGGCAGATTATAGGAATAATCTTTTTGATCTAAAGACATGGGATATTGTACCAAAGCTTAATTGAGACGGGCGATGGAAAAATTAAGAAAAGAGGCAAAACTAACCCAAGCTAAATATGGAAGCAATAAAAAACCAGCATTTTTATTAAAAGACCAAAATTTAATAATGGTGATTAGGATTGCAAACCAAAGAAAAATGATTTCAAAAAAAGCGAATAAGGGAGAATGTAAACCAAAAAATAAGAAAGACCAAAGAATATTTAAAAGTAGTTGAATCCAAAACCAAAATAAATTATTTTTTTTGGTCCAAACTAAATAAAGAGCCGTACCCATAAGAAAAAATAAAGTTGTCCAGACAGGAGCGAAGAGCCAAGAGGGTGGATTGAAAGATGGTTTAATAAGATCAGTTAAATACCATGATTTAACTGATGAATATGTAGCTACACTGCCCAAAACACCAGCACCCTCAGTGATTAAAATACAAAAAATAAATTTGATTACATTAAACTTATTTTTGGTTCTTGGCTTCATGGGTTAATATTATCACAAAAAGTAAAGGTCTATTTGCTTTTAATTAATAAATTGGGTACAATACTCTCGTAGATTAAATCTACAAGTTTATTATATTTTTTCAGACAATGATCAAAAAATTGTATGTCGGAGGATTGAATTTCAATACTACCGATGAGACCTTAGGGGCATCTTTTGCCCAAGCTGGAACTGTTGTTTCAGCTGTAGTTATTAAAGATAAATTTTCAGGTAGATCCAAAGGTTTTGGATTTGTGGAAATGAACAGTGACGAAGAAGCTCAAGCTGCTATCGACATGTGGAACGATAAAGAATTGGATGGCCGAAGCGTTAAAGTTAACGAAGCCAGACCAATGGAAGATCGACCCCCACGAAGAGATAATTTCTCTCGAGGTGGAAGTGACCGCGGTGGATTTGGCGGTGGAAGAAGTGGTGGTAGTAGATACTAATCTCTTTTTTTAGATAATCTAAATGGGGTGCTAAAAGCACCCCATTTTTGTTTTAATGAGTTATCATTTAATAATGAAAAGATTAGAGGAAATTTCTGAAAAATTAACTCGTTATATAGGAACGCCTTTGTCGATTGTGATTCACACTTTTTTATTTGTGGGAATTTTTTCATTAAAATTTGTGGGTTTCGATATGGATAAAATTTTATTGATCTTAACGACAATAGTATCATTGGAAGCAATTTATCTGTCTATTTTTATTCAAATGAGTGTTAATCGAACAACCGAAAGCTTGGCTAGTGTTGAAAAAGATATAGATGAAATCCAAATAGATGTTGATGATATCCAAGAAGATGTGGAAGAGTTAAATGAAGAGGATGATATTGATGATGATGAAATAATTAAGATGATTAAAGATATTGAAGCGAGATTAATTATTTTACATAAAGAAATAGTGGAAATTAAGGATAAAAAATAATTTCGTTGGAAATAAATTATGAAAGTGACAGTGGTGGTTCATCCTAATTCTAAAAAGACACGAATTGAAAAAGATTTAATGGAGATGCTACATGTTTATGTGAATACACCACCATTAGAAGGAAAGGCTAATGAGGCTGTTATTGAAATTTTGGCTGATTTTTTTAAAATCAAAAAAAATGAAATATTTTTACTCCGTGGGGTTAAATCAAAAAATAAAATTTTTGAAGTAAAAATAAATTAATTATATTTTTTAGATTTTAATATTGATTTAATTTTATCTGCGAATAATATTCTAATGCCAATAAGTTCAAGACCTAAAATAACCATATAGGAGTTAAATTTAATACTAAATTGTTAAATTAAATTTAGATATTTTTAATAATAATCAGTGGAACCCTCTTTTTTTTAACTAACTCATTGGAACCAAATTTTTTTTGATTTAGAGTTACCTGAGCATTATTTAACCCGGATAACAAAGGCATGTTTAATTTAATTTAATTATTTTTTAATTTAATAACAATATTATTAAATAATATTAAACAATTGATTCAATAAAAGTGGTTGCAGATGTTTTTTTGTTTTTAATATAAGTGAATTGTATTTTTGATATTTGAATAATGGATTTAATAAAAAAAATAATAGAAAAATTTGGACAACCAAAAATAACAAAGAAAAAGATGATTAGTGGTCTGGGGATAAAACAAATTGGAAAATCATTTTTTTTGATATTTCGATCATCGACGGATAAAGGTAAAGAGTTTAGGGTAGCTAAAAGCAATGATGGGTTTAACTTTGAATTGACCAAAAAAATAAGTGCTAATTATCAAAAAATAAATAAATATGAAAAATTTACTGAGATAATACAACCAAGGCCTGATTTTTTTGATAACGGGAAAATTGAAATTGAAGGGGTTGTTAAAACTGGACGAGGAAAATTAATTGTTTATCATAGTTGTAACCAGGAAAATGAATGTCGGGTGGGAATAGCATTGTTATCAACAAATAGTGCAAAAAAGATAATTTGGCGATGTGCGGTACCATTGTGGGAATCATCAAGTTCGTGGGTGGGAAAGGAAGTTGTATTTATTGGATTGGTAATGATTGAAGGAGATATTATTGGTTACTGGTGTGTTGGTAACAAACAAATTCAGGCGGTGATTTACCCAAGTTTTAAATTAAGAGAAAACAAAGTGAAAGAGAGTGTTCATTTAACTCTGGATAAAATACAAACGAATCCAATAATTAAACCGCGAAGTAAAAATAGATGGGAAGCATTTAACACTTTTAACCCAGCAGCTGTTTACGCTGGAGGTAAGGTTCATATTTTATACAGAGCACAGGGTTATGATTATGTTTCAGTAGTAGGATACGCCACCAGTAAAAATGGTTTTGTAATTGATAAGAGATATAATCGGCCGATTTATGAGCCAAATGAATCATTTGAGTGGCGGGGTGATAAAAAATTTAGTGAATTAAATTTGAAATATGTTTCAGGTGGAGGGTACGGCGGAGTGGAAGATCCGAGAATTACTTTGATTGACAATAAAATTTATATGACTTATGTGGCTTTTAATGGATCAGATCTGCCAAGAGTGGCATTAACTTCAATTGCACTAAATGATTTCTTAAATCGACGATGGCTTTGGGAAAAACCAGTGTTGATATCACCACCAGGAGTGGTGGATAAAGGACCGGCTGTTTTTCCGGAAAAAATAAATGGCAAATATGTAATAATGCATCGTATTTTTCCCGATATCTTAATTGATTTCGTTGATAGTCTGGCTTTTGATGGCAGTACTTGGCTTAAAGGACAATATAGAATAAAAACTCGACCAAATATGTGGGATGGCGGAAAAATAGGAACTGGGGCTCCGCCAATAAAAACAAAAGAGGGTTGGCTTTTGATTTATTATGGCACTCCTTATGATTATGTTGAAAAACCTGACGCTTATAACCCTTATTTAATTGGAGCAATGTTGTTGGACTTAGATGACCCAACAAAAGTTTTATATCGAACAAAATTACCTATCTTAAGCCCAACTGAAGATTATGAAAATAATGGTTTTAAAGCTGGTATAGTTTTTCCGTGCGGGGCGGTGATTATTAATGAAACATTATTTGTTTATTACGGCGGGGCTGATTCATATGTTTGCGTGGCGACAGCCGAATTGGCAGATTTTTTAAAAAAATTAACTTGTGATGAAACACCAGTTTTAGAAAAATCTAAAATTGTAAAAATAATTTAAATAAAAATGGTTAATGTAAAAAGTTATATCGCCAATCCAATACTAGAACCAAATCCAAAAAATGAATGGGAAAATTTAGCTGTGTTTAATGGAAGCGTGATTAAAGATAAAAAAAAATATTTGATGGTTTATAGGGCAATTGGTAAAAATAAAATGATTGATGGAAAAGAAGTTATTCTTTCAACAATTAGCATTGCCGAAAGTGAGGATAAGTATAATTTTAAAAAGAGAAGACAATTATTGGTACCAGAATATGAATGGGAAAAATTTGGATTAGAAGATCCGAGAATTACTAAAATAGATGATACTTATTATATTTTTTATACAGCGATTGGAAATTACCCAACTGATGCGAATGGAATTAAGGTAGCTGTGGCAAAAACTAAAGATTTTAAAACTTGGGAAAAACATTTAGTAACTGATTTTAATGCTAAAGCAATGACTCTTTTCCCTCGAAAAATTAATGGAAAATTCGTGGCAGTTTTGGCTGTGAATACAGACCGACCGCCTTCAAGGATAGGTTTGATAACTTTTGAAAAAGAAAGTGATATTTGGAATTCAAACTATTGGCGACAGTGGTTTTGGGTTCTAGAAAAAAATACGATTAGATTAGAAAGAGTTAATAGTGATTTGATTGAAGTTGGAGCTGTGCCAATTGAAACAGAAGATGGATGGGTATTGATTTATTGCCATATAGAAAATTATTTTGCCATTAACAAGGCTTCTTTTGGAATTGAAGCGGCTTTACTGGATATTAGTAATCCGTTAAAAATTTTAGGACAAACGATTAAGCCACTTATGTTACCACAAGAAGATTTTGAATTATCGGGAATTGCTCCGAATATTATTTTTCCGTCTGGAGCTGTTTTGGAATATGGTCAAATATATATTTATTATGGAGCGGCTGATAATTATTGTGCTTTAGCGACAATAAATTTGGCTGAATTGATAATTGAGTTAAAAAAAAACAAAGTGCTTCTCCCCCAATTAAAAAGGTTTGAAAAAAATCCAATTATTCAACCAAGACTAAAAATATTATGGGAGGCAAAGGCGACTTTTAATCCAGGGGTAGTTGAAATAAATGGTAGAATTTTTATTATTTATCGGGCATTATCGAAAGATAATACTTCATCGTTTGGATTAGTAGAAACAGCAGATGGTTTTAATATTGAATGGAGAAGTGATGAACCAATTTACTACCCAAAGGAATATTTTGAAAATAAAAATGGGGAAAATAATTTTTCAGGATGTGAGGATCCAAGGATTACTCTTATCGGTGACCGGCTTTATATTTGTTATACCGCTTATAATAGTATAAGCACCCCAAAAGTGGCATTTACTTCGATTTTGGTAAGCGATTTTTTAAAAAAAAATTGGAATTGGAAAAAAGCAATAATAATTTCTGATGAGGGAGAAGATAATAAAGATGCTTGTTTGTTCCCGGAAAGAATTGGTAATAAATATATATTTTTTCACAGGGTTGGCGGAAAAGGGATGATAATGAGTTTTATGGACAGTATCGATTTTGAAAATAATGAACATTTAGGTGATGATTTTTGTTTGGTTATAGGTAATAGACCTTGGAAAGGTGATAAAACTGGAGTCTCAACCCCACCATTAAAAACCAATAAAGGATGGTTTTTGTTGTATCACGGGGTAAGTAACATTGATCATTTTTATCGTATTGGAGCGTTATTGTTAGACTTGGATTCTCCTTATAAAGTTATTGGTCAAACTCGTTTTCCAATATTGGAACCAGAGACTAGTTATGAAAAAGTCGGTGATGTAAATAATGTAGTATTCCCTTGCGGAATGGTGGTAAAAAATGGCGAACTTTTAGTTTATTATGGAGCAGCTGATAAAGTGGTTGGGGTGGCTATGGGGAACTTAAATGAAATAATTAATAATTTAGATACTTCTGATTTAAACCAATTAATTGATTAGATAGAGCTGTTAATATTTATGATACAATGAATGTCTTTAAAGATATGAAAAAAATAATTAAAAACATTAACCCTAAAATAAATGTTCCAATTAATAATAATGTTTTATTGGAAAAAGCGATTGAAAATATTAATTCCAATGAAGAGCTGCAAGCTCTTTGGAAAATAATTAATGTAAATGCTGTTGAAAGGTTATCCATGTCGGATCATGGCAATGTTCATTTTCAAATAGTTGCTAATATATCGGTTAAATTTGTACGAATGTTAGTGGCTAATGGAGTGAAGATGTCAATTACGAAAGACTATAAATTATCGAGTCAATATGGTGAATTGATTGTGATTTTGGCAAGCGTTTTACATGACCTAGGAATGACAGTGAATCGTAAAGATCATGAATCATATAGTTTATTTTTAGCTAATAATTTACTCCATCAAATTATTGATTTTTTACCAATCTACGAAAAAACTATTATCATTTCTGAAGTCTTACACTCAATTATTAGCCATAGAAGTGATGGTAAGCCAATAACTTTGGAAGCTGGAATTGTTCGAGTTGCTGATGCCTTGGACATGAGTAAAGGTAGATCGAGAATTGCTTATGAATCAGACAAAATAGATATTTATTCAGTTTCGTCAGCAGCTATTGAAAAAGTTGATATTGAAGAAGGAAAAGAAAAACCGATCCAATTGAATATAACAATGAATAATTCGGCTGGAATTTTCCAAATTGATGAACTTTTGAAGAAAAAAATTAATGGCTCTGGTATTGAAAAATATATTGATGTCCATGCTTTTATAAATCAGGAAAATGAAAATAAGTTAATTAAAGAATATCGACTTTAATTTACGGTGACCGATTTGGCAATATTACGGGGCTTGTCGACATTATTCCCCAATTTAACAGCTAGATAATAGGCTAATAACTGAAGCGGAATAATATTAAAAATAGCGCCAGTTTCGGCTAATTTTGGAGTTTGTAAACAATAATCAAAATTATTTTGCTTTTGATTAAAAAGACCAATGATGGTGCCACCCCGACTACGAATTTCGTTAATGGCGCTGTTTAAATCTGATAAATCATCTGGTGAAAGCAAAACTAAAACAAAAACATTTTTTTCAATTAAGGTGATTGCATAATGTTTTAAATCGCCAGCGGGAATAGCGTGGGCATGTTTATAAGTGCCTTCAATTAATTTAATCATTCCCTCTTTGGCTATTTGAAAATTTTGACCTTTGCCTAATAAAAAAATGTCGTGAGTATTTAAAAGAAGGTCGGCTGTTTTTTTAATTTGATTAATATTTTTGGGATCGGTTAAATATTTTTGGACTGATTCGGATAATTTTTGGAGCTCTTTGATGGCCTGGTAATAATCGCCGGCGACAGTTTTGGCGATTAAATAGCCCCAAACAATTTGGGCGACAAAAACTTTAGTCGACATGACGCAAATTTCGGGACCTGAATTGGAACTAAATTTAAAATTGGAAAGACGGGACATGGAAGAACCGGGCATATTAACCAACGAAGCAATTTTTACTCCTTTAGTTTTGGCAAATTCCAAAACTTCTAAAACATCACTGGTCTCCCCGCTTTGAGATGGAGCAATGATTAAGTCTTTTGAAGAAAATAATTGGTAATAATCTTTTGCATCAGAACCAACAAGACTAATTGCCGAAACTTGGGCATACTTTTTAAGATAATAAGCAGTTTGAGCGGCAGCATTACCGGCAGTGCCGGAACCAATTAAATAAACAGTTTTGGATTTTTTAATGGCTTGGGCTAATCTAAAAACATTTTTTGGATCGGAATTAACAATATTTTGAATAACTTTTGGGCTTTCCATAATTTCTTTAATCATGTAATGATCGTAGCTACCCAACTCGGAAGAAAAATTAGAAATTTCTAAATCCTTTAATTTTTTATTAATTTTATGACCGGTTCTTGAATTAAAAAAATTAATTTTATTATTGATAACAACCATGTCAAAATTATCTAAATCGATGTATTTAGTGGCAAAACCAGAGAGAGATAAAGTGTCGGAAGATAAATAAAAATCATTTTGATTGGTGCCAATAATTAAAGGCGAGCCGTTTCTGAGGGCAATAATTTGATTATTTTTGGAATCGAGAACGGCAATAGTATTGCGGCCTTTTAACTGTAAAAAAGCCGATCTGATGGCATTAATTAAATTTTTATTTTTTTGACTTTCGATCAAACGAACAATAACTTCAGTGTCGGTTTCGGATTTAAATTGGTAGCCTCTCTTTTTTAAATCGGATTTCAATTCCTCAAAATTTTCAACAATGCCGTTTTGGACTAGAGCAAAAGATTTGTCGGTGGAAAAATGAGGATGGGCATTAATTTGAGAAACTGAACCGGTGGTTGCCCAGCGAGTGTGACCAACAGAAATATTTCCAAAAGGTAAATCAATTTTTTTAATATCACTGATTTTACCAACGTCTTTTTTTAGAAAAATTTTATGACCAAAATTAAGAGCAATACCCCAAGAATCGTAACCTCTATAATCAAGTTTTTTTAAACCAGATAAAACAATATTGGCGGCGTCAGAGCTGCCTTTATAGCCAAATATTCCACACATGTTTTTATATATGCAAGATTTTTAAACAAATAAAAATACCTAAAAATCCGGCAAATGTATTCTTTTGTGGAAATGGCAATTGTTCTATTTTCCCTTTAATTTTTGAATTACTTCAAAGGTTTAAAGAAAATATTAAGGCTGACAATCACAACCTAAGGGTTTCCGCAGATAAATCGATTGACCCTTTTCCTCGTATTCCGTCAGTGGGCGGACCACACGCTCTTGTTTATAACGCCATTTTAAAAGAACTGATTTATTGTATCAAATTAAAAGAATGTTTGATTTCAGAAATTTTTTTTCCAGCCAAAAAACTGTTGGCAGAAAAGTCTTCTTGAGTGATATCTGTACCAAACCATTTTAGTGGTTTAAACGATTTCATTTGTTTTTGGGAAATAAATTCTACTTCGACAAAAACTAGTCCTTTTAACTCTCCTTTAAAAATATCTAATTCTGCTACTAAATTATTACCAAGAGGAATATAATATCTGATTTTTTCTAAAAATCTTTCTACTAATGACCATAATTTATTAAACTCATATTCTGTTAATAAAATATTTATTTCTTCAGCTGAACTAAAATCCCCGGTTTTTAATGGTATTTTTTTAGTTAATTCAAATCTATCGCCTTTTTGCCTTATTCTCAAAGGCGATGGTGATGAAGAAATGTAACCTTGTTTAATTTGACAAGATTTATATGAAGATAAATTGGTAGGTATTTTTTTAACCAAAAACGTTCTTTCTATTTCGATCATAAACTAATATTAGTATAGAGTATTATTTACTTGAATTTTTTATCTTGAAATTGAAATAGTGGTTCTTTCACTAAAACAGGCTGGAATTGTAAACATTTAATTGCTGACTCATTTGCAGATTGGCGATATTAATCATATTAATAGTAGATTGAATTAGTAAAATAATTTCGATAATAGTGATTACTACGACCAAAATACCAATTAATTTTGATCTAGTATCTGGCTGACGGAGGTATTGATAACCCCAAAAAAAACCAAATGGAGGAAGAATTAGAGTTTTTAAATAAAGAATTATTTGACTTGATAAAGAAGTTGAAGGCGGAGGAGACTGGTGGCAATTTGGGCAAGAAATAATTTCATCCATACTGGTTAATAATACAACAAAAGCCCTCCTTTTTTACGAGGAGGGCTTTTGCGAGTAACATTTCTGAACTCTAGCCTTACAACTTTCACCGTAAGGTTAATTAATAGTAATATTAATTACAATAGTTGTCAATGAGGCAAATTATATTAGAATTATTTATATTTTTTTAACCTCATCTGCGGCATCTTTAATAATTGTTCCTATTTTTTTAACCTTTTTCTCAACTTCATCTCTTTTACTTTCCATTTGGTTTTTAATATTATCTGTCATCTCTTTTACTTTCTTTTGATTTTTTTTATCAGACATGGCGACTGCCCCAGCAACTGCAACACCAGTTCCGATAATAGCTCCGGCGGCGACTAATGGATTAAGCTTACCTTTTTTTCTAGCTTGTTTTTTTGAGTTAGAATTTTTCATATTTTTCCTTTTTTAAATTATTAATTTTCATATTTTGAACCCTTTAAATCTCCATTTTGGTTATAACCAGCATTTTCCCAATACCCCTTATAATTTGGGTCATTAGAAACTTCTATTTTGGTTACCCATTTAACCCATTTGTAGCCCCATTTATCTTCAGCTACCACTTGAAATGGGAATCCTCTTTCTGGAGGAATAACAACTCCATTTATTTTGTAGGCTAAAGTAATATTATTATTAGTGACATAATCTAGAGAAAGAGAAGAAGAATAACCATCAACGGCATAAAAAATAACAGTATTACTTCCCGGCTTTATCCCCGCTTCAGTTAATAGATCTTTTATTAAAACTCCTTGCCATAAAATTTTAGCTGACCAGCCTTCAACACAATTAAGAGTGACTATTTTAGTATATTGGTTGTGGTTTAAAACTTGATCATAAGTTAGAGATAATTTTTTATCGACCAATCCATCAATATTTAAAACATAATTTTTAATGTCGATATTTTGCGGACCTTTAATGGAATTTTCTCTAAAATCAGATATGGACGATAAATTTTCGCCCTGATAATCTTTGATTTCTATACTTTCTAATTTTTTTATACTTTCCGGTTGTTGGAATAAATATTTATTAATCAAAAAACTTGCTAACAAAAAAGTTCCAATTCCTATTAGTATTAAAAATAAAATTTTTGTAGAGCCTTTTTTATTTTTTTTAAATTGACCAGTAAACCAAGACCTTTGAACAATTAGGTGGATTAAAATTAAAAAAATAAGAGTTAATCCTGCCCAATCATGTAAAACTGAAATTTGCGACATTGGTAAATTGTTATATGGAATATTAAAGGGTTTTAATAATTCATGGAATTTTAAAATTCCAGCTAGTGACAAAACGGTGAAACAGATAACAATGGCGATTATTAAAATTTTTTTTATTTTCGCCATTTTTTTTGATTGTGGTTACATTCCCAGCATTACATCATATTTACCATAAACTTCTTTCATTAATTCTGGCACTTTTGGGTTGGTCCAGTCATGCATCCATTCTGATGTAATTGTTTCCCAAGTAGTGGGGATAACACCGGCTTGCAACATACGTTTAATACCAAATTTATGAGCATCGTGAGTTGAATCCCCTGCGGCATCCATTAAACCATAAACATCCATTCCTTCGCGTAAACCATGGAGGGTGGTGAAGGCAAAACACATACTAGTCCATAAACCGGAGACAATTAATTTATTGTGTCTGGTCGCTTTGATTGCAGCTAAAACTGCTTCTTCTTCTAGGGCATCAAAACTAGGCATTTTACGGGCAATGACTTTGATTTTAGGGAAAAGATCGGTAATTTCTTTAATGAATTCACCATTTCCTTCGGGATTAATTGAAGTCAAGACTGTTGGCACATTTAAAATACTGGCGGCTTTGGCGGTGGCCATGGCACAATTTTTAATGAGGGTTCGATCACCCGAACCAACACCTTTAAACATTGAGGGTTGATAATCAACTAATAGTAGAACACTGTTGTTCGGGGTTAAAAGATCTAAATTGTTTTTATTCATGGTATTTTAAATAAATAAATATTATTAAAGATATTTATTTATTTATTTCGGATTTGATGAGCATTAAAAGTTCAGCAATAGTGGCTTCTTTTTTTTCAGTTAATTTTGTAAAAAATAGTTGACATTCTGGACAGTCGGTGGAATCGGCTAAATATTTATTTTTGATTCTCCAAAGACTCTTGTTTTCCTGAACCATTTGAGCCATGAGGTTATAAATATGATTTTGCAACATAATGTTTTTCCTTATATTAAAAAATAATTAGTTAATTTTTTGGTATTTTTTAACTGATTAGTTGTATCTTAATTTTTTAAAAAATTTATTAAATGATAGATTTAAATTTTAATAATTTTTTAATTAATATTTTATAGATTTAAGATGTTTGATTAAAGATTATTGGCGATATAATTATGATTAAATTTCAAAATAGACCTGAGGCGGCCAAACAATTAGCTAAACTTTTAATTAAATTTAAAGATACTGATGCTGTAGTTTTAGGAATACCCCGCGGAGGCGCCATCACGGCTAATATTATTGCCAAAGAACTTTCGTTGCCTTTTGGTATTGTGATCGTTAGAAAAATTGGCCATCCAACTAACTCCGAATATGCAGTGGCGGCGATTTCCGAGTCGGGAATGCTGGTAAAAAATAAAAAGGAAACTGAAAATATAGATCGGGCATGGTTTGTTAAAGAAGCAGAGAAACAACTTTTGGAAACAAAAAGACGACGAATTAAGTATGGAGGCAAACGACCACAAATTCGACTAGAAGGAAAGACGATTATATTAGTTGATGATGGTTTATCTACTGGTTTAACAATGGCGGCGGCAATAAAAGAAGTAAAATTGGCAAAACCAAAAAAAATTGTAATAGCAGTTCCAATATCACCCAGAGATACTGTTAATAAACTAAAAGAAGAAGTGGATGAAATTATTGCTTGTTCTACGCCATTAATTTTTGAAGGGGCAGTGGGGGCTTATTATGAAGATTTTCCGCAGATAGAAGACAAAGAAGTGATTGAAATAATGAGTAAAAATAGGCCGCTTATTTTTTGTATGCCTAATTTCAAAGATTTAGGCCAGGAATTTTTAAAATTTTCAAATTTTGAACAAGGTAGTTATGAATTGATTCATTTTACTAATCAAGAATTTCAAATTTTAATTCATTCAAAGGTTAAAAACTTGCCAGTTGTTTTTATTGGAACAATAGCTCCACCTCACGATCAAATGTGGGAATTTTTTTTGGTTTGTCACACTTTAAGAAAAGAAGGAGTTAAAAAAATTTTAGCAATTGTCCCCTATTTGGCTTATATGCGCCATGATCAAAATAATCCAAAAGAAGATCTGGCAGCAAGTTTGATGGCTAAATTTTTTGAAAATGCTGGAGTGACAGAGCTTTATACAATAGACCTTCATAGTGAAGATGCTTTAAATTTTTTTAAAATTCCAATTACTTCTATTTCGCCGATAAATTTATTTGTTAAAAAAATTAGAGAATTAAATTTTGAGGCAGATTTAATAGTATCTCCTGATAATGGAGCATTAAAACGGGCAACTGCATTAAAACGAGAATTAAATATTGCTGGTGAGTTGGTGGTGTTTGCAAAACAAAGACATTGTGGTTCTGGTCCAGTTTCAGTGATTTGTAGTGGAAAAATAGAGGGGAAAAAGGCTATTGTGATTGATGATATTTTAGATACAGGACATACTCTAATTAATTGTGTAAAAAAACTTCACGAAAATGGAGTGGAAGATATTTTGGTGGTGGTTACACATGGTATTTTTTCTGGAAAAAAATGGCAAAAACTTTTTGATTATGGAGTGACTAAAATTATTACTACTGATTCAATACCTTCCGTTAAGGAAAAGGCTTCTGGTAAAATAATTATTTTACCAGTATCTTCATTGTTGATAGGAATGTGGAAATAAATGATAAATTTTAATATTATCTATCGTTTTTTTGTGATTTAAGAACGTCTGTCATTGAATATACTTGCCCTTTTTGTTGGCTTTTATTTTTTTTCTTTAAGGAAGTCTATTGCCATTAAAGTGCCGGTAATATAAGGTGCTCTTCCTTCAACGGAGGTAAAGATTTGAAAAGAAGCCTTTTCATCTGGACTAGTTAATGTAAACCAATGATAACCATGTCCATCGGTATTTTGAATCCCTAAATCGGTTTGTTTTTTTGGATCTCGAATACTTTCAATTTCCCCAATTAAATTGGCTCCGAGGGCTTTAAGTTTAGGTAACCATGATCTTGCAGTTCCACTAACATCTTTTTTACCAGCTTGGTGACTTTCTATTACTGATAATTTCCACCCCGGTAAAGCTCCGGGGAATTCTTTGGAAGCTTGCTCCAGTATGGATTGCATAATAACTATATGAGGTGCCATATTAGTATCGATAACAGCACTAATTTCACTATTTTTTACAGTTTCAAATAATTTTTGTCTATCTCCACCAGTTGTTCCCATAACAAAAGGAATGCCAATTTTGGTGTATAATTCTGCGTTGGAATTTACTGAGTTTGGGCTAGTATAGTCTACAATTATTACGCTAGGATGGACTCTTTTTATATTATATAAGTTTTCTATCAATGATGAATTTGAAGTTGATAATAAATTAATATTATCGAGGTTGCATCTACCTTCGTGTTGAGATGATGAAAGAGCGATATCGAACAAAAGATAATTTTCAGACTTTTCAATTGCTTCTGCAACAAGAGTGGCAACTTTACCAGGTAGTCCAGCAATAATTATGGGGGTTTTAGTGTCTAATTTTTCTCTATTTTCTTTAACAGAATCAATTTCTATTTTTGTCCAGTTTTTTTCAATTGACATAATTTAAATTATATTTATTAATAAACGATATTTTATGTTAGATATAAATTATGTCAAATGGTTGTAGTTTTTCAAAAAAATATCAAATAAAAATTAATAATTGTAATATGAGAAATTACTTGACTGGGCCTTATTTGTTATGTTTTATTTAGAGTTATAATATTAATATATATGAACAATGAATTGCCACCATTGAGAATAGGAAAAATTGAATCTCGTTACCCAATCGTTCTGGGTGGGATGTCGACAGGTTTGACTACAAAAGAAATGGCATCTGCGGTTGCAAATGAAGGGGGTTGTGGAACTATTGGCGGAGTTGGTTTAGGTATATCTCCAAGAATTAAAAGGGCTGAGGATTATTTAGAAGCAAATGAATTATGTTTAAAGCGTGAGATTTGTAATGCTTTGGAAATGACCAATAACGGAAATGTTGGGGTTAATTTAATGGTAGCAACAACTGATTATGAAAATTCGATAAGAGTGGCAGTGGAAAGCGGGGCCAAATTTATTGTATCAGGAGCAGGATTACCAACAAGTTTGCCAAAATATGTAGATAAATATAAAAGATCTGGACAGGAAACGCCTGCCTTAATACCTATTGTTTCGAGTCTTAGGGCGACAGATATTATATTAAGAAAATGGGGTAATTATTCTTTACCAGCTGCTTTTGTGGTGGAAACACCGAACACGGCTGGTGGTCATTTAGGGGCACATGTTGAAGATATTGGGACAAGGGAATTTAGTTTGGAGGTGGTGGTGCCCCAGTTGGTTGAATTTTTAAAAGCAAAAAAATATGATATCCCAGTGATTGCTGCAGGCGGAATATGGGATAGAACTGATATTGATCACATGTTGGACATAGGTGCAAGTGGAGTTCAAATGGCAACGCGTTTTTTGGTTACTAAAGAATGTAATGCTTCTGAAGAATTTAAAGCCAGACATTTATTGAAAAATAATATTGTAATTATTAAAAGCCCTGTTGGAATGCCGGGACGGGCTATTGAAAATGATTTTATAATAAAAGTTAATTCTGGGGAGAGGTTTAATTTAGGAACTTGTGTCAAATGTCTTCGTGGATGTGAATATAGTGAAAATGGAATTGGTTATTGTATAATTAGGGCTCTCCATAACGCGCATATTGGAGACATAGAAAAAGGAGTTTTGTTTACAGGCACTAATGGATATCGACTTAAAGAATCGGGAAACGGAAGTGTGAAAGAAATATTCAACAAATTGACTGGTAAATAATTTTAAAAGCGATTATTGATTCTTTTTTATTTTTTGTTATCTTTTTTTTGATTATCTTGATTAGAATTATTAGTTTTTAAATCAATATTATTATTTTGTTTTTGGCTATTATTTTGTTCCTGTTCTTGGGATTTTTTAAGTTCTTTTATTGTTTCATCTATTTTCTCTTTGGTTTTTTCTAATTTATCTGGAATGTTAGGGTCAGGATTCTTGTTTGATGTGTCAGTAGGAGTGGTTGTGGGGGGTGATTTGGTTGGAACAATAGTAATAGCTCTAGTTGGAATATTAATTTCAATTTTATTGTGAGTAGTAGGAATTGGAGTGAAAGGTATTTTTGTTGGAGTAAGAGTGATAGTTATGGCTGGAGTTGGATGTGATTGGCTTTCCTGTTCAATTTTTTGTGAAACATCTTCTAGAGTTTTAATCAAATTTTGAGTTTGGATTTTTTTCTCTTCAACATTTTTAATTTCATTGACACTGTTTTCGGAAGCTATTAATTGATTATTAAAATTATCTAAGCTCTCACTGGCATGGCTAGTTGATAATACTTTTTGAACTTCATTAAAACGCTTTTCCGTATATTTTATTTGCAGTGTGCTTTTTAAATTAGAAGAAGGAGCGGCACCAAGAATTACCTGTTCCAACCCTGTCTTAATTTTATAAGTAGAATCGCCTGGCACCGCATTCCAAGAAACTAATATTAGAGTGGTAGGAATAGTCAATATGGTTACCGCTCCCCAAAATATTTTACTTAAAATTAAAGTAAACATTAATTTAGAATATCACGATTGATTATTATATTTATGATTTTTAATAAAAGAAAAAGATGAAGATTATTTGGAATTCTTCTTTTTAAACCAATTACAGAAAAATAAAGTTCCAATTAAAAACGCAGGACCAGAAATTGTTAGTGACCAAATCAACATATACCATTCAAAATGAGAACTAGTAGCTAATAAAAAAATGTAAAATAATCCGGCTAAAATAAAAACAATCCCTCCAACTATTTCATGTTTCCATGAAATTATTAAAAAAATTAATAAAATTAATGCGGGGATGTTGTGCATAAACAAACCAATGGTTATCTGCCAAACAGTTAGTCCCGGCTCGAAAATATCTAATGAAAACATCATTAAAAAAAGAATAAAGATTATTCCTAAAATTCTTGGTGTCCAATATATAAATTTATTAATCTTTTTTTTCATATTTCGCGATTGTATCAAACAAATATTAATTAAATTTTATTGGAGTTGTTGTGTGAACACTTCAACTGGAAAAATATAAATCTCTTGGTTAGAATTATTGAGCAGTTTTAATAATGATTTATTTTCTAAATAAAAAAAATTACCGATACAAAAACCACTTTTAACTGGTGAGCTAAAAACAGGATAGGCATCTTCTGGCTCAAAATGTAAAATTGATTCTGATTTTTTTTGATTACAAAGAGAAAGATACCAAAACCCAGATGGTAGGGTGACTTTATTATCAATTATTTTAAAAGTTTGTTGTTTGCTTTGATTAATAAAAATACTTTTGTTAGCCAATTGACTAATAAGACTTTGACGATTAAAAGCGATAAAAGTAGGAGTTAATGACCAACTTTGGACATTAATTTTTTCAAAAAGAGGAACCCAAAAATTGAGACCTTTTTTAACTCCAATGCGATGATCTAATATTAACCAGTCAAATTGATAAGCCCGAGTAAATTTATTTAAATCTAAAAGGTAAGAATTTCGTTCGTAAATAATTTCTTTGAAATTAGAACCAATGTTGGGTTTGGTGTAAATTTCTTTTTCTTTGGTTTCATGTTCGCCAAAAGTGTTAGATGGGTTATCTTGAAGATAGCCACCAGAATCATAAAGGTCGGAAGTATAAATTGGTTTAAAAGCTAAAGGAGGAATTTGAAAAATCCATTCATTTTGGCCAATAGCGGCAAAAATTACAGGGTCTTTGATGGAACGAAGTTTGAGAATTAACTCTGATGCATAAGGGTCGAGAATTTGACGACTTTTCCAACGACTGGCATATTCAAAAAGAAAACCAGAAGAGGAAATAATCAAATTTAAAAGAATAATGGCAATTAAAAAATATTTAATAAATTTGTTGGAAATTATTTCGACGGCTTTAATAAAAAATATTATTACTAATAGTTGAGGTAAAATGGTGCTACGAAGAGCAAAATCGTTATAGCCGGTACTGCAAATAAAACAAGTAATAACTACAGGTAAATAAATAGCTAAAAGTAAAGCTAATGTGCGGGTTGGTTTTATTTTTTTAATAAAAACAGGAATTAAAAAAGGTAAAATAAGAAAGAGGAAGCCATAATCAGAAAGCAAGGTTAGAAAATAATTAAGGACTTGGTTTTGGGCAACAAATGAATAGGGATAAAAATGGTAAAACTGAAATATCCCCCCGCCCTTTTGAGCGACACTAAAAAAATAGGGTAAAAGTAAAACAATAGAAAAAAGACCAACTATAAAAATAGATTTACGTTTTTGGGGAAAAATAATAAATATTAGAAAAGTAATAAAAGCTAAGGAAAGAGCAACAAAAGCGCTAGATAAAAAAACAAAAGAAAAAAGAGAAATTAAAATCCAGGAAGAAGTTTTGCTGGTAATAATTTTATAAATAAAAAAAGAAGAAACAGCGGCGGCAAAAAAATGTTGAGGTGTCCATAAAAGAGAAACGAAAGTGTTGTCGATTCTTAGTCCTAAATGATTGCTAATAGACC
The DNA here is from genome assembly GCA_041661765.1 of Candidatus Shapirobacteria bacterium. Classification (GTDB taxonomy): domain Bacteria; phylum Patescibacteriota; class Microgenomatia; order UBA12405; family UBA12405; genus WARW01. Next base: position 256,458 of record JBAZTV010000001.1, on the reverse strand, counting down.
ACATTTCGATAAGATCAGGATGATTTAATCGGCCATCGAGGAACATAGGGAAAATGTCGAGACCCATGCCAAAAATTACTAAACATAAAGAAATAAATCTTAAAAAATTATTTTTAATGAATTTGGTGATAATAAAAAAAAGAATGAGAAGAGAAATAAAATCAGTGAAAATAATGTAAAAGAATAAAAAATAATTTTGAAATTGAGGTAAAAAATAAGAAAAAAGAGCTGGAGTTAGATAATAACCATAATAATAAGAAAAAGAAGCTGGAGGGAAATATGGATGATGTAGTGGCAAACCAAAAGTTTGTAATGAAGTAACCACATAAGAATGTTTGTAAAGGTCAGTGACACTGCTAGTGGCAAGTGAAATAAAATTATCAATTTTAATTAATTGGAAATAAGGAGATAAAACAGCGGCGATTAGAATAATATTTCCAATTATTAATAGTAAAGGTAGAATATATATTTTTTTGATTAGGTTCTTTTTTAATTGAGAAAATTTTTTTTGGGAATAAAAAATGATAATAAATAAAGTAATAATTATAGCTATTAGGGAAGAAAAAATATTTAAACCAAAAACAGACCAGGATAAATAAAGTGATAAATTTAGGATTACAGGCAATAACACTAAAATAGTGATTAGATGCATCTAACTGAAATTATAGTGATAAAAAGAAACAAAATAAAGCTAGAGAACTTTTTTAAAAGATTTTACTTATTTCAACAATTAAAGTGGCAAAAATGCCAACACTGAAAACAATAAGCCAATGAAATAAATTAAGAGGTACAGTGCCTAATATTTGGTTTAAAAATGGCACATAAATGGCAGCAAAAATTAGAATAAAACCGTATAAAACTGAAAAGAATAAAACCTTATTTTCAAAAAAATTTTCGGTTTTAATAATTGGTTTTTTAAGATTTTTAAAAGAAAAAATATAAATGAGACTAACAGTAGCGGCAATAGCAAAAACTAAGGTTCGTCCTAAGATTAAATTTCCTGATGAAATGGCAAAATAATTAAAAATAAAAAGAGATAGGCCACCGATTAAAAAACTAATTCCAAAAATTAATAATTTCATTTTTGGAGATAAAATTTTTTCGTTTCTGATTGTTTTTGGTTTTTGTTTCATCAAGTCAGTTTCTTTTGGTTCAAAACCAAGAGCAATGTCGGGAGGTCCATCGCAAATTAAATGAATCCATAGAATTTGAACTATGGTTAAAGGGATTGGAATATTTAATAGGGTGGTACCAAAAATTAAAAATATTTCAACAAAAGAATTGGAAAGAACATAGACAACAACTTTTTTAATATTAGAAAAAATTCTCCTACCTTCTTCTACCGCTGACACAATGGTATCAAAATTGCCATCTAATAAAATTAGATCACCCGCTTCCTTAGCAACTTCAGTACCTGTCCCAATGACGACTCCAATATTGGCTTTTTTTAAAGCAGGAGCATCATTAACTCCGTCTCCGGTCATAGCAACAATCTCACCTTTCCTTTGTAAAATTTCGACAATACGTAATTTTTGTTGAGGGGTAATACGAGAAAAAACAATTATTTGGTTTATTTTTTCTGAAAGATTTGCGTCTGACATTGATTCGATTTCAACCCCCTCAATCGAATTTTTGGAATTAACATCAAAACCGAGTTGTCTGGCGATTTCCTCGGCTGTTTTACGATAATCACCAGTAACAATTTTGATATTTATTCCGGCCGATAAGGCTTTTTTTATAGTTTCTTTGACTCCAGATCGTAAAGGATCTTCGATACCACACAAACCTAGCCAAATAAATTTTTCAGTTTTTTTGAGATTACCAATTTCTTTATAAGCCATACCTAAAACCTTTAATCCTAAATTAGCTGAAGTTTCAATTTCTTTTAAAATTTTTTGTTTTTCATTTTTTGAAAGATCGCAAAAAGACAAAACAATTTCAGCCGCTCCAATAATGTAAGCAGTTTCCTTGCCTCCTGATTTGGTTATAGTTAATGAATATTTTTTGATACTATCAAAAGGTTCTTCGTATATTTTAGGGGTGGATTCTAAAATTTTGTTCGGATTTAACTGACCTTTTTTTTGAACAAAATCCCATAAAGCAATTTCTAAACTGTCTCTTTGCTCGTTGGCTAAAATCATTGATAATTGGGCTTTGATTTCATCTTCAAAATTAGTTTTAACAACTTTCATTTTTCCTTCGGTGAGGGTACCAGTTTTATCAGTGCAAATGACTGATGTTGATCCTAACGTTTCAATGGAAAGAAGTTTTTTGACCAGACCTTGTTTTTTTAAAATCTTTTTCATACCAATGGCTAATATTACTGTTACGGCAATTGGTAGACCTTCTGGAATAGCAGCAACGGATAAAATTAACGCCAAACGTAAAGCTTCCCATAAATTTAAATGATGATATATTTCAGCCAAAAATATTATGGAACAAACTACTATAATAATTTTGGCTAATTGATTAGAAAAAACTTCAAGTTTTTTCTGGAGAGGAGTTTTTTCATCTATGATTTCAGAAAGTGATTTTCCAATTTTACCCATTTCTGTTTCAACTCCAATTTTTTCTATCTTCATAATTCCTTTACCAGAAAGAACAGTGGTTCCCATGCGTAATAAACCAGGATGATTTTTATCATCCGATGAAATTTCAATAGCTTTACTTTCGCCGGTTAAGATTGATTCATCAACCAATAAACTAATTCCGTCTAATAGAATGCCGTCTCCAGGAATTTTGTCACCAGCATTTAAAGCAATAATATCTCCTGGTACTAATTCTTGAATATTAATCTCATGCCTAGAACCGTTACGAATAACTAAGGCTGTGGGTTGTAAAATATTTCTCAGTGAGATAAGGGTTTTTTGACTACTTAACTCTTGATAATAACCCATGAGGGAATTAATAAAAATGACAACGGCAACTAATGAGGCATCAAAAAATTCACCAAATAATAGGGAGATTATGGCAACAATAATGAGGATATAAACTAACGGGCTTTTAAATTGAGAAAAAAATATTAGTGGTCGAGAAAAATTGTCTTTGATTGGTAAAATATTTTTCCCATATTTTTTTTGAAGTTCAACAGCTTCATTTTTTGAAAGTCCATGATAAATCATGGAATTATTATAATCTATAATAAAAAAATATTTATTAAAAAATAATAAAAACTGTATGTCAGCCCACTTATCATTTTAAGTAAATTTGGGAAATTATTTAAATGTTATACTTTTTATAATAATGAAATTTAATATCCGTCTTTTATATCTATACTTATTTTCCTTTGTAGGTCTTTTAATTACTATAATCGGAAGTGTTCAGCTGGTTGATTTGGGAATGAAAAATTATGTTTTTAAAGTTTCTGAATATACTTACTATAGTGATCCAGTAATCCAAGAAAAACAAACAATTTCTCCAGAAGAGATGGAAAAAAGAAATCAACAAGAACAATCAAACCAACGTAAGCGACAATTTTCAAATTCGTTATCAATGATCCTAATTGGTATCCCTGTTTATCTCTACCACTGGAAAACTATCAAGAAAGAACAAAAAGATTAAAGCAATAAATTCTTCAAATAATAGATCCCGATAATAATAAAAATCGTGGCGGTGATTTTTCGGATTATTTTTTCTACTTGAGAAACCTTAGAAAAAGTTGAACCAATTTTATTGGCGCTGAAAGCAATGATAAAAGAAAAAACTATGACTGGTAATCCTGTCCCAAGTGCAAATAATGGTGATAATAAAAGACTTTCGTTAGATTTTAAAACCATGGGAATTAAAACTCCAAAGAATAAGACTCCACTGTAAGGACAGAAAGCCAAAGCGAAAAGCATGCCTAAAAGAAGTGAACCAATATAACCTTTTTTAGATAACCAAAGTTTTAATTGCTCAATTTTTGGATTGCTATTTTTAAAATTAATTTTAATAATATCAGCCATAATTAAGCCAATTAAAATTAGAACTGGACCAAGAGCTTTATCTCCCCAACCCTGAAAAATTGAGGAAATGGAAAAGGATGAAAGACCACAATAAATGAGAGTGGCAAGTAATGTATAGCTAATTCCTCGACCTAAGGTGTAAAAAAGACCATTTAATAAAGTTTGACGTGAACTTTTAATATCTTTGGAAATAAAAGCGATGGCGGTGATGTTGGTTGCTAAGGGGCAAGGGCTAATGGAAGCCATTATTCCAATCAGAAAAGCAGACAGAAGTGGAATATTGTAGGTATCGATTAAATAATTTAGCCATTCCATAGATTAAAGTAATTTTCTTAATTTGGCTTCAAAATAAGACTTCATTTGAGCCTCATTGGTAACCAAACGCCAAACAGTTGTATCCTCTTCGTGATTGTCTTTGCCATCTTTAATGGCATTAATAAAAAGAGCTGAGCCACTAACTTTATATTCTTGAGCCATTTTAAAATTTTCTAGCAAGTCAATATTTACTTCCCTAAAAGTAATTTTTCCAGATTTGAAATCTTGAGGGAATTTTTCTTCAATAACTGTCTTAGTATATTTGCCAATATTAATACAAGAAAGACAACGATTGGTGGTATGAAAAACAAAAACTTCAATTTTTTCAGAACCAGAAGGCAGAGAGGTATTTACTGTTTTAGCAGGAATGGGCTGTTGATTAACTGAGGCTATTTTTTCTTTTGGATTATATTGAATAAAATTAAAAAGATAACCAATTAACATAATACCAATGGTGGTAACACCAAAAAATATGGCTAATAATTGCCACTTCATGGCTTTTTTGAGTATTAGAGCCTCGGGTAAAGATAGTGCAACGGTAGCAGTCATAAAAGCAAGAGCGGTTCCCATTGGTACACCTTTGTTAATAAGGGCTTCAATAATTGGGATAACTGTAACTGAATTGGCATAAAGAGGAACACCAATAAGAGTAGCAAGTGGAACTGTCCACCAACTTTTTATTGATAAATATTTTTCAAAAAAATTGGCTGGAACAAAACCATGGATAATAGCTCCAAGACCAACACCTAAAAGAACATAAGGGAAAATACTTTTGGTAATTTTGAAACCATCAGCCCACCAATAACCGAGAAGTTTTTTTAATTTTATTTTTTGACCACCATTTTCAGCTTCAATGTCACAACGACATTTATATTTCAATAATTGGTGATTAATATATTTTTCTAAATGTAATTTTTGAATAATCATGCCACCAACTACGGCTAAAATAATTCCAGCAACATTATAAATAATGGTTGTTTGCCAACCAAAGAGAGCGGGGAATAAAATTAAAGATGATTCGTTGACTAATGGTGAGGCAATTAAAAAGGCAAAGGTTACTCCAAGTGGAATTCCGGCACTTAAAAAACCAATAAATAAAGGAATTGAAGAACAAGAGCAAAAAGGAGTAACCACTCCTAAAAGTGCGGCAAATAAATAATCAAGACCAAACCAACGTCTTTTGATTAATAAATCTCTAGTTTTATTAATAGAAAAATAATAGCGAGTAATGGCCATTAAATAATTAATAAAAACTAAAAGAAGGCCAATCTTAATGGTGTCGTAAATAAAGAAATTAATGGCTGGATTTTGGGAGATATAATTGGCTAAAAGTTGGATTGGGTAAAAAATGTCCATAGTTAGGCTTTTTTAATAATTTCTTTAATTTTTTCTAAACTACCAGATCCAAGCATAGTAACCTTATTATTAATAGTGAGAACTGGTGATTGCATGACACCAAGCTCAATAATTTTGGAAATATCGGTTGAATATTCAACTTCAGCATCAATCCCCAACTCTGAAACAGCAGTTTTAGTTAATTCGTAAAGATTTTTACAGGTTGGACAACCTGAACCTAAAACTTGGATTTTCATATTTTTATTTTAAAAATTAAATTAGTAATTTCTTGACCTTTTGGAGTAAGAGAATAATGAGACCATTTACCATCAATTCTTTTGGAAACTAAATCTACATTTTTTAGATCTTTTAGATGATGAGAAATAAGACTTTGAGATAATTTGGTTTCTTTTATTAATTTACAAACACAATACTCCCCTTTTTGGAGAAGATATAAAATTTGAAGACGGCTGTTCTCAGAAATTAATTTAAGTAAGGTAGATAATTCCTTATTATCATATGAATGCATGTTCATATGATACGACTTTTAAAATTATTTGGCAAGAATTTAATGTTAAAAAATTACATCTGAAGATAAGTCAGTAGTTTGAACATCAAAATAGCTGGCCAAAAAATTGATTTTCCAATTCCAATTAAAACTAAACTAAAACTGGTAGCAGTATTTAGAAAATAAAAGAGAGCACCAATAACTCCCAACCCATAAATTGCGTTAGAACCACCACTAGTACAATGGCACTTATTTTTTTTAACAACGATTTTTTCTTCACAACAACATTCTGTTTTTTTATTTTCTGTTTTCATTTCTTTATGATAATACAATTATCTTTTTTTACCAATGTTCTTGTACAAACCAACAGATAACGGAAAGACAAAAGTTAGGAAATAATAGAGATAAATATGAAATGAATAATAGTCGGTGGATTTAAAAAGTTTTACCAGAAAAAAATAATCACAAATGATAGCGATTAATGCCCAATTAAAAGCTAATAAAAAATAATATTTAAGAGAATTATTTTTTATTTTTTTAAATAAAACCCAAAGTGTAAACGCACTACCAATTGGCATAATAATCCAACCGAGATATGGTTTGGGAATAATCATAAAAAGAATAATGCCGAGAACATAACCAGATAACCACAGTAAAAATCCCCAATCTAGAGCATCTTTGAAAAATTGTTTGTTCATATACAAAGTATAATCTAAATTCTTTATAAAAAATATTTCTATAAAAAAATCCTTAAAGATATGGGTGAGGTTTGATTGGCTCGTTGAGCAGAACTGTTTTTAAAAATGTTGAAGAAAATTTAATAATTTTATGGAATCATTAAAAGTAGATGATAAAAATTATTAATTAAATAAAAATATGTTTCAACAAAATGAAAGTAAAACGGATAAAAAAATAAGATTGGTAGTAGGAGTGGTGGTCTTATGGCTGGCTTTATTTGTATTTACTGGAACACTACAAATAGTAGCTTTGGTAATTGGGATATTAGCGATCTTTACTGGATTAACTGGATTTTGCTTAGTCTATAAATTATTTGGGGTTAAAACTAATAAAAAATTAAAACGATAATTATGAAACATACTTCTTTTGTCGGTTTATCACTGATGGTATTTCTCCATTTTTTGGCTATGTACATACTAATGTATGTTATGGTTTATAAATTTGTTGATATATACCCCAATTTAAATCAATTATATATGGCCGGAATTATGACTGCTCCGATGTTGATCTTGGAAATTTTATTTATGGGTGTTATGTATAAAAACTTAACTAAAAATGTTTTAATGTGTGTCGGTATTTCTATATTTATATTATTTTTTATTTTTATTAGAAAACAGACTGCAATAGATAATAAGCAATTTTTAAAATCTATGATTCCTCATCATTCTGGAGCAATATTAATGTGTAAGAACGCATCTTTTGATGATCCTGAAATTAAACAATTGTGTCAAAAAATTATTCCCTCTCAGCAATCAGAGATTGGTCAAATGAAACAAATATTGGAAAGGTTAGGTAAATAATTTTTATTACCCTAATCTAGATTAGACCAGAAAAAAGCAGTATCAAAATCACAGCCGTAAATGCTGCGAATATACCAACAGTTTTGACAAAAAGGTTTACCGCTTCTTTTTTCTTTCCTTCAATAAAAAGCTGCAGTGGTTGGTAAAAAAATAGAAATGCCATTACAACGACAGAAAGAGTAAGCAGTGATAAAAATGTGATTGGAGCGAAAAAGGTGTCGGGTTTATTTTGTAAAGGTTTTGTCACAAAGGTCATAATAGTGACAACGAGGATGATATACACTGAAGCGCTGAAGGCGTTAATAATAGGATTCTTGGACATACTTTGATTATACCAAAATACTAGTCGTCTTAGACCAAATGTGAAGAAAAATCTTACTTGTCTAGTGGAATTTCTGTACTTACTTTAGGTTTATTAAAAAATTGTTTATACTGACTTTCTGTTTCTAGTTGTTGTTTTTTTATTTCTTCTTCGGAAAATAATCTTTCTTCATTTAATGATTTATAAAGATAAAATGATACTGTCTGTAATGATTTAATCGCCTGTTCTAATTTTGAATTTTGTTCTCTTTCTGCAGAAAATCCTAAATTTAATAGAGAATTGCTGAGTCCATTTGCATAATGTTGCCATATTTTTACTTGAGATTTATGAATTTCTTTTTCTTTGTCAAAAACTGCCTTCTGTTTTTTTGATTCACCAAGTAAATAAATATCCCAACCAAAGAGTATAATTCCAACAATTATTGATAGTATAGAAAACCATTCTGTAAAATTCATTGTGCTCTGCGTAATAGACGATATCCGAACCTACAATATGACTCACTATGAACCATTACCAACGTTTAACATGACTGGAATTAATTGCTAATTTGTAGCTAATTTTTAGATATGTATTAGTTTGTTATAGATAGTAATAATATGTTTATAAATCTATGGTTAAACTTGAATACTGTTAGTCTGTTTATTGCAAAGCCGAAAACTTTGAAACACCCCCTGTTCGGAAATTCTGTTTTTTGATTCGCCACTTTGTATCGTAGTCACTTCTTTGGAAATGGGAAAAACCTTGAAAACTTTAATAGTCTATTCTTCACGCTGGCGTGAAAATTGTCTCGACGCTGAGACAATTAATAAAAATAAAAAAATAAAATATTGTGTCGTGACACTAAATTAAGCTGATAAAATTCTGTCTTTGTTAATAGATTTTGATAGTTCTTTAATAGCTTTTTCAATATCATCTTTTAGACATATTTTTTCTGACGAGGTAAATATTGTTTTCTTCATTTCATTATAAAAATCCTTGTCACCAGTTAAGTGATACCAAAAATCTTGACCTATTAAGACTGTGTATTCTGTATCTAATTTTTTAAGGTTGGCGTTCTTCTCCGATTCTTTACCATAAACAACACCAACAACTAAGTCTTCGTGTTTAATTTTAAGATTATTTGTCCTACTTAAATTAAGTGCACCCTTAAAATGATCAGTAATAGTCTTCACATCATCTTTATTAATGGTATTTGGCCCAAGTTTAATTTGAGCATATTTTTTACCACCTTCAATCTGATCTGTAAATTCTATATCGATTCCAGATAAACCAGATCCTCCACAGATTTCATTCCAAGCATCAGTTATAAATCTCTGTAATCCTGTTCCAAATGTAGTGGTAATTGAAGTGCTGAGTACTCGTGGGTAAACTAGGACTTTGGCTAAACTTTCTGGATCAACATTCCCAGTAAAAGTGAGAGAAAGAAATGGTAAAAGTAGCGGATTAACCTTAAACTCTGATAATTTTGAACATTTTCTAATATTATTCTCATATTTTTTGGCAAAATCATCGGTTACCCATTTACCTAAACGCAATAAAAATTCACTTTTTTGTTTTTCGCTTATCACATCCTGATTATGGCTTATTTATTCAAAAAATACCAGTCTTAATTATAGATTCCATTAGAGCATAGACAACATTTACTGAAACAGCATTACCAAATTGTTTAAGGGAGATTCTATCTTGTCTGTTAAGTTTAAAATTATGTCCAAACCCCTGTAATAATCCGGCCTCTCTTGGAGTAATTTGTCTAAAATTCCCTTTTTCATACACTTTTTTAATGAAATTTCGTCGATATTCTTCTGGGGTGCGACCACTTATTGTGACAGTAGCGACATGATCACGAGTTCCAGTGGCAGTGATAGTAGAAAATATTTTTGAATTTGGTAAAAATACCCGATAGATTCCATTAATACCAGAAGAATTTTTTGAGTTTACCAAGTCAAATTTTCCACCTTCTACTTTTCTAAGTATTCTTTTAAGAACTAACCCTTCTAATTCTTCTTTTTTAAGGTTAGAAACTAGGTCATCAATATCCTTAAATCCTAATGGGTTACCATCTTTTTCCCCATAAACTTTTTTTCTACGATTTCTCATTATGGCATAACAAATTTCTTTTTCTCTATTACTAGTTGGAATAAGGTCCCAAGAGTGAATAGTACTGTGACCATTCCTAGCGTCACAAAAGACAAAAAAATCATTTAATTCATCATTTACTTGAAATTTATTTCTTGATAGAGGTATTTTACCGTCAAATAATTCTTTTGGATTTATTTTTTTCTTTATAACGGTTTTTTGTTCAAGACCATCTAGAAAATCTGATAATCTAAATTCAATATTACGTTTTTTGGGATAAGAAAAATTTAAATCAGAAATGACATCATTGTTAAAACCAACAATAAATATTCTTTCTCTATTTTGTGGAAGACCAAAATCATATGAATTTAAAAGTTGAGGAGTTGGTATGGTATAACCTAATTCTTTAAAACTATTAACTATAAGATTTAAATTCTCTTTATTTCTTGGATCGGCTAATCCTTTGACATTTTCAAATACAAAAACTTTTGGTCTGTTTAATTTCACTAATCTTATAGCATCGTGCCATAATTTACCGCGTGGGTCTTCAAATCCTCTCATTTTCCCAGCGACAGACCAAGACTGACACGGCACACCACCGACAATTACATCAACTGGTGTAGGTAATTTATTTATTTTTTGTATATCGCCAAGTTCCCACTCATTGTCATTCTTTTTTATGAAATTTTCTTTATAGGTCTCAATAGCTTTGGGTTCTATTTCAGAAAAACCTAAACATTTACCACCACATCTTTCTAATGCGATTCTAAATCCACCGATACCAGCAAACAGATCTATAAAAGTAAATTTACTATTCATCTTCTTAATTATATTTGTGTTTTGTTTGGGAAACAAGGACCCAAGTTGAACATGTTTTTAATTTGTCACGCCTGCGTGACAAATGTTTATCTTTCCAAGTGAAACTAATGATAATCAACAAAACTATTCTTGGTATTTAATTAAGAACACTATTGTGGCTTCATGTAGCCTCGTAGAATAAGTTTTAATAGTTAAATCTATAATTGAGTCTGCTTTATTTTTCAAACGACTTCCTGAGAGTTATTACCTATGTTTCCATTATATATTATATAGTCCTATACAATAGTATATAAATTGGTACTTACTATTTCATCTGTCTCGGCTACGAGACAATTAACGGTCTTCCCAAGAGAAACCACAATCACGGCAAACATTTAAAGGTTTTGATATTTTGGCTCCTGGTACCCAAATGGCAACATTTTGTTGCATTAGATGTTTCATAAATCCAGCTTTTATAGTTTTGACATTACGACTATTACACTTGAGACATTTTTTGCCAAAAAATATTTTTGTTGGTTTCTTAAATTGGATGTCTTTCTTTGAATTGTTATTAACAAGATTATCAATCTCTGACACAGTTTTTTTAATCTTGTCCCAATAAGGGTTGGTCATATTGTTTATATTAAAAAATTTGTAATAGGACTTCTAAACGAGATTATACATTATTTATACCTAATTGCTCGCTTTAAGCTAGTAGAGTTTCTCCTCATAGCTAGACATAATCCAAGCATGGTTATAACAAAGAGAAAGGTTACTAAAAGGTTGGGAAAGACTATTCAAAAACTAAGAAAACAAATTGGCTACAAGAGTCAGGAAGAATTTGCTGAAGCTTTGGGTTTAAGTAGAACTCATATCGGCCACATTGAACAAGGAAGAATAAATCCATCAATGGAAGTACTCTTAAAGATTGCTAAAAAATTGAAAGTTGATGTTTCGGAGTTATTTAGATTATAGAAAGAACTATTAATTTGGTAATGTATTTATAAATTCATTCACATCTGCAATCTCTATTTTTTCATCACAAATAATTCCGACACTGTAAATTGCTCTTGTTATGGCGACGTAGAATTTCGATCTACTTGTTGGGGCTAACTTATACTTATCGTCTTTTAACCATTTGATAAATTCTTTTGTTGGATAAATAAGAACTCTATTAAAAGTTAATCCTTTGGATTCGCCAAAATTTGCAACATCAAATTTTTCATTAACCAATACTGTTTTTTTGTCTCTTAACTGCATTGGATTATAAGTGGAAAGATATTTTTTGACATCACATTTTTTGACTATAAAAACTCCAATGTGATCTTCACTGTCAGATTTTCTACATTCAAAACAAGTACAAGGTTCAGAATAAACGTATTCTGGAAATAATTTTGAAGACAATTTACAGATAGCATTATTATTTCTATGTGAAACCCTTAGGGAAGTTTCGTCAATATCTTCATCCTTAAAATATTTTTTGTTATCAGTTTTGATAAATTCTTTAATTTTTCCATCTTTATATTGTTTAAACTTTGTTTCATGATGAGTTAAATATGTTACTTGCCTTGGGTCACAAACCATCAAAACATTGATTGAACTTTTAAAAAGGTATTGTAAAAAAATCAAATCATACCCAGCCAGATCTTGAACTTCATCAATATAAATATCTGAATAAATTTTTGATAGCCGATTAATCATAAGATCGACAAAAAATTTTCTTTCTTTTGTTTTTCTAAATCTATCTCCACCACCGACAACAAACTTTGCGAGTTTATCAGAATAGATTCTATTGTTTGGTGTAAAAAAATGTTTTTTTATTTCAGATTCTTCATAACAGACTGGTATCCCTTTTGAGTTCGTATATTTAACTGCAGATTTTGTATTAGTTAAAAGTAGTCCTTTTATTTTAAAGTCTGATAATCCTTTATCAAAATGTGACTGGAATGGCTTTACTCCATGTTGAATTAGAAGTGAAAACCAAGTTTGTATTTCTATATTTTGAGGAATATAACCACTTTTTTTAATAATTTTTTTTCTTATTTCTTCACAATTTGCAATTGTATAAGTAGTTATAAGTATGTGGCCATCTTTCTTCTTAAGTGCTTCATTTATAAGAAAGGTTGTTTTACCAGAGCCGGCAACAGCAATAATTAATTTATTATTACCGTGCATATCTATGCTATTGCGTCTTGAATATATTTTGGAAATTTTACAATTTCTTTGGTTTCAAATATTTTCAGAGCACATTCAGTTTTTTTCGCATGCATATATTTGTGTAAATCATCAGTATTTTGGTAATTTGTTCCAAAAATTTTATTAAGAGAATCTAAGCTGTTAGCTTTTAACATTTTTGGTTCAAGGGTGTTGTAATTAAAAGCTTTTCCATCAATCTCCAATACTCCAGTATCAACATCCTCATCGAAACAAATTTTGATAGAATCTTTGGCATTTTCACCGAGATAATCTGTATATTTATTTTTTACACCATCTGGTTTTCCATCATTATCTGTCACCACTACTACTGATTTATCAATTTCTTTTGCAATTTCTAAAAATCTCAAAAATGTTGTTCCGACAGAGATAACATCTATTCCTTTGTTGCATTCAATTGGTAACATACCATTTTGAATTAAAAATGCTTTTTGAATTATTAATTCATCAGAATCTCCTTCCACTAAAATAGCCTTTTGACAAAGTATAAGACGAAGTGTGTCATATCCTGAGAGTTTTTCAAAAAAAATTTTAGTATCATCATTTAAATTATTTAATCTTACTGTTTTTTTATTATTTAATAGAATTAAATTTCCTAATCCTAATTTATTTGCCACAAAACTACTATGAGTGGAAACTATTATTTGTTTTTCACTATTACTTTCCTTGATTTCATTAATTAATTGATTAAGTTTTGTATGTGAAAGATGATTTTCTGGTTCTTCAAGAAGAAGAATATTTGCTTCTTGTGATTTTTTATGACTTAGAGCTAATTTTGTCTTTACGATACATTGCTCCCCTTTCCCAATGTAGTGAAATGGTATGTCATCAAAGTAAGTCATTAAACTACTTTCCCAACTGTTTTTTGACGACAAACCAACCGACAATTCAACTCTTTTTGTGGAAATATTTGCATCAGTTTTAATTTTTTTACTAATTTCTTTTACGGAATTATCACACATAAAGCTATCCACCATTCTTCTGTATGCTTGAGATATATTTACTTTATCTTTTTCTTCTAAATTATCTTTAATAATTCTTGAAATATAAATATCAGAGCCGTTTTCATAATGATTACTTGAAGAATCTATTAGTGCAGACTTAATTGGTATGCTCCTTGCGGTGATATTATCACGAGCACAGGAAGTCCAAAAAATATCATAATATTCAATAGGAATAGTTTTAATGTCTCCATTTTTAATAAATTCTTCATACTCTGGTTTATATTTATCATCAAATCCAATCTTGAAAGAAATACCACACTCTTTTTTCCCTTCAAAATTGTTATCTCCTTCAAATTTTGATAAATCCTCGCCTGCAATAATAACTTCGATTAAAATATATGGCAGTGGTGGGTTATCTCCCGTATTTGCTTTTTTAATATATTCATCGACTACTTCGTGGTTAAACAGATACTGTGTTAATTCGTTTTTTAAATATCTTCCATTTAATAATCCTGTTAATGCCAAATGAATTGCTTCTAAAATTGTAGATTTACCTGCCTCATTGTCGCCGACAATAATATTAAGGCCTTCATTTAAAGGTAAATTAAAATTACCTTTAAAACATTTAAAGTTTTCAATATTAACTTGCTTTATATAAATCTTATTGCTCATTTTTCAAACATTAATATTATTAGATGATTTGATTATACCTCCAATGTCGTGTCATCATAGGCTAAAATTGTGTAGTGAAGACAGAAAAATTAATATCAATGAATCTTGACCCAATAGAAGTCGATGATCGATTTGAAAATCATCGATATTTTCAATTAGTGACAGTATTAGACAGACTTGATTGTTTGAAAGAAATAATGGAACTTAGGACTATATTTAATAGTTATTTGGCTTCACCAGAACGGCTACAACAAACGACAACTGAGGAATTTGAACAACTACGAGACGATATTACTTTTTTGGCTACAAAGTATTCTAGACCAGCCAGTTTTGAATCCGTAATGTTAGCCGCAACGTTATCAAATAAAGTGACTTTAAAAGATTATAAACCAGTGAAATTCAAGATTTATGATAGTCAAAAATGGTTTAAATATCCTCTTGGTACTACTATGACAATTATTTTAGATCAGTTTACGACCAAAAAAGAATTAAACGAATTGTTTGATAAAAAGTTTGAAACTTATAAAAAGAAAATGTTTGAGTTGGTGCCAGATGAGTTGTGGAGTCCGATATATAAGGAGTTAAAAGACCCAAAAAATATAACTAATATTAAACGTGATCGACATTGGTATTGGCGAAATGTAAAAGGCGAAAGTTATGCCCAAATTGCATTATCAGAATTATCAGAAAAAGAAAAACAACAACAGATGAAATTAAATAATCCTTTAACGAGTGTGTCTGGTGTTGAAGGGGTAAAACGATCAATTCAAAGATATAAAAAACTTCTCGCTGTGGACATGTAACACCTGTTCACTTGTTCATATCTCGTAACTTTCCACAGATTCATAATATGACAGTTATTAATTAACTGTCGAAATGTTAAACCAACAAGACCTCAACGAATTCAAAGAAATATGGCTTGCTGAGTTTGGCGAGGAAATTGGCGATGATGTGGCAGAAGAACAAGGGCAAAGGCTTTTAAATCTTTTTCAAGTGATTTATAAAGCAATGCCAAAAAAGGAAAATGAAGACAAGTAGTAAGGCTTATCGACTAGAAAAGGGGTTCCAATTTTTGAGGAGAGACAGACATTTGACTGCACTTAAATTTAAGTTAGATGATTCTGAATATAGATTATGGGATTTATTAAATGCACTTTATGACTGGGATAAAAGACATAAAAATTATAAACATGTAGAGGTTACTCTTGCTGACCTTTCTAGAATGACCCGATGGTCAATAACGAAAGTTTCAAGAGTAATGAATAAATTATTAAAAAAAGAGTTAATTTTAAAAAAAGAAGAAAGTTTTTACGAAATAAAAGTTGTTTCTGTTAAAAATGCTGACGATGATTGGATTGATTTTTCTGAAGTAGATAGATGGAATTTTAATGGCGAAAACAATAATTCTAATGGTGCAAGTAAACAAACCCAAAATAGTTTTTCTAATAGTTCTTCTAATGTTGATATTAATAGTAATTTAAAGGAATCTAACAAAACTAATGATAATAGTAGTTTTTCTGATGAGGAGGTACCTTTTTAACCTTGGATTATATTTGGGTATCCGATATAATATATTTAGGCTAAAGATAGGATAAATATACAATTATGGAAAATATGAAATATGTCATTTATGCTAGAAAATCGACTGACACTGAAGATAAACAGGTGCTTTCTATTGATAGCCAATTAAATGAACTTAAAGAATTGGCAAAAAGAAGTGGCATTAAGGTTGAGAAAGAAGACATTTACACTGAATCAAAATCCGCAAAAGCACCAGGGCGACCAATATTTGCCAAAATGATGGCTAGAGTACAAACTGGAGAAATTAATGGAATTGTTTGTTGGAAGTTAGATCGTCTATATCGTAACCCAATCGATATGGGTGCAATAACATGGGCAGTAAATGATAAAGAAGTAGTTATTGTCACTCCTCAAAAATCATATACTACGATCGATAATTTGATGCTTTATGTAGAGGGAGGTATGGCAAATCAATTTATTCTCGACCTCTCAAGAAATGTAAAACGTGGATTAAAAACTAAGGCTGAAATGGGGTGGTTACCAAGTGGGGCAAAACCAGGCTATATGAATGATCGCTATTCTAGTAAAGGAAATAAAAAAATTCAGTCTGATCCAATTCGATTCCAAATCATAAAAAAGGCTTGGGAGTTAATGCTGACTGGTGCATGGTCACCACCAAAGATTCAAAGATATATTAATACTGAAATGGGATATCGATCTCCTGAAAATGGACGATATGGTGGTAAGCCAATGCCACGATCAACAATTTATAAAATCTTTGAAGATACTTTTTATTTTGGAGAGTTTGAATATGCTGGAAAAATTTATAAAGGTAAACATGAACCGATGATTACACGACAAGACTTTGATAGAGTACAAATATTGCTCGGAAAAGGTTGTAGTCCTCGACCACACACAAGAGAATTTTTTGCATCTGGGTTAATTAAATGCAATGAATGTGGCGGTGCCATTACTGCTGAAGAAAAGTTTCAAATAATCTGCCCTGTTTGTAAACAGAAATTTGCCTCAATGAATAAAAAAGCTTGTCCAAAATGTGAAACTTTGATTGAAAATATGGTTAATCCAAAATTACTTCACTACACTTACTACCACTGTGCTAAAAGTAAAAACCCTCACTGTACTCAAGGGTGTGTCACTGAAGAAAAATTAATGGAACAAGTTGAAGAATATTTGGGAAAAATTCAAATTTCAGAGAGATTTAAAAATTGGGCGATCAAAAGATTAAACAGACTTTATGATTTAGAAAAAGTCAGCCGTAATGCCTCAATTGATTCTTTCCAAGAAGACTATAAAAAAGTTGTTAATAGAATCGATAACCTAGTTAAATTAAAAATATCGCCACAAAACACCGACAATGAATTATTGTCTGACGATGAATTTAAGAGTCAAAAAGAAACATTAATGAAAGAGAAAAAAGAATTGGAAGAAAAGATGAATCAAACTGGTGATCGAGTCAATCAATGGGTTGAATTATCAGAACGAACTTTTAACTTTGCTTGTTATGCCAAATATTGGTTTAAAAATGGTGACTTAGAGACGAGAAAACAAATATTGCTTTCTTTATCTTCGAACCTAACATTGAAAGACAAAATCATTGGAATCAACCTTACAAAACCACTTCAGTACATTGTTGAATTTAAAAACTCTGATGATAAGAAATATGTGGTGTTCGAACCTAAAGATTTAATGGAAGATACCAATAAATATGATGGTTTGTGCGATAAAAAATTGTCTATGCTCCCTGCTTTGGAACAAATAAGAATAGCTGTATGCGGGATTTATTAAATAAATTTACTGATAAATTGTTGTATTGTCTGCAAATGGGGTGCGATTGCAACCGCGAATGAACCAATCTGAGTAATATTTGCAACCGTCTGTAGTCCATCAGCAGCTTTTTTCATTTTTAAATTATCAGGAAATGGTTTAAGTAATTCACCTTGAATCTCTTGTAAATTTGAAAGTATCTCCGGTGTATTTTTATTTTCAAGATATTCTTTTTCAAGAATATTTGTTATTTCTTGTATAGCTTTTAATACTTTTTTACTTTCATTGTTTTGAGTAATTATTCCATTATTTGTACCAGCAAGCACACCATTTAAAGTTTCAATATTAAAGACTTGTTGAATAATTGGATCATCTGTCTTCGGATGAATAACATTATAAAAACTATCAATTAAAATTGGACATCTGTTAAATAATGACCAACAATCATTATTTAGTATTTCATTTATTTCTTCAAGATGTTTTTTGTCACCTTCCAGAGCTGCTTTAATAACGATTATTCTTTCTCTTTCATCAAATAGTTGTTTTTTCCAACCATTATATTTCCACATCAGATCATAAATTTTACCCCAACTTTTACCTAAAAATATTAAATCAACAAAATCATAATCACCATCACCATTTTCTATTTGCTCTTCAAAATAGCTTAGAAATCTTTGTATATCTTTATATTCCTTATTCAGCTCAGTATTATCCTCAGTAACAAAAGGTGATGCGACTTCGATATATCGTTTGAATGCTTTAACAAAAATTTTAAGAGATTTTACTCTCCATCTTAAAGTTTTTGATAATTCATCGTTATTTGATGTCATTCTATTTTTAATTTAATTTTAAATATAACTTGAATTTCCTTTTCTAATTTTATCATTAAGTATTTTTCTCTCTTCCGGCGTTAAGGATAATATTTTATCTAAAATAAGATTGGCAAAAATCTCCATTTTGGTATCTAATTTTAAAACTTCATCGTCAGACAAATTTTCTGCTATCTTGCCTAATGATTTTCTTATTTTTAATATTGACTGAGTCACTTTTGTACTCTAATTGTAAACTTCTATAAATCGCTTTACCTAAGTAATACATGGACTGAGAAACTTCTTGATAATCAGCCTCTGCTATATCCCAATTATATTTTCGCTTAAAATATTCTCTTGTTTCTTCTTCACTTTTTGAAATTGTTTTGAGTTTTTGACTAATCACAATATTAGTTTTTAGGTGTCGTTTCAGTTGGAACAATAAACTCATTTAGTAGTTGAGTATATTTTAATTGCAATTCTTTTGAAATTTGTGGATGATAAAACGGTTTTATAATTCCATTATTTTTAACAATGTCACTGGCCTTATCAAAATAAAAACCTTCTGGTGTTGCTAAAAATAGATAAGATGGTTTCCAAGATTGAAACATTCTTTCTGCATCTTTAAGAATTGTACTAGCAGCAGGTTTCATTAAATATTTAACTTCTATTAAATAAACATCATGTGTCTCATTATTTATTACAGCAAAATCAGGAGCTCGTCTGATTATTTCCATTGTTTCTTGTGCTCTTATATCATCTTGGCGATGAGCAAGTTCTGGAATAATGTTTTCATAACCAAAAGATAAAATTGTAAAACATTCAGCATCACGAAGCATCTGTTCAAATAATGTTTCAGCGATTCTTCCTTTGACTAAATTTTTAGAAAAATTGATTGGGTCATAATTCATAATCTAATTATACATGTGAAATATATGTGTGATATTACGCTCGCCCTTCTGGATTCGAACCAAAAACCTTTCCGTTAACAGCGGATTGCTCTACCGTTGAGCTAAGGGCGAATGTCCATCCTTCACTAAAGTTTCGGAATGGTGAACATTATTATAACATTTGATTCTAATTTAGAAAATAAATAAATTACGGTATAATATTTGTCATGAAATTAATTTTACTAAGACATGGAGAAACTGAAGATAATATTAATAATATTTTGGCAGGACAAGATTGTGGAAAATTAACAGCTAAGGGAATTGAGCAATCTAAAGAGGTAGGAAAAGAATTAAAAGAAAAATATAAAATTGATATGATTTTTTGTTCACCTTTGACTAGGTGTCGAGAAACTTTGGAACATGTTTTAGATGAAGATCCAATTGATGTGCCAATTTATATGTCAAAATTAATTGAAGAAAGAGATTATGGTGAATATACTGGAGTAGAAATTGATTCAATTAATAAAGAAAGTTTAAATGAAGACAATGCAGTAAATAAAGAAATGGGAGTGGAAAGTTTAATCCATTTGGTTAAAAGAGTGACTCTTTTTTTGGAGGATTTGAAGTTGGAAGATGAAAATTCAACCGTTTTAGTGGTAAGTCATGAAGAACCAATTAAAATAATGGTGGCTGAAATTACGGGAAAAACTGCTGATAAAGTTGAAGTAAATAATGCCGAGGCGATTGTTTTTGAAGACTTTAAATAAAATTACTTGTAATGATTGGTTATAAATAGTATTTCAATATTTTGATCTGGATTAAAAATAAAAATAACTCGATATTTTCTGTCAATTCTAAAACTATGGATACCTCGGTTTTTTGGTTCTAATATTTCCAAATTTAAACTTGGATGATGTGGATTTTTTAAAAATAAATCGTATTGTTTTTCAAATTTATGAATTAGATTATGACTAGATAAATATTTCTTTTGATCTTTATTTAAAAAATCTAGATTCATTTTTGGCTAAAAAATTTACTATTTTTTAAACCATTTTCTAAATCTTTTAAGAACTCTGGTGAATATTTACCGGTTTCTTTGAAGCTATCAACAACTTTTGAACGACTGTTGGTGTCTGGAAGCGAGAATGGAAAACCGATAACTTCGTCAATTAATTGTGGGCGAAATTGAAAGAGACGAATGAAACTACGAATTAATTCACTGCGGTTGTCAAAATTGTAATCTTTGGCGAGTTTGTCGATAAATTTTGCCTGATTATCGGTAATAGAGATGTTCACTGTGGTCATAACATATATTATGTCATATATTGGCAAAGTTTGTCAAGATTCTGATTTTTACTTTTTGAGGAATTTAAATAGTTCTTCTAAAAGGGCAATTTTGGGTAATTGTTCAATTTCATCTAGTGAAACCCACTTAAATTCATAGTGATCGTCGGGGTTAAGAATTACTTCTCCACTTTCATATTCACACTCATACACCATTTGAAATTGGTGACGTTCAGGACCAGAGGGAAAATCATGACAAAATATAATATTTCCTATTTTTACTTTTAATTTTGTTTCTTCATTAATTTCTCTAACTAAAGCATCATTGGCGTTTTCTTGAAATTTAATAGTGCCACCAGGAATATCCCAAAGCATAGGCATATAGTCATCATCGAATGGGCGTTTGGTAACTAAAATTTTGCCGTTTTTTTTGATCAGGCCGTGGACGGCAACTCGGACATATTGCATATTTTATTGTACTTGAAAATTAAGGTTTTAGTTTATCAGCCTTGGCTTTATGTTCCGGAAATATTTTATCCATAAATTTTACTTTGAATTGAGCGCCATGAAAAAGATAAGAAAAGTCTCTTTTTAAAATATTTTCTACATTCTTTTTAAATGAATTTGATATTTTATTTTCGGTGACTAAAGGACATTCATTGTCCCAGTAATAAAGTTTGATTATTTTCTTATCAAAATTAATAGATTTCCAATCGACAACAAAAGGGTAAATTTTGCAATCGATAGGACGAGGGTCAATATCTTTATTTAAGGAATATTTTAAAAACTTGCATTGATGACCGTCTGAACAATTTTTGAAATAGACTCGATCACCAATAAAACTAATACCAACCCCTTTTTCTTTTAAAAAATCTTTTAATCTTTCGTGAAAAGATAAATATTCAATTATCCATTCCTGAACTTCATCATCATCACAACAAGAACAAGTGCAAAGATCTTTTTTACAATTTCTAATTTTTCCTTCAAAATTTTGTTTTTTCATTATTCCAAATAATCTTGGAGTTTTTTACGGCGGGATGGATGGCGGAGTTTTCGTAAAGCTTTGGCTTCGATTTGACGAATACGTTCACGGGTGACATTGAAAATTTTTCCGACTTCTTCGAGAGTTTTTGGAGTTTCCCCCATTAAGCCAAAACGAAGACTTAAAACTTTTGTTTCGCGTTCATCAAGACTACCTAAAACTTCTTCGATTGATTCTCGTAATAATTCTTTACTAGTTTCTTCATAGGGAGACATCTGAGTTGTGTCTTCGATAAAATCCCCTAAAAATGAGTCTTCATCGTCACCGACTGGAGTGGAGAGCGAGGTGGTATCTTGGGAAATTCGATAAATTTCTTCGACTTTTTCAACAGTTATTCCCACTTCTTCGGCAATTTGTTCAATTTCTGGTTCATGGCCTAATCTTTGAGTTAAAGCACGAGTGGCTTTGTAAACTTTATTAATGGTTTCAACCATGTGAACAGGAATACGAATAGTTTTTGCTTGATCGGCGATGGCACGAGTGATGGCTTGGCGAATCCACCAAGTGGCATAAGTGGAAAATTTAAAACCACGGTGCCAATCGAATTTTTCAACTGCACGCATTAATCCTTGATTTCCTTCTTGGACTAAATCTAAAAAAGTTAAACCACGACCGATATATTTTTTGGCAATGGAAACAACTAAACGTAAATTGGCATTGATTAAACTTTCACGAGCACTAAGAGAACCTTTTTCAATTTGTTGAGCTAGATCAACTTCTTCTTCAAAGGTTAAAAGATTAATTTTTCCAATTTCTTTTAAATACATTCTGACCGAATCAACATTACCTTTTTGGGATAACATACTGAGAAGATCAGCAGAATTATTTTTTTCTTTTTCTATTTCGATGACTTCTTTTGATTCGACTTTATCAAAAACATCAACACCATGTTCAAAAAGATAATCAAAAACATCATCAACTTCTTGAATATGTTTTTCCGGTTCGGGGATTTGATTTAAAATCTCATCATTGGTAAGATAGTGAAGCTTCTTAGCTTGAGTGAGTAATGCCTGCTTGACTTTGGATATGTTTAACGTGGCTACCATGCGGTATATTGTATAGGAAAAATCTTTTAAAATCTACCACTAACCCCTTTGGTATTAAAACCCTCCGTCCTCCGAAATTTCGGAGTCCACCTCCCTTGACAGAGAGGCTTATTTTACTGTCTGGAGTTGGTGGAGTTTTTCCATAATTTGTTTTTGTTCTAAAAATAATTTATCAAACTCTTCATTGTTTTCTTCTATTTCAGAATTAGTTATTTGATTACTAATCTGATTCAACCTATCTTTCAATAAAATTTTATTGATATTGTCGGTGGCTTTTTTGATTTCTGATAAACGAATTTTGGAATCAATTGGATTTTTTTGAGATTTAAAATAAAGGGTTTCAAATAGTGGTTTAATTTCGGCTGGTAATGAATCTAAAATTTGTTTTAGGGTGAACGACTCATTTTCTAAAAGATATTTGGCGATGATTTTAAAACGAGCCACGGTTAATTGATCAAGATATTTTTTAAGTTTTTGGGATAATTTGGCAGGATTTTTAGCACCAATAATTAGAGTTAATAATAATTCTTCAAGTTTTTCGGTTTTACTCTCTACTTCTTCAACAGGTTGTATTTTTTGTGGAATTAAATTGAAATTGGTGGGATTAGTATTTTGATATTTTCTGGCTTCTTCATAAATAGATTCTTCGCTAGAATTAATTTCATTGGCTAATTTTTTGAAATAATCAGATTTAACGACAGAATTTTTGATTTTGATTAAAAGAGGTAATACAATGTTTAAAACTTCTTTTTTACCTTTAATGGTGTTAGTATCGTGAATTTTTAATTGGGATTGAATAATAAAATCCCAAATGTCGGTGGCTTTTTTTAGTTGTGATTTAAAAAAGTCAGGATCGGCTTTAATAGCTTCGTCGGGATCTTTATATTTATCACCTAAATTTAAAACTTTGATATCAAACTCCATAGAATCGGCTAATTCAATACTTTTGCGAGCAGCGTTGTCACCGGCAAAATCAGAATCGAGAGCTAAAATTAAAGTGTCGGTGTAGCGACGAAGAAGTTGAAGTTGATCTAGTGTAAAGGCCGTACCTTTTAAGGCGACAATGTTTTTAAAACCAGATTGGAAAGGGGAAATCATGTCGAATTCACCCTCGACAATAATGACAGAATTTTCCTGTCTTATGGTTTCTTTGGTTAAATTTAGACCAAAAAGCATTTGGCTTTTGTGATAGATTTCGGTTTCTGGAGAATTAATATATTTAGCTAAATTAGGATTTTTACTGGTGGGTAAAATGCGACCAGAAAAGCCGACAATGTTTCCACGATAATTGGGAAGAGGAAATGTTAGACGACCATTAAAACGATCATAAAGACCGGACCCAAAACGACTTTTACCAAAAGTGCCGGTGTCGATTAAATCATCGATTTTATAACCCTTTTTTAAAATAAAATTGCTTAAATATTTTGAATCTTCTGGAGAAAAACCAATATTAAAAGTTTTAATAGTTTCTAAAGTTATTCCCCTATTTTTGACATATTCAAGAGCGTCTTTGCCCAGTGGATGGGATAAAAGAATATAGTTATAAAATTTGGCAACTTGAGAATTTATTTCAATTAATAATTTCTTTTTGGATTCTTGATGATCGATAAGACTACTTTTAATTAAAGTGACACCGGTTAATTTAGCTAATTCTTCTAGAGCTTCTCTAAAATCAATTCGTTCATATTCTTGTAAAAATGTAAAAACATCACCGGCCTTGCCGCAACCAAAACATTTAAAAATTTGGAGTTCTTCTGAAACTGTAAAAGAAGGGGTTTTTTCACCATGAAAAGGACAGCAGGCAAAATGATGACGACCACGCTTTTTTAAGGGAACATAGCGATTAATGACATCGATGATGTTGATTTTTTGCTTAATTTCTTCGACTTGATTATCCACTGAGGTATTCTAACATTTAACTTTGTTTTATTTTTCACCTTTCACATCATACTGTAGTCCTAATTGAATCGTTGAAGTCGATGCTCCTGAAACAGTTCCTGAAGCAGTCATTAAATTGTTAGATAAAAATTTTAGTGATTGTTTTTTATTTCCTAAGTCATCTGGTAATTCGCAGAATATTGGTTTTGGTTCCAATTGATAACAATCCTCTAAATAAATTACATAAAGTGGTTTTGGCATAACTGGTGATGGTGTTGATATGTAGGTTATTGTCATAATTAACGGTTTATATTGTGTATTTTACCAAATTTATACCTAAAATTACAGTTTTTTTAATGGTCGCGGGTGAGGATGAAGTCGAAAATTGATTGAAGATCATGATAAAATTCGATTAAATAAATGTTGTATAAAATTTCATTTTTTAAGTTGACAATAGGCTTTGATGATTGGGCAAGATTTTTTGAAAAAATTTTAAAATATCATTATGCATTTGAATTGTTTATAAAAAAAGATGGGAATAAATTGGAATTTTTTATAAAATCTAACAAAAATATTGGTGTTTTAAATAATAGGTTGTATCCATTTAGTTTGTTGGCTGATCATGAGAAAACGGATGAAAAACTGGTTTTGAATAAAGGAATAAATGTGGGTTTTTCGATTTTAAATAAGTCATTGTTTGAGTTAATTGAAAAAACAAAAATAGATAATCAAGATTTTGATCTTATCCAAATAAAAATAAATAAATTAAATCCGATTAAGTCACCTGTCAAAATTAAAATGAGTTGTATTAATAGCGTTAAAAATATTTTTTTAGTTAAAACATTAAATACATTTTTGGCGTTTGATTTATCTAACTCTATAAGTGTTGAAGTTGATAAAGTAAAACCAAAATTGGTTCCATTAAGCCAATCCTTGCCTTTATTTGATGAAGGAATAATAGAAAGTTATGATTTTAAAGATGATAAAAAATTTGGAGTAAAATCTTATGATTTTTTCCGTCATAGTTTAATTGTCGGACAAAGTGGATGTGGTAAAAGCGTTTTGATTAATTTACTTATTGAAGATATTTGGAAGAATTTTTCTGATGATTATTCGGTGGTATTAATTGATCCACATGAAAGTATTCAAAATTTAATTGATAAAAAAATTGATAGTAAAATTATAGATTTTGAAAAACAAAGTACTAATTTATTTTCGAGTTCAAAATCACCTATTCTCTCAACAGAATTAACTTGTGATCTTTTTTCTACGGTTATTCCTATTAAAGAAAACCCTGGATTATTGCGGTTGTTGAAATTTTCGTTGGTTTTCTTATTTGAAAATAATATGATGAATTTTGATAATTTAAAAAAATTATTGACGGACAGTTTATGGAGAAAAGAAAATCTTAAAAAGACAAATAATAAATCTATTTTAGATTTTTTTGAAACTGAATATCAGACAATACATACATCACAATATAGTACGGTGGTTTTGCCAATTTTAAATTTAATTTCGGAAATAGATTTTATTGATAGTAACGTTAAAACCAATGAATTGGCTGATTTGGTAAACGAAAATTTTTTGACAATATTACCGATAACTAAAAATAAATTTGGTAGTAGAACGGCTAAAATTGTTGGTGGAGCGATTATTCAACAAGTTTTTTCGTTAGCTCAAGATAAAAAATTTAATAAAAAAATAATTTTAGTTATTGATGAAATGTCGATTGTTCAAAACCCAGCTTTAGTCTATATTTTGTCTGAGGCAAGAAAATATGGTTTAACGTTGATTTTGTCACAACAATACCTTTATCAGGTTACACCAGAACTACTTCAGAGTATAACGACGAATGTGATAAATTATTTTTGTTTTAAAGTGAATAGAGGTGATGCTGAAATAATTTCTCGTAACTTAAATATGGAGGTTGAAGAATATTTCTTAAAAAATAAAAATGATCCAAGGGAAGAAATGGAATTAGGGACAAAAATTATAACTGAATTAAACCCGCAAGAAACAATAGTTAGAATAATTAATAAAGATAAATATTGTTCTCCTTTTAAGGGAAGAACTGTTAATGTTACAAATTTAAATTAATATGAATACTGTATTTGAAGAAATATATAAAACAGTTTGGAAAGAAGTATTCCCAAATATTGAGGCATTGGAAATAAATAAGTTTAAAGAATTATTTACTTTTGATGTTGATTTGCCTAAGAAACATTTGTGTGAAAAAACTAATAAGGAAGTTTTTATTAGTGATCGATATAAATATCCCAGATTAGCACATGAAGATTTTTTAAATGAAGGACAAACTCCAGAAGTTAAAGAAATTGGTAATTTAGGTGAATTATTAAAAGAAGCAAAACCTATATTACTTTTTCGGGGCAATAAGACGATGAATTCTGAAGTTGTTGAAGAGTCGGATCATATTTATTCGTCAAGTTATATTTACAATAGTCAACATATTTATCTGGGGCAAAAGATTCTATTTTCTGAAAATTGTTCTGAGAGTGAATATTTATTGGCATCGAGGGGTGGCTCTGGTTGTAATTTTGGAATAAGAGTATTTGATAGCAGTAAGACTTCTAATTCGTTTGATATTGACTGGTCAGGCAACACCGTTAATTCTTATTTTATTCATGACTGTTATGATTTAAGAGATTGTATGTTTTGTTTTCACACTAGATCAAAACAATATTGCATTGGCAATAGACAATATGCAAAAGAGAAATATTTTGAATTGAAAGAAAAAATATTGAAAGAATATTTTGAACAATTGAAAGGCGAAAACCCATTTGTGACACTAAAAGATCTTTAATTAATGATTGCGTGTGAGGATGAAGTCGAAAATGGATTGGAGTTCTGAACGGAAAGGTTCTTTGTTTAAAAATTTTAAATCATTATCAAAAATTTCTTGGGCTTGGGCGGCGAATTTTTGAGCTAAATTTTTGCCATATTCTAAACTGTCGTATTCTTTCATTTTTTGAATTACCCAATCGATTTCGTCCGGAGATTTTTGATCTCTGGTTTTTGACAAAATTTGTTTTAATTTGGAAAGATCTGACGAAGAAGAATTATTTAATAAATGAATTAACATAATAGTCCTTTTACCTTCATAAATGTCATTACCTTGCTGATTTTTTTGACCGGCAAAATCGGAGGTTAAATCGAGAAGATCGTCGACAATTTGAAAAGAACGGCCAAGTAAAATTCCAAATTTATAAATTGATTCCAGTTGGTCGTCTGAAGCTCCGGCCAAGATAGCACCTAGTCGCATAGGACCGGCAATGGTGTAATAACCGGTTTTACTTTCGAGAATTAATAAAATATCTTCTTCGGTTAAATCGAAACGATTATCTTGGGTCCATTTAATCTCGATGGTTTGACCAAGAATGGTGCGGTTGAGCATACAAAAAAATTCGTCTTCAATTTTTTGAGCAATTTTGGAGTCTAAAGTTAAATAATTTTTGGATAAGATTCTCCACATTAAAGCGTGAAGAGCATCGCCGGCATTGATTGCTAATTCATTGCCGTAAATTTTTTGAAGAGCTGGTTGTCCACGACGCTGAAGTGATTGATCTTCAATATC
Source organism: Candidatus Shapirobacteria bacterium (assembly GCA_041661765.1). Lineage (GTDB taxonomy): Bacteria > Patescibacteriota > Microgenomatia > UBA12405 > UBA12405 > WARW01. Next base: position 227,945 of record JBAZTV010000001.1, on the reverse strand, counting down.
ATCGTGAATTAACATCCAATCTTCAGAAATCTGCATGGCGGCGGCAGTTGGCAGGGCTTTACTTAAATCAAAACTGAGAGATTGAGTAGTTAACATGACTAAAGTGGGACGAAGATATTTTCCCTTTCTTTGGGGATAGTTTGAAACTAAATCAAAATGTAAATCAGAAAGATATTGATATTTAGGTTTTATTTGACAAAATTGGGGATAATCTTTGATTAAATTGAGATATTTTTCAATTTCCGGCCATAAAATATTTTTATTTTTAATTAAAACTTCAATTGCGTCTTTTTTCATGAGATTTTTTCAAGTGGTAATTCGACAGGAGTTGGTTTGGCGGTTTTTTTGATAAAACGGTCAAAAGTGAAAGGCGAAATGAAATAAATAAGCTCAAATGAAAGAACTGATAAATCATGAGAACATGGCATGAGTCGAGTAATCCAAAGAGTAAAAAGTGAGAGGAAAAGACCATTTTTAGCACTTTTTTGTAATCGCTGGCGAGCAACTTTTTTGATTATATCTTCGGGAATATTATTAATTCTAGCCTCTCTGACAAGTTCATTGTTGTCTTTAAAGCCAGAAAAAATAGTAGCAATAAAAGTACAAATAGCCGTGATAATGTTAAAACCAGTATTTTGTTTAGTTAAATCGGCTGAAAGAACGACTATCTCCCCAGCGGTGGGAATGTGACGAAAAACAAAAAGAGATATTAAAAAAAGAGTACCAGTAAAGCTACTGACAAAAATTAATAAATTATTATATTTAATGCGGATATTTAAGATTGATTTATTTTTCGATAAAAATCGACGAAGAAAAAGCCAGATAAGACGAAGTATGACAAAAAAACCTAATAAAACTCCCCAAATAGTAAAAATGGTTTGCCAACCGAGGGCAGTGGTTTTTAAAATATGAATCCAGGGAAATTCAAAAATAATACCCTGGAGGGGGTATGTTGGATAAGGAATAAAATCGTAAAGAAATTTACTGGCATCGATGGGGTGGTGATAAAAATCCATAAAAAAAATACGACCGACCGAAAAGAAAGCTAAAGCTAATAAAATAAAATTAAGCATATGAAAAACGACTGACCAACTACCACTTTTAATTTGTCGATGAAGTAAAACTTGTTGATTTTCAGATTTTGTTGCTTCTATTTCTTTCTCAAACTCTTTTAAATCGGGGCTGAGATTTTCATTAATGATTCTAAATGGTAAAAAGATTATGGTCTGAACAAAACCAACCAGAATAATTGAAATCCAAGTACTTTTGGTTAAAAAATAAAGACCAAAAAAAAGACTGGCATAAAAACGAAAACTGCCACCACTAAAAAACCAAACAAGAACAATTATTAGAAAAACTAAAAATAAAAAAGTGATTATAGGTAAATGTTGTTTACTGTTGTCGATTTTACGGACATGGGCAAACGACGTTTGATCAGTTTGAATCATTGTGTTAATTATACAATTTAACTTATACTGTATGTATGGCTGAAAATAAAGAAATAATACATAGTCAAGATGAGCAAATAATTAGACAGCAAACTGAAAAACCTGTTGAGGTGATGAGGGATTTGCATAAAGATAGGGAAGTTTTTGTGCCGAGAGAAGTGAGAAGCTGGATGGAAAAGGTAGAAGAAGATACATCTTTTTTAAATAGTCAAAATAAAAAAATAAATGGCGATGACGATTCGGTTTTACAATCGATTGCTCCAATAGTAACAAAAATTATATTACCAACGGATAGAAAAAATTTTTCTGAAGGTTTTAATAAAACTATGGATGATGCTGGAAGATGGTTGTCGGAATTTGTGTTTAGATTGATTAAAAAGAATAAAGGTAATGTAAAATTTAAAGAGGAATGAATGAAAGTTTGATAGTTCAACAAATAAGTAGTTTTTTAATGTCACTATTAATGGTGGTAGTTATTTTAGTGGTATTAACACTTTTAGGTTTCGTTTTTTTGATGTGGTGGAAATGGAAAGACAGAGAGGAAAAATCATTAAAGTTAATAACCTTATTGGTAGCAGTGCCTCAAGATAATGAAGTAAAGATTGACGCCAGCGAGCAGATAATTAATTCTATCTCAAGTATTTATAAATCGACGAAAATAAAAATTTTGCAACCTTGGATGGCTCAACCAAACATGTCTCTCGAAATTATTGGAACTCATGATGATATTAAATTTTATATTTCTGTTCCGGAAAAATATCAGGATTTAATCGAAAAACAAATTTATAGTGTTTATGCGGGATCAGATATAAAGGTGGTAGAAGAGCCTAATATTTATACTAATGATGGCAAAGTTGAGTATTTATGGTTGGCTTTAAAAAAATCACCACACTCCCCGCTTAAAACTTATAAAGAAATAGCTACTGATCCATTGGCAGCAATAACTTCAACTTTGTCTAAATTGGATGAAAAAGAAACAGCGGCAATTCAATTAGTATTGTCCCCAACTGGCGGAGAATGGGCAAGGGTGGGTAGAAGTTTTATTAGTAGCACTAAAAAAAGCGAATCTAATCCAGAAAAGGCTTCTTATAAAATTGACGCTAAACAATTGGAATCGATTGAACAAAAGACCAGTAAACATGGATTTGAAGTAGTAATTAGAATAATGGCAGTGGCCCCAAATAGAGATATTGCTAAAATGAATATTGCTAATATTAAGGCTTGTTTTGGTCAATTCGAATCGCCATGGAATAAATTTACTGCTAAGAAAATACTACTTAAATCGATGTTTATGATGGATTTTATTTATAAATACCCAGTATTGATGTGGTTTAGGAATAAAACCATTTTGTCATCAGATGAAATTGCGGGAATATTTCATTTTCCAAATAAGTCGATTGAAACACCAAATATTTATTGGTTAAAAGCAAAAAAAGCACCGGCACCAATTGATTCACCGCAAGAAGGACTTTATGTCGGCGATAATTTATATCGTGGAGTTAATAAAAAATTTTGTATGACAACGGCTGATCGTCAAAGACATTTTTATATTGTGGGACAAACAGGTGTAGGTAAATCTTGGCTGTTGGCTGATATGGCTTTGCAAGATATTAAAGCCGGACATGGAGTTTGTTTTATTGATCCACATGATACTTATGAAAGTATTTTAGAAAGAATCCCGCCAGAAAGAATTGAAGATGTAATTTATTTTGATCCATCCCAAACTGAACGACCAATGGGTTTTAATGTGATGGAATGCGATCGAGAAGACCAAAAGGATTTTGTAACAAGTTCAATTATTAATTTGATGTATAAACTTTACGATCCTTATAAAACGGGAATTATTGGGCCACGCTTTGAACATGCTATTAGAAATATTATGTTGACAGTAATGATTGAGAAGGGCGCGACATTTATTGAAGTTGTTCGCTGTTTAACGGATCAAAGTTATATTCAAGAATTATTACCAAAATTGACCGATCCAATGGTTAAGCGATATTGGACAGACCAAATTGCTCAAACCAGTGATTTTCATAAATCAGAAGTTTTAGATTATATTGTGTCAAAATTCGGCCGATTTATTACTAATACGATGATGAGAAATATTATTGGACAAAGTACTTCGTCCTTTAATTTTAGAAAAGCTATGGATGAGGGAAAGATTTTGATAATTAATTTGGCAAAGGGCACAATTGGAGAGGAAAATTCGGCATTTTTAGGTTTGGTATTGATTCCAAAAATTTTAATTGCGGCTATGAGCCGACAAGATACACCAGAAGCATTGAGAAAAGATTTTTATTTATACGTGGATGAATTTCAAAATTTTGCCACCCAAGATTTTGCTGTGATTTTATCTGAAGCAAGAAAATATCACTTAAATTTGACTGTGGCCAACCAATTTATTTCTCAAATGGATGATGAAGTTAAAAATGCAGTTTTTGGAAACGTAGGTACTATTGCTAGTTTTAGATTGGGTATTTCCGATGCTGGATTTTTAGCTAAGCAATTTCAGCCAGAATTTGGAGAACATGATTTGTTAAATTTAGGAACTGGAGAGGTTTATATGAAAACAATGATAGATGGGGTGCCAAAACAACCATTTTCTTTAAAGGTGTCAGCGGCGGAAAGACAAAAACCAGGAGACCCAAAAAAGGCAGAAATGATTAAGAAATTATCGGCATTAAAATATGGACGACCGAGAGAACTAGTAGAAGCAGAGATTGCAAAAAGGGCTAGATTGTAGGCCGATTTTTTAAAGCTCTTTTAGTTTGATACCTTTGGATTCTTCTTTAGAATCGATTAATTCCAAATATTTTTCAGTGGTAGAAATTCTTTTGTGGCCAACAATTTGGGAAACGACATCGATTGGGACGCCAGATTTAAGTTGAAAAACAATAAAAGTGTTACGAAGATCATTAACTTTAATGTTTTTAATATCAGCCTTATTAAAATAACGATTTAGGAGACTTCTAATGTTTCTGGCTAAAAGACTGCGACCAGTTTTAGTGACAAAAACATTTTTGGCTTTGCCTGGATAACGACCATCGTCTAAATATTTTTTAAGGGCGGTTTTAGCTGAATTATTTAAAGGAACTACCCTAGAAGAATGGGATTCATAAATTTCAATTAAAATTTCATTATCTTTAACATTGTCTAATTTTAAATTTTCGATTTCTTTAATTCGTAAACCTGATTGGAGCATTAACTCAACAATGGCAGTGGCACGATTATCGTTGCGGCAAGCATCACGAAGAGATCGATATTCAATTGGTTTTAAAATTTTTGGTAAATCATTTTCATATTTTGGATGTTTAATTTCAACAGAAGGATCCAACATAATGATACCTTCATTTTTTAAAAAGGAAAAAAAGTTTTTAATTGAATTAAGTTTTCTGGAAATTGATTTAGCAGTATATTCGTTTTGGGTTAAATCTTTTTTGAAAGATTCAATAAAACTTTCAGTGACTGTTTCAATATTTAAGGTTTGATCTTGTTTTTTTAAGAATGTAATTAATTGGTTTAAATCGCCCTTATAAGCTACAATAGTATTACTTGACTTGCCATTTTTGGTAAGCGCGTTGGTAAAAAGACTTAGAGCGTTTTCAAGTGATAAGTCGGCCATAAATATAAATTATACTAACAAATATGGCTTATAATAACATTAATTAGGATTGATTACAAGGTAATGAAAAAAATTTTTTTGATTTTTTTAGGTTTGGTTATATCTGGATCAATAATTGGTAATATAAAAACCCAATATAGCACTTTGAAAGAGGCAGAAAAACAGAATTTAAAAATAGAAAAGGAAATATCTAAATTTAATCAAGAAAATCAGATTTTAAATCAAAAGGTGGAATATGCCACTAGTAGTGCTTTTTTAGAACAGGAGGCACGTGATAAATTAGCTTTGGGAAATGAAAGTGATGTTTGGCTTGATTTGGGTGAGGAAAAAAATATAAATTTGTTTCCTAAGGTTAATGAAACAAAAAAAATAGCTAAAATTAAACAGTGGATTAGCCTGTTTACTCGATAAAATGATCGTGATAGAATATCGAACAAGTCTCCTACACATAAAGCTTCGGAAGACTATACATGCGGGGTAGTGTACGGCTGCACGTGAGGCTCATAATCTCACAGGCTAGGTTCAACTCCTAGCCCCGCAACAAACAAAGGGGTCGTCATTAGTTTGACGGCTTTTTTGTTTTTTGTATTTGACTTTTCGTGTTTTATTTGGGTAAATAATATATGGCTAAATTTAAAGAGCGAATTTTGGCAAGAAAGTTAAGAAATGAGGGTAAAAGTATTAAGAATATATCTCAATTAGTAGGAGTTTCAAAAAGTACAGTAAGTTTATGGTGTAATGATATCTTTCTTTCTGAGCTACAAAAAGACCATTTAAACCAAATATCTATTAACGCCGTAAAAAGAGGAAGTCTTATTGCAAATGAAAACAAAAAACGAGAGCGATTAGAAAGAATAAAACTTTATGAATCAATAGGAATAAAGAAAATAAATAAATTATCAAAACGAGAATTGTTTTTAGTTGGAGCGGCACTTTACTAGGCGGAGGGTGGAAAAAATCAAAGAAAAGTTGTTTTTATAAATTCCGATCAAAAAATGATTTTATTATTGGTAAGATGGGTGATAGAATGTTTAAATATCCCTAAAGAAAGGCTAATTTTACGAGTTGAAATTAATGAAATACATAAAGAAAGACTGAGTATTGTGGAAAAATATTGGTCAAATTTGATAAAAATTCCGATAAATCAGTTTAGAAAAGCCAGTCTAAAACATAGTATTGTAAAGAAATTTTATAAAAATAATTCTAGTTATTTTGGGTCTCTTCAATTAACTGTGTCCAAAGGCACTAATCTAAATTATGAAATATTGGGCTATATTGAAGGATTAGCCAGTGCTGTTGGGAAGAACACATGATAAAATAGTGACTATGGCAGGGTAGCTCAACGGTTAGAGCAATCGTTTCATAAGCGATAGGTTGTGGGTTCAATTCCCGCCCCTGCTACGTTAGAACTCCATGGGTATGTAGCTCAGTTGGTTAGAGCACCGATCTTATAAGTCGGTGGTCCATGGTTCGAATCCATGCATACCCACAAATTTTTAGTATAAGCCCTGTTGATTGAAGTATTTAGAATACTTTTTATCTTCGTTGTCGATATGATTAATCCACCAAATTTTCATAAAATCGGTCATTTGAAAAAGTAATTCGACACTAAAATTTTGGTTAATTTCTTCTAAAAATTGATTTATCTTTTGAGTGTAGGCTTGATGTAATTTAGTATGAGAGATTTTTTGATCATATTGGTATAAATCAAAATATTTTTCTTCAGTACTAAAATGAAGTAAAACATGGCTTTTTAGTTCGTTTAGAACTGGCATAAAATCTTCCTTTGTTTTTGATTGGTTGGCTAAATCATAAAGATGATTAGTAATAGAAAATATTTCTTTGTGTTGATCATCTAATTCTTTAACCCCAACACTGTCAATATCTTGCCAAACTAATAGTTTCATATATTAATTATTACACAATTTTGTTACACGGACTTCTTCTAACCAATTATTAAAAGCTTGGTAAAATTCTCCATTTATTTTTAAATCGTCTACAATTTCTTTTTCATCAGTTTTTTCCATAATATCCAAACTTTTTTCGATGGTGAAAGTTTCTATTGGTTCAACGGCAATTTGATTATTGTCTTTATTATTCCAATCATTAATATGAAAAAATTTTTTTAATTTTGGATCCCAAGTTGCATCCATAATTATCCATTTGTTGTCAATTAATATTTCTAGATATACGTGAGTTGATAAATTTTCGTGAGATATTTTTAAAACTTCCGATGGTAAATCGATAGAATTCCAAGAAAACGAACAAACACGATATCTGACTCTATATCCTTTTTTTTCTAAAATATTTTTTAAAGATATTGTTTTACCACTACAACAAAAATCTTCTTCTTTAGAAGTAATTGGAATTTTATATGGTAAGTCGCGAATTTGATTAAAAATGTCGACTATTTCCATTATTTTAGTAATTTAAAAACATTTTTTCTTTAACTTGGCGGAGGGTTTCGGCGGCAACGAGACGGGCTTTTTTTGTTCCTTCCATTATAATTTCTTGAACAATTTCTGGGTGTGATTCGTAATAATGACGTTTTTCCTGGATGGGAGCTAAAAATTTGATGATGTTGTCGGCTAATTGATTTTTACAAGAGACACATCCTCGGGCACCGGATCGGCACTCCGATTCAACTATTTTTAAATCTTTGGCATTGGTAAACATTTTATGATAATAAAAAACCATACAATCAGCTGGATGACCTGGATCAGTAAGACGAATTTTTTGCGGATCAGTGTAGGCCATTTTTACTTTTTGGCGAATGATTTCTGGTGAATCGCCTAAATAAATAGCATTATTTAAACTTTTACCCATTTTAGAATTACCATCGAGTCCTTTGACTCGAGGAAAATTACCAACCTTAGCTTTTGGTTCGACTAAAGTTTGACCATAAATTTCATTAAATTTACGAACAATTTCCCTAGTTAATTCAATATGTGGAACTTGGTCTTCGCCAACCGGAACCAATTCGGCTTGAAAAGCAGTGATGTCGGCGGCTTGACTAACAGGATAACCTAAAAAGCCAAAAGTGATGTTATTTCTAAATAATTTTTCTTTTTGTTTCAATTCTTCTTTGGTAGTAGGATTGCGTTCAAGCCTAGCTACAGTAACCAAATTTGAGTAAAAAACGGTTAATTCGGCAATTTCAGGAATCATTGACTGAATAAAAATGGTTGATTTTTGAGGATCAATACCAACGGCAAGATTGTCCATAACCACTTCTTTGACGTTATCACGGACTTTTTGAGGGGTAAGAAAATTATCGGTTAAAGCCTGAACATCGGCAATAATCACAAAAGTGTCATATTTATCCTGAAGTTCGACACGAGATTTTAATGCACCAAAATAATGGCCGATATGAAGCGGGCCAGTGGGACGGTCACCGGTGAGAATTCGTGGTTTTGTTGACATAAAAGATTATAACATTACAAACCCACCCAGTCCGAAATTTCGGACCACCCTCCCTTGAAAAAGGAGGGTTTAAGTAAGGTACAAAAATCATGATTTACTGATATAATAGACGAAGTTTATTAAGGCCGAAGTTAGGTAGGACGCGAAAGCGAACAAAGGAACATTAGGCAAAAAAGAAAAAATGGTAAAAGAAAAAAAACAAATAAAAGCAGAGTTAAGAACTGTTTTAGGTAGAAAGGTTAAACAGTTAAGAAAAGATGGTTTTTTGCCAGCTACTGTTTATGGACATAATTTTGAACCAAAATCGATTCAATTTAAAACTATGGTACTGGAAAGACTTTATGATGAAGTTGGAGAATCGGGATTAGTAGAATTATTGATTGATACTCAAAAATTACCAATATTATTCAGAAATCCACAATATAGTCCAGTTGAAAGTGAGTTAATCCATATTGATTGTTATAAAGTTAACTTGAAAGAAAAAATTACAGCAACTGTGCCGATTGAATTTATTGGAGAATCTCAAGCAGTTAAAGAAGGAAATGTTTTAGTGGAAGTTAGTAATGAAGTTGAAGTTGATGCTTTACCAGCTGATTTACCAGAAAGTATTACTGTTGATATTTCTGTATTAAATGAGGTTGATGATATGATCACTGTTGGGGACATTAAATTGGATGAAAAAATGGAAATGATTACTCAGTCAGATCAAGTAATTGTTAAGATAGAGAAACCAAGAGTTGAAGAAATGGCTCCAGTTGAAGAAGAGGCACAAGGAGCAGCTCCAGCAATGAACCAAAAGACTGAATCCGCCTCCGACAAATCTTCGGTGGACAAGGAAGAAAAAGCCGAATAATAGGCTATTTTGATAGGGAATAATAAAGCCTGTTGATATCATCCCGAATGGGATCGAGTTGACGGGCTTTTTGGATGGAAGCTAAACTATTTTGTTTTTGATTTGAAAGAAATTGAACTCGAGCCAATTCAATAAAATCTTCAACTGATTTATTAGATTTTGAGTTTAAATAGTCAACTTTTTTTTGAAGTTCTGATGGTTGATAATTAAATTTATAATCACTTATTTCTGAGGAATTTAATTTTGACTCTAGTTTAGTTGCATTTACCCAATCATTATTTTGAACTAAAAGACGCCATAAGTTAAGACGGCCAGAATAACTATCGCCTTGGTTTAGGCTGAATAATTGAATTTTTGATTTGGTAAAAATATCTGGATTATTTTTTAAAACAAAAAAATTTAAACCAATTATAAAAATTAGAATAAAAATTATAAAACCCTCCGCCCTTCGGGCACCTCCCTTGACAGGGAGGCTTTTAATATTTGATTTCATTGGGCCAGGAAGAAGAAATTAACAATTCTTTTTTAAAATTGAATTTTTCTTGAAGATTTTGATAGATAGTTTCGGTAATGAAAGGGATAAAAGGATGAAGTAATTTTAGGCTAGTTTCTAGAACAGTGAGTAAAACTGAAATAGTCTCTTCTCCCCTATCTTTGGCATTTTCGATGTAGATATCACAGAATTCGTGCCAAAAGAATTGATATAAATCTTCACTAGCTTGACCAAAACGATAATTTTCTAAATTCTTAGTAGTAGAGATAGTAATTTTATTTAATTTTTCTAATATGTCTTTATCGGCAGTGGTTAATTTTGATTTATCAATTTCTGAAGAAATTTTTAGATCGGGATTTCTTTCTTGGAGACGGTCAATGAGCATTTCAACAAAACGAGAAGCATTCCAAATTTTATTAACAAAATTGCGTTGAGCTCGAATTTTATCTTCGGAAAGAGAAATATCACTGCCAGGAGCAACACCAATAACTAGAGCCATGCGAAGAGCATCGGCACCATATTGGTTGGACATGACCAAAGGATCAATAACATTACCCTTAGATTTAGACATTTTTTGACCTTTGGAATCGGTGACGCGAGAATGCATGTGGGCAACTTTGAATGGAATTTGACCGGTGGCATAAATTCCCATCATAATCATTCTGGCAACCCAGAAAAAGAGAATATCCCACATAGTATCGAGAACGGTGGTTGGGTAGAAATATTCAAAATCGGGTGAATGATGGCCGTCAGGGCTCCAGCCAAGAGTCGAGTATGGCCATTGACCACTGGAAAACCAAGTATCAAAAGTATCTGTTTCTTGAAGGACATTTGGACTGATTTTTAAGGCATCGGATTCGGATAAATAAAATTTAGAATCTGTTGGAGCAATTAACGACTGGAGACCTTTTTTAATGTCTTGGTAGGAATTAGTTTTTATTAAAGTTTCCCAATTACCGGTGACAGTTTCGCCTTTTTGATCAATAAAAGTGATCATTATTGTTTGATTTTCATCGAGATTGTACCAAACAGGAATGCGATGACCCCAAACAATTTGCCTAGAAATAGGCCAATCTTTAATATCTTTCATCCAGGCGAGAAAACTTTTCTTGAAACGAGCAGGGAAAATTTTAACTTCGTCGGACTTTACCGCCTTGGTGGCTGGCTCGGCGAGGGGTTTAATTTTGACAAACCATTGAGGAGCGGTGATAGGCTCGATTGGTCGACCACATTTGTAACAATGGCCAACTTCATGAGAATAATCTTTAATTTTGGTCATTAAACCGGCTTCGGTTAGATCGGTGATGACAGCTTGTCGGAGTTGATTTGGGAAAAGTCCACGGTATCTTTCGGGAACATTTTGGTTGGCACGACCATCGTAATCGAAAATGCGAACAAACTCGAGATTAAACTTTTTACCCATTTCATAATCTTCTGGTGAATGTGATGGGGTAACTTTAACAGCACCAGTGCCAAATTTAATGTCGATAGAATCTTCAAAAATGATGGGGATTTCTTTATTAACTAAGGGTAATAAAAGTTTTTTGCCCTGCAAGTCAGAATATCTTTTGTCTTTTGGATTAACAGCAACAGCGGTGTCACCAAGCATGGTTTCGGGACGAGTGGTGGCAACGGTAATAAATCGATCTTTCTCCCCTACAATTGGATATTTAAAATACCAAAGATGAGAATTAACATTTTTATGTTCAACTTCAAGGTTAGAAAAGGCAGTTCCACAAAAGGTACAATAATTGACGATTTTTTCATCACGATAGACCAAACCTTCGTTAACCATGCGATTAAAAATGGCGTAAACACGGGCAATATGATCGGTATCCATGGTAAATTTTTCTCGAGTCCAATCAAGAGAAAAACCGAGACGCTGCATTTGAGTTTTGGCGACATCACGATTTTCGTTAACATAATCAAAAATTAATTTAAAAAGAGTTTCACGATCATAATCAAAACGAGATTTTCCTTGTTTTTGGAGATATTTTTCAAAAACAAATTGGGTTTCAATTCCAGCATGATCGGTGCCAGGAAGCCAAAGAGTTGGATCACCAAGCATTCGGTGGTAACGAACTAAAATGTCTTCGACAGTGAAGAGAGCGTGTCCGGCATGGAGAGGATTGTTGGCATTTGGTGGGGGCAAAATAATAGTGAAAGGTTCTTTTTTGAGTCGAGCTTCTTTTGGGTTTTTAGGAACGACTGGAGTGAAGGCACCAGATTTGAGCCATTGATCGTAAATTTGGCCTTCAGATGAGGGATTATAAGCTTTATCCATGGATGTATTTTAGCATGAAACCCACTAAACCCACCTTCCCTAAAGGGCCCCTTCCTCCCTTGACAGGGAGGTTTTAAAATTTATTTAAATGTTAAAATCATAAAATGAAACAAAGTGTTATTTATAAACTACATCAAAAATATTCTGTTGGAAATTTTCAAAAAGAAAAATTGGAAATTGGCTGGACTCACAGTTTGATTATTAAAAATATTTCTTTGCAAATTGCCGATAAGTTGGAAAGGAACTACGGGGTTAAAACTGATAAAAAGTTAATTGAAATTGGGGCATTGATCCATGATATTGGTATCTATGAATATTTGGATGGTGGTTATAAAACTAAAAAAAATTATGTGCTCCACGGAAGGACCGGCTATGAGATTTTAATCAAGGAAGGTGTGTCAAAAAAAAGAGCTAGATTTGCATTAACTCATATTGGAGTTGGCTATGAAAACGATATCCCGATAAGTATAGAAGAAGAAATTGTGGCTTATGCTGATAGTTTTCATTCAAAAAAACCGGTTAGGTTTAATTCTTATGATGAAGAAAAGAAAATATTGGAAAGTTTTGGACAAGATAAATGTATTATTTATGAACGATTTAAAGATAAATTTGGAATTCCAGATTTAAAAGAATTAAAAGAGAAATATGAAAAATGGCATGAGGAAATTAATGAGTGGGTTGATAGTGTAAAATAAAACCCTCCGCCCTGTGGGCACCTCCCTTGACAGGGAGGCTCTAATTGGAATGTTAGAATACATTATGAAATTGTTGGAAATTAGCGAAAATAATTATCAAAAAATCATTGAGGAGGCTGTAAAAGTTTTGCGAAGTGGTGGATTGGTAGTGTTTCCAAGTGACACGGTTTATATTTTGACTGTTGATCCAACGAACGAAAAGGCAGTAAAAAAATTATTGTCTTTTAAAAATAGATGGACAGGAAAGGCAATTTCAATAGCGGTATTGAATAAAAAAATGGCAAAAGATTATGTTGAATTAAGTGAAAATGGGGAAAACATTTATACAAATTTACTACCTGGGCCATTTACTATTGTTAGTAATGGAAAAGGAAAAGTTGCCAAAGGAATTGAGGCAGAAAATGGAACTTTAGGAATTAGAATCCCTGATAATAAATATATTTCGGATTTAATAAAACTTTTAGGAAGACCAGTGACGGCAACTTCGGCAAATTTATCTGGAAGAACACCAAATTATTCAATTGCCAGTTTTTTAAAAACACTGTCTAATAAAAAAAAGAAAATGATTAATTTGATTGTTGATGTGGGGAAATTACCTAGAAATAAGCCATCGACAGTGATTGACGTAACTGAATCAGAATTAAAGATCTTGAGACGAGGAGATTTAATAACTGGATCGGAGACACAGACTTTAATATCTAAATCGGAAAAGGAGACGGAGAAGATTGCAGAATTTATTTTATCAAAATCCCTCTCGGCTTCGCCGCATCTCCCTTTGACAAAAGGGAGAAATAAATCTTTAATATTTGCGTTGACGGGTGATTTAGGGTGTGGAAAGACGGTTTTTAGTCGAAAAATTGGACATTTGTTGGGGGTGAAAGAAATAATTACGAGTCCGACTTTTGTGATTTATAATGAATACGAAACCAATCCCTCTAAATCTCCCTTTGACAAGGGAGACTTTAAAAAGTTTTTACACTTTGATTTGTATCGAATTAGTGCGGACTATGAATTGGAAGAAATAAAATTTTTTGAATTGTTTAAAAATAATGTTGATTGTATTGAATGGCCGGAAAATATGGGTGAAAAAAATTTTGAGAGATTAAAAAAAGAAAATAAGGTGGTGACGATTCAATTTAAGTATTTGGATGAAAAAACGAGGGAGATAAAATATTAATTAATTTGATAATTACTCGTCTAAATTTTTCATGCTCGACCCCTGCGGTAATGCACCTTGGATACTGCGCGTGAAAAATTCTTAGACTCGTGATTATTTATATCAACTTAAAGGAGCGTAAAGGATTTTATAAATTCTTCACACTCAGTTTTGAGGGTTGCTTTGCCGTTATGAACGCATTGGATAGTATAATTTTTGGTGCTTGATTGGAGATCGACAATGGTTTGAGTGGCAATGTCATAGCGAAAAGTATTTTTACCAGAAATAATTAAGTCTGAGTTAAAATTGCGATCGGGACTGGTCCAAGCCCAAGTGCCACTTGAAGAAACATGAACGGCAAAATTCCCTGAAGAACTATAAAAAGTATAACGACTGCCGGAGCTTTCAGTGTCTTGATAAAGTTTTCGACTGGAGCTGTAGTCTATAGAAAAACCACTGTCAGTATTTTTGAAATTTAAAAGACTAGAAGTGGTGGTTGATGTTGGATTAGAAGTTGGTGTTATGGTTGTTTTAATTTTAGTAGACGGAGTGACGGTTGGAGTAATAATTGGTGTGGTAGTAATTTTGGCTGATGAGGTAGCGACTGGAATGATGGTAGGGGTGATGATAATGGTTGGTTGTGATGTAGGAATGGAGGTTGGTATTAGTGTTGGAGTTGCGATGGTTATGGCAGTTTCGGTTGAATTGTTTATTTTAAAAATGAAAAAAATTCCTAAGCCTGATAAAATCAGCAAGATGATGGATGGTATAAGATATTTCATATTTTTCGAATCCATATATTTATAATACATTAATTATGAAAATATTAGCAATAGAAACTAGTTGTGATGATACTTGCACAGCCGTTTTAGAAAACGATTGTCTGATTTCAAGTGTTATTTCATCACAAACTGATTTGCACGCAAAATGGGGTGGAGTGGTGCCAGATATTGCTAAAAGAGCGCATTTGGAAAGAATCGAACCGGTAATTAAAACTGCCTTAAAAAGGGCAAAATTTAGTATGGAAGAAATTGATGTGATTGCGGTGACTGTGGGACCGGGATTGGCAATTGCTTTGGGAGTTGGAGTAAATTATGCCAAAGAATTGGCAATAAAATTTGATAAAAAATTAATTGGGATAAATCATATTGAGGGTCATATTTTGGCTAATTTAATTAAAAATAAAGAAGGGAAACCGGAAAGAAAAATTGAATTTCCAGCACTAGCAATGACGGTTTCTGGAGGACACACAAAGCTTGTTTTGGTTCAATCTTCCACTGACCCCTTCTTTGACAAGACGGGGGATAAAATTGAAAAAAATAAATATACAGTGGTTGGGGAGACTTTAGATGATGCAGCAGGTGAAGCTTTGGATAAAGCGGCAAAAATGATGGGGCTGGGATACCCAGGTGGCCCAATTATTGAAAGACTGGCAGAAACTGGTGATAAAAATTATTTGAAACTTCCTCGCCCTTTATCCACTCAGAAAAATTTTGATTATTCTTTTTCAGGACTAAAAACTTCTTTTTATTATCAAATTAAAGATTGGCCAAAAGAACAAGTTGGACAAAATTTAGCCAATTTATCGGCTAGTTTTCAGGATGCAGTTTTTGATAGTTTGCTTATAAAATTTAAAAGGGCAATTGAGTTTTATAATCCAAAAACTTTAATGGCTAGTGGTGGAGTGGTGGCTAATTTGGAATTGAGAAAAAGATTGAGAAAATTGGCTAAAGAATTTAATACTCCCCTGTTAATGCCAGTTAAAAAACAATTTAATACTGATAATGCGGCGATGATTGGATTAGTAGCTTACTATAAAGCTTTAAGAGGTGAATTTGTGGATAATAAGGAAGAATTAGATAGAAATCCGAGACTAACATTTTAATTAATCTCAGTTGGTTTTGGTGCCGCGGCGATAGACAGCAGCCCAGGGAACAAAATTAGAAGTGAAAGTTTTTTGATGAAGAATGGTTCCGTCTGATTTGGTAACAGTCCAATCGAAGGAAGTTTTTAGACCGGGAACTTTACTTTCAGTTTTGATTAATTTACCAACCTCAAGAGTTGGATCGTCAATATAAACATCGGGTGGGGCTGATTGAGCGCCCCATTGTTTATAATTGGAAATTTCAGTTTTCCGACCATCGTTGGTACCATAAATTTCATAGGTAAGTTTTTTATTGTCGCCGTCATAAATATTGCGAATTAAAACATAATTACCGGTGTCATTAATAAATTTAAGGTCAGGACTGGGGATAAAAACAGTGGCATCAAAACCGGGTTTTGAATCTTCTTCATAATAACTAACGCGATAAGCATGTGCCTGTCTTTCGGTGATATTTAAACCAGAATTAAGCATAGCCCGAAAAAGAGTGGTTGAAACCTGACAAATTCCACCACCAACGTCGAGGAGTGTTTTACCTTCTTTTATAATGTAAGCGTTGGCATAACCATTTTTAAGACTAACTTCACCTAGATTTTTGATGAAGGAAAAAGTGGTATTGGGGGCAACTAAAATATTATTAACAATTGAAGATCCTTTCTTAACATTAATATTACGGGTGGCACTGGAATGGTTAAAAGTAGAAACTCCTTGGCCTAATAATTCATTAATACCTAAATCGTTAGTATTGGAATTTTTTATTTTTGGTTCAGCAATGGTAACAGGAATAGTAATTTCTTTTGATAAATCTTCTGTATTAATTAATTTATTCAATGATTCAGTTATTTGACTTGATAATTCGTCTGTTTTTATAGTGATGCCATTTTGGGCTGGAATAAATTCAACTACTTTATTATTTTCCATTTTAAAAACAGCATCAGTACCCTCTTTTTTAAAAGTAGAATTTAATTTCTCAATATATTTATTAATTTTGTCGGTTTGATAGTTGTTGTCGAAGCCTACCCAAGAAACTAAAATTGAATTGTTAATTATGGTTTGACTAGAATCTTGTTTTAAAATTAGTGATTTTTTGATTAATTTTTGTGCTCGTAATTTGGCATTATTTATTTGATCGTTAGTAGGGATACTACCAATAATTTGCGTTTCTAATCTAATTTTTTGGTTAAAATTTCCAATTAAGAGTAAAGTACTAAGATTATTAATAAAAGCATCTCGATCGAATTGTACTCCGGTAGATCCGATGGCAACTGAAATTAAACTATTTTTATAATTTAATTCAGTTGGAATAAAAGGTTTATCTATTTGTGATGCTAATAAATCGGCTTGCTGATTTAATTTGTTAGTATCTAAGGTAATTTCTAATTTAAAATTTTTGGGCTTGAAAAAATATTTTATGTAAGCGATTATTCCTTGATTGAGTCGGCGAGAAAGCATGGTGTTGGCGATTTCATTTTTATTGATTTGGGCTGAAATTGTAGCTAATTTAAAACTTGTTTCTTGTTGGTTTGGTAAAACTAAAATAAAATGATCAGGAAGAATAAAGTCTTGGTCAATTTTGGATAAAATCTGATCACGAGAAAGATAAGAATAATCTTTATTTAAAAGAAGGGTGTTACTGCCAGTTTTATTGTAGTTAGCGATGATTGGGCCAAAAAAAAGAGTTAGAAAAATAAAAATAATTATTAGGATTAAATAGGGAGTTGATTTTTTATTCATGAATTATGTTTTTCTATCCATAGCCTCATTGGCCAATTGATCGGCAAGTTTATTGAAATCTCGACGAATATCTTTAAAGGTAATTGATGAGGAAATTGATTTGATTAAATCTTTAGCCTGATGAAAAATTGGAATCAAATTTGGAGCTTTAACTTTATAAAGACCAATGAGTTGACGAATCATTAATTGAGAATCTGAATGGAAATTAATTTTAGAAATTTTTAATGAATTTTGATTATCATTGATCCAATTTAAAGCGCCGATTAGACCGGCGTATTCGGCTTCGTTGTTGGTTTTAGTGCCAAGGTATTTTGATTCTTGAAATAAAATATTTTGTTCATCGTCATAGACAACCAATCCATAGCCAGAATGTCCTGGATTTCCGCGGGAACCACCGTCAGTGTAGACATTAATATTCATGCTGAAATTATACATTATTAAAACCCACCCGTCCCGATAAATCGGGCAGCCCTCCCTTAAAAGGAGGGCTTAAAATAGATCATAGTCAGATTGGGTAATTTTGGTTATTATATAGATGTGAGTATTGAAGATATAAAATCGCCATTACCTGCCAGAAAAGTGTTCTTTAAGGATGAGGGTGAAAATGAAAATGTGAATGAATCACCAGCAATAACACCACGAACAGAAATTGCGGATCAACCAGTTAAAACTGAAGAGGTAAAGAAAGAAAATAAAAAACCTCTAATTTTGATAGTGGCATTAGCAATTTTATTGTTATTGGGTGTAGGAATTTTCTTTTTTTTAAAAAGTAGAACTGTAGATAAAACAGTGACACTTAATTATTGGGGATTATGGGAAGACGAAAGCGTGATGAATGGAGTAATTGCTGATTTTGAAGCAAAAAATCCGAATATAAAAATTACGTATAAAAAGAAACAAAAAGATGGATATAGAGGGTTATTGGCCGGAAGACTGGAAAAATCAGGAGAAGCTGAAGACGTACCAGATATTTTTAGAATTCATAATACTTGGATTCCGATGTTTGAAAATAATTTAGCGCCAGTTCCGATCACAACGGTGACAAATATTGGGTTAGAAACTGATTTTTTTGATGTTTATAAAAGTGATTTAAAAGTAAGTGGAGAATGGTTGTCAGTGCCATTAATGTATGATGGTTTGGTAATGTTTTACAATCCAGAACTTTTAAGTAAAGCTCAGGTTGAAGTTCCAAAAGATTGGTGGAGTTTAAAAAAAGCGGCGGTTAAAATAACTGAAAAGGATGATAAAGAAAAAATTAAAGTGGCAGGGGCGGCACTTGGTTTGACTGATAATGTGGATCATTGGAGCGACATTATTGGATTGATGGTAAAACAAAATGGAGTTAATTTTATAGATATTGGTTCGACTGAAAATGTAACTAAATTAAAAGACGTTTTTAGTTTTTATACATTGTTTAAAACTAGCGATAAGGTTTGGGATGAAACATTACCTAATTCGACCCAATTTTTTGCCAGTGGAAACTTAGGTTTTTATTTTGGTCCTTCATGGAGAATTTTTGATATTCAATCCTTAAATCCAAGTTTAAAGTTTGAAGTGGCTAGTATGCCTCAATTACCAACTACATCATCTGTATCAACTAGTGAAGTGGGTGCTGGTGCTGAATTGACAAATATTTATTGGGCAAGTTATTGGACTGAAGGTGTTAATGGTAAAAGTAAATACCAAAAAGAGGCTTGGAAATTTTTAGAGTATTTATCGTCGGCTGAAGTTTTAGAAAAAATGTATCAAGCTGATTCGCAAATCAGAAGTTTTGGACAAATTTATCCAAGAAAAAGTATGGTGGCTAAAATAAGTAGTAATGATAAAGTTAGGCCTTTAGTTGAAACAGCTAATAATGCTACTAGTTGGTATTTAGCTTCGAATACTTGGGATGATGGTTTAAACACGCAGATGCAAAAATATTTTAGTGACGCGGTGAATGCTATTTTGATTAACAATTCTGACACTGATAATGCTATTACTACAGTAATTAGTGGAATATCTCAATTACAACAAAAATATTCGTTAATTAAATAAATGATTTTGGTAAATTTTAAGTTATACAAAGAAACGTTTGGAGATGGAGCTTTAAAGTTGGCTGAAATTTGTAAAAGGGTCAGTCAAAAAAGTGGAATTAAAATTATTCCCGTGGTTTCGGCCTTGGATGCAACTAGAATTAAGGAAAAATTGGGGATGGAAGTTTATTTGCAGGCAGTGGATGAATTTAATGATGGAGCAAAAACAGGATTTATATCTCCTTTTCAGGCTGCATCTCTGAAAATAGATGGATCGATTTTAAACCATTCAGAACATCGAATTAAACCAGGAACGGCGAAAAAAATATTGGCTGATTGGCCAAAAAATTTTAAGTCAGTGGTTTGTATTAGTAGTCTGGGACAAGTGGAAGGATGGGCAAGAAATATTAAACCAGATATGATTGCTTATGAACCGAAAGAATTTATTGGAAATAAAGAAAAATCGGTGGCCAGTGAAAAACCAGAAATAATAAAAAAAATAGCAGAAAAATATCCTGAGATTCCAATTTTAGTAGGGGCTGGAATACATTCGAAAGAGGATGTGTCTGTGTCTTTGAAATTAGGAGCAAAAGGAGTTTTAATTTCAACATTCATTATAAAAGCAAAGGATCAAGAAAAAGAATTATTTGAAATAGCTTCAGCATTTTAATGTTATCAATATATTGTTATAATCATCTACACATATGGCATCAATAGATAATTTATTAGTATCACTTCTCGTTGACGAGGTTGTTGGCGGTTTTATAGTAACTATTCCCCCGGGTCATGTCGGTTGTATTTATAGTATTTTTAGTGGAGTTATGAAAAATGTTTGGTATCCAGGAATGCATTTTAAAGTTCCACTAATTCATCGAGTTAAGCTTTTTAATGCTCAATTAATTGAGTACACTATCTCAAAGGATGTCACTTTAAAAGATAATAAAGAAATAATGGGTGATGAAATTATTAACGCTGTGACATCGGATAATAAATTTGTGGCAGTAGAGGCCACGGTTTTGATAAAGCTTGATACTGAAAGACTACCGGAAATTTGGCAAAATATTGGTGAAAATTTTGTTTCAAAAGTGGTTAGACCAGTGACTAGAAGCCGAATAAGAAAAGTATTGACAAATCATACTTTAATTAAGGCATTGTCGACTGATAGGAGTTTGATTGAAGATGAAATTAAACAGGAATTAATGGATTCTTTAACGCAACATGGACTACATGTTGATAATCTCTATTTAAGTTCTTTAACTCCAATAGAAGGAGGTCAATTAGCAGAAAGTCCGACAGAAATTATCCAGTCGATAGAGTCAAATACCAACACTGATTTGGGGATGAGGTTTTAAGAGTTTTTTGAGCAGAAATTAAAGTTGATTGGGTGGTGCAGACATCATCAAAAATAATAAAGTTTTTATGTTTAAATTTGCTCGATGTTGGAGATAAAGAGAAAATATTGGTGACATTTTGAGTTCTATCTTTAATATTTTTTAAATGGGCTTGAACAATAGTGTTTTTATGGCGGATTAGGGTTTGATTGGAAAAGTTTAAAGAAAGTTTTAAGGCAATTTTTTGACTTAAAATGCCTGATTGGTTAAAACCACGCCAGTTTTGACGAGACTGATGGAGAGGGATAGGAATTAAAATAAAATTATTTTGGCGCCAGTATTTAATTAAATTAGGAAAATTTGATTTTAATTTTTTTACACAAAGATCGGACAAATCATTGGCATTATCGGAAACAAAATTATATTTTAAATCAATGATGGCTGATTTTATAAATGAATGATATTTAAAAAGACTAAGACCTCCATCAAAACCATTTTGGGGTGGTTTGGTGTTTAAAGCACTAATATTTTTTTGACATCTAGAACAGAAATATTCCCCTGTTTGACCGCAGCTATAGCATTTTTTAGGAAAGATTAGATCAAGAATTAATGACATTGTTGTATGATATACATTATGAATCAAAATTTAACAAAAAGGGAAAACGCGGCAGACTTGATTTTACTTTTGATGATCTCGGCATTGGTAACTCTTTTAGTGACCAGGTTTTATTTACAATTAAGAGGTTGGCCAACAATAAGTTTTGGAGTGTGGCATATTGCCCATGCTAATTGGGGTGGAATATTAATGGTAATGGGATGTATTTTGATGCTGATTTTTCATGGCGAGAAAATTAGAAAAACAGCAGCAATAATTTCAGGAATGGGATGGGGATTATTTGTTGATGAAGTGGGTAAATATATTACTAAAAATAATGATTATTGGTTTCAGCCGGCGATAATTATTATTTATATTAGTTTTATTGTCTTGTATTTAATTTATCGGCATTTGGAAAATAATCAACCCAAGGATACAAAAACTCTTTTATATACTACTATTACTAAATTGGAAGATGTGGCAGAAAATGAATTAGATGAAGATGAAAAACGAGAAACGATAAAAAGATTAGAGAAAGTTATTAAAAAAGAAAAGGATTTAAATATTAAAAATTTAGCAAAAGAATTGAAATTATTTTTTGAAAAACAAGAAACAAAAAAAATTAATCCAAATAGTTGGTGGAGAATATTAATAGCGAAAACCGGATATTATTCATATAATAAATTTTTCAAAACGAGACTGGTGACATATGGATTGGCTATATATTCTAGTATGTGGGCAATTGATAAAATTCAAGAAACGATTCGAATTTTGATTAACCCTCAAAAAATGCAAATGCTTCAGAAATTTAGTAACAGTTATGATTTAATTTCTAAGTCTGATTTTTATATGATGGCAGGGAAAATATTTTTTGATTCAGTGACGGCTGTATTTTTTGTAATGGGAATATTTTTTATTATGACTAAAAAGAAATTTAAAGGATTGAGATTTTTTCAAATGGGATTGATTGTAGGTATATTTTTATCGTCTGTATTTAAATTATACTTTGAACAGTTTAGTGAGGTGTGGGTTTTGGCGACAAATATTATTTTATTTTTTGTCATATCTAAGATGAAAAAAGAGATTTCCGCCTGATTTCAAAACCCACCCACCCTGCGGGCACCCTCCCTTGACAAGGAGGGCTATTCTTGTAGAGACGCCACGCATGGCGTCTCTACATAAAAAATGCTATAATATAAGTCTCCTGGAGATGTATTGCATTGACGGAGTTAGAACTTTAAAAAACTGCAAGCCGACTTTGATTCATGAGTCGTTAAACAGAGTCAAAACAATTATGCCAAAAATACTTTTGGTGTCAAATTAACCGAAGTTGCAAACGCCTTCACTGGTGCTTTCGCTCCTAAAGTTAATGCTTACGCTTTAGCTTAAGCACGACCATTTTTTAGTTTTCTGTTCTGAGGGGAATTAAAAAGTGTTAACTAAATCAGAACGCTATCTATTAGAATCTCGATTTTCTAATGATTTAAGAGAGGGGTAATTCCCTCAATAATCGACATTTCAACACTTTTCACTTACTTTAGTTGTTGGAAGTGTAGGATAAAGTAATTTAAGCTTGTAGAGGTTTTTTACAGTCGACTTTCGGACCTCGGTTCATTACCGGGCATCTCCTCAAATCCCTCTCCCTTTGACGAAATGGGTAAAAAAGATCGGAGAAATAAAAAAACCACCTAAAAAATGTCTCGATTATGAGACTCCTATTGAGGCGTTTACAAGAGAGTTAAAATGTTATCAATTACAAGGGTGATCGGATTGAATATAGAATTCATCTTTTCGTAAGTAGATGATAGAAATGAAACTCCATCTTGATAATAAGAAAAAAAAGTTCCAGTAATAGTAACAACCACCGTAAGAAAAGTTGAAACTAAATTACTAAAAAGATTGATTAATAATTCCATAGTGTGATTGTAACTGATTTGTTGTGTTTTTACAAAAAATTATTTTAAAATCTGTTTCATTTCTTTGGCTTTGATTTTTTCGCGTTTTTCGTACTTGCGCATTTTACGGCCGACACCGATTTCAATTTTAAACCATTTTCCTTGTGTAAAAATAGAAACTGGAATCAACATGTATTTTTGGTTGCGAAAGCTGATTAGTTTTAATATTTCTTTTTGGGATAATAGTAAATTTCTTTCTTGAGTAGTATCAATGGGTTGGCCTTGGGAATATTTATATAAAGGAATAGTTAGGTTAAAAAGAATTGGTTGGCCATTTTTAATTTCAACCTTAGAATTGGCAAATTGAGGGGTTTGAGTGCGCAACGACTTGGCGTCAGAACCAGTTAAGGCAATGCCGGCTTCAAATTTGGCGATAAATTCATAATCTCGTGATTCTTTGTTGAAATGTTTCACTGGTGTATTTTATCAAAAACAAAACCTCTCTGTTTCACTTCGTTCAACATCTCCCCTTAAAAAAGGGAGAATTGTTTAGATTTAAACCCTCCGTTTCACTTCGTTCAACACCTCCCTTGACAGGGAGGCTTTTATTTTTTAAAAATTTTGCAAGAGAAAGGGGCTTTGTTGATTTTGTAATCAAAAAAGCCCCAGAGGGTTAGCATAATAGATTGGTCGATTAGATTAGTTGGGTGGTGTGTATACTAAGAATACCTGTCGATTGCCGGAAGCAAGATTAGCAAAGGTTTTAGAAGCGACTAAAAAGTCAGCTCTATTTTGACCTTTGACAGAACCACCACTATCGGCTGCAATACCAAATCCTAAGTCCTGGAAATAAAAGATTGTCCCGTATTCCCAATAATTAGGATCAACTGCAACAGTAAAAGAAGGCGTTACTAGTTTACCACTTGCGGTAATGGATGGATTACTGTCACATTCACTAGTTGTGGCTGTGTAGCAACTTACAAACCATTCTCCAAGAGAATACCATGATTTGTGATCATCAATGTCAAAAGAAATCTCTTCTTTTTGATATTGATATGATCCTTTAGCAAGGTTGTCTAAAGTGTTTTGACGTTGAGAAAGATTAACTCCTCCGCGACTAACCATGGTAAACTGCGGGCTTATTCCAGTCCTGTTTGGTTTGGAATTACCCGTTTGAGCTTCAATACTGATTTTTTCATTTTTTTCGTTAAAGCCTTGGATCAAGTCTTGTTTTTCTTGAGTTAGGGAGGAGTTTTCTTTTTCCAATTCTTGATTTTTTTGAGTTAATTTTTTATTCTCATCTTCTATTGTTTGGAGACGAGAATTCGTTTGAATTTGTTGATTTTCAATTACTGATTTCAACTCTTTATTATCTTTCTTTAGATAAAAAATAAATATTGAAGTGGTAATAGTTAAGACAATAAAAATTATAGAAAATATTATTAATCTTTTTTTCAAAACACCACGATCCTTTCCTTTTTTTTGAAATCTATTATGCTGTAAACGTACTGCTTAATTGTTAACTAATTGGCTTCCAATTAATTTAGTTTAGCTGTTTATTCTAACATAGAATATCCTATAATGCAAATAAATGAAGCTGATTAGAAACTTTGGCGGTATATTTTTTGGTCGGTGCCAAGAATATAAATGAAGTTGTTTTTTTCATCAAAAGCAACATCGCCAACCTTTAGTTGACCAAGGTTGTATTTTGAAAGTAATTCTCCTGATTTTTGGTAAAGGTAAATAGTGTTGTCGTTATCGACAAAGGATAAAAGTTCTTTTTCTTGGGTGACATCTAAGTTGTCTGTTTTGGTGAATTGAGAGACTTGACTGGGATTAAAATCTTCTCTGATTCCGCTTAAATATGGAACCACTGTACCATTTTGATGAAGAACCCAGATCTTGCCATTAATAGAAAGGGAAATAGCATCCAAATCTAGTTTGGCATCATTTTTTAACCAATTTTGGGCTTTAGAAAAACCAGAAGAATTGGGAGTAAATTTCCAAATGGTTTGATTTTCAGAATCAACGACATAAGCTGATCCATTCCAAAATTTAAAATCAGTGGGTTTTACATCAACAAGACTGATTTTGGAAGCAACATCACTTTTATCAACTAGACTAATCGTATTTTTATCCATTAGATAGAGACTGGTTTTGTCTAGGGTAAAATTGATGGCTGATTTGATTTTATTGGAAATTAAAACTGGTTTGGTTGATTTTGAATCGACATCTAAATAGTCAATTCGACCATTAACTGAATCGAGAAGATAAATTTTGTTGTCATTAAAAATAATTTTTTGGAATTGAGGATTACTAATAATATTGCTGGTGTCATAAAAAAAATCAGGGATATAACTTTCGGAAGAACCTGTTTGTAGAAGAATATTTTTTAATTGAGAATTGAAATTCTCAATTTCATCTGGATGAACTTTTAGAATTACCATTTTTTCAACCGTTTTTTGGGCGATAGCCGCAGCCTCGCGAGCGCTATCAAGACTTAGATTTTTAGTTTGATTTATATTTTCAATTTGGGACACTATTTCTGTTTTTAACTCTTGATATTGTTTTTCAGTTTTTTGATTTTTATTTTTTTCAATTCCAAGATAAATGCTGAAAGAAAGACTAAAAATTAAAATTATTCCTAATAATAGGCTTATTTTTTTTCTTTTTCCGACTTCTTTAGTTTCATGATGAGAAATGAAAACTGATGTATCTTTTTTGTGATCAGTAATAATTTGAGAAATTTTTGAGAAATTGAAATTTGGTTTTTGAAAATTAATAATTGGGCTTAAAGCAGGTGCCTGATTGTTTGATACAGTATATAAATCTGAATCATCTTGATAATCTTCCTCTATTTCGATAAGAGCGGCGGCTAAATCTTTTTGATCTTTAAGAGAAAAAATGGCAGACAAAAAATTTTCTTCAACATTTTCGATTTTTGGATCAGATAAAAAAATTTTTATTTTTTGCCAAGTGATTTTTTCAAAAAAAGAATTGGTTAATAAAAATATCCTGTCTTGATTTTCAATCGGACCAGTAAGAGTTTTTATTTGACTTTCAGAATTATTTAATAACAGGCTGATTTGATTTTGGCGTTTTAGTATAACTTTACTGTTACCAACGGTGGCTAAAAAAAGTTGGTTGTTTAAAATGACAGCAACTGAAAAATCTAATTGATAATCGGAATAAAGTGGATTTTTAATGATGGAATTAATTGATTGTTGAAGATTGTCTAAAACATCAAAATTATTTTCAGGATTAAAATAATTTTGATTAAATTCAAAATTAATATCATGACCGATTGAATTTAATTCCTTTTCTTCATTGGAATTGATATTAATCAAAGCAAAAAGATGACCTTTAGTAGACTTTAAAAATGGATCATCGGGGTCATTTTCCCAATAACGCGACCAAGAATTTGACTCGGAGTTACCGCTAAATGAACGACAAATGAAGTGCATCAATTAATGATACTACAATCCAAGCATTATTAGGATTAATAAAACTGAAAAGGCGAGATGGAGAAATGAAAAAATAATAAGAATGTAATTGAATTTATCACTAACACTTTTGGACATTGAGGTGACTTGTTTAACTACAATTAGGGCAAAAGCTAAATAAAGAAGAGAAAAAAGAACAAAAAAAACTTTGGTAATGCCAAAAAAATAAAATTCAAAATTATTATTGGTTAAAAAACTATTCATAATTGTTCTCCTTGGTGTTCATCTAAGTCCCTGAGTTCTTTTAAAAGTCTCATTATTTTTTGAGGATTAGCGACATTGTTAAAAATGATTTGGTTTTTTTCGGAAGCGGTTTGAACTAAAACAGTGCCAAAATTAAAAAAGGTTCCTAAAATACCCTTAATAGAAAAAGAGACATCTTGGATTGCAGAAATGTCGGCTTCAGCGAAATGTTTATTTAGGAGATTATTAAAATCGATATCAACAACTCTTTCGTTGGTGATCAAAAAAAGATCAAAATACCAAGATAAAAATTTTTCAAAACCATAAATAAAAGTTATTAAATACCAAAAAAGAACAAGAGCAAGCCGATATTGAATTGGAAAGACATTAAGGAAAGAAAGATATCCAAAAAACAAAGGCACAAAAAGCATGGCAATGGAAATAAAAAACCAAGAAATATTGGTGATCCAATGTGGACGAACGGCGAGATAAATTATTTCATGGTCGTCTTGCTCGGTAAATTTGAGAACTTTAGGATGAACTAAAAAGGAAGAAAAGGGGTTTTTAGTGTGACCTAAAATATCGTGGATTTTTTGATTAAAATCTTCGATTACGGTAGGTTCTTTTGTTTCAATTTTTGTTTTGATAATTTTATTTTTTTTTGGTTGAACTGATGGTATTTCTGGAATTGGTTTAGAAATAACAATATCATCCGGAGCGATAGTGTCTAAATCCTTTGAACGGGTCATAAGTTATTTTAACATAAAATCCAATCTCCCCTAGCCCCTCTTTGACAAGAGGGGGAAAATGGCGACTTTATTTTTATCGTTTTTCGACATTGTAGAGAGGGCCGACAATGGAAATGTTGGATGGTGCACGAGAATTGAAATAACTTTTGAAAGTGGAACCATCAAAACTAACAGAACCAGCATCACCAGAAAGAGAAATTTGAGTAGTTCGACCACTACCCTTATCCCAAGAAACAGAAACTGAATTAATAGTATTATATGGAGTGATACCGCGACTTTGAAGTTCACTTTTGATTTGATCAATACTCCAACCACCTTGATCAGGAGGCAAAAGATTATTATTAATAGAAGAATCTTTTTGAGATAAAAGAATAGAATTGACAATGTCGGCAACTTCACTAGGTTTTAACCAAGCTGATTTATTATATTCTTTGCGATAGCCTTGGGCGGCATAAAAACAAGGAGAATCTTTATCATAGGCTTTATTTATAAGATCTTCAAAAGAATTGACATCACCGGAAGTATCGCGAGTATTTTTGGTCCAACCGGTGGATTTCCAACCAACGTCGGCAGAGGTATAAGTATAACCACCAGCGGTAGAGGCAAACCAAGCGGTGACTACTTGACCACTTTGAGTTATAACTTCACCTTCAGTGGCTTTGACAGCTTGCTCCCATTGTCCACCTTTATTGCCACCTTTGTAAACCTGACAAGCTTGGGTGGTACAAATTTCATTGGCACCATTATTTGAATAAGCTAAAGCATAAGAACGAGCAGCAATAACTTGAGCTTTTAAAGCTTCAATTGGCCAAGATTCAGGGACTTCATAAATACCTAAAAGATACTGTTCTAGAGGCATGGAACCGTAACCTTTTACGTTGAGAGTAATATTGGGCTTTTTTTCAAAAGTAACGTTGTTAAAATAGGCATTAATAATGTCTTTGTAGTTTTGTCCAGCTTTGGCTCGACCATAAGCACCATATTGGTTTAAACCGACATGGTGAGGAATACCAAAGGTAAAAAAAGCGAAACCAGTGCCAAAACCAGGATCGGTTTTTCGATCATCGGTACACATCATGTTACCACCACTACCAACACTGGTGGGTAAATTTAAACTGGCTAGTTTTTTGGCTTCAAGGTCTTTTTGTTTGGCGGAAAGTTCGGCTTTATAAGTTTCGGCTTTTTTAATTTCAGTGGCCAAAAAACTGGAACGGGATTCGAGGTCTTTTTTGACTTTGGCTAATTTATTTTTTTCAGCTTCGAGTTTGTTTTTATTATCGTTTAAGATAGTAATATCGGAAGAATATTGAGTAATAGTATTTTTATCTTGGGAAATAATTGACTGATACCAAGCATATTGTTGAAAAACAGAACCATTTTTATTGTCCGAAGCGGAAAATAAAATTAAAAAGGAATTATAACTTTTACTATTTTTGTAGTAACGTTTAACTCTTTCGGCAAGTAAAAGTTTTTGGACTTCAAGATCTGATTCTTTGTCGACTAATTTTTGACTGAGGTTGTCGACCTGATTGCTTATGGATGTAATTTGGGTTTTAGCAGAAGTAAGTTTAGAAGCAAGACCAGTAGATTCTTTTTGAAGAGGGGCAATTGAAGCTTCTAGATCGGAAATTTGTTTAGTGATGGCGGCGATATCATCATCGATGCTGGCAAAAACAAAGTTCAAACCCACCCGCCCTGCGGGCACCCTCCCTTGAAAAAGGAGGGCTAAAAACAAAAAAAATATTAATAATTTTTTGGGCTTTAGATACACAGTTTAATTTTAACATTTGATATACTACAAATATGTTGAAGAGAAAGATATTGTTGGTTTTGGGAATGTTGACAATCGGTTTTGGAGGCTTTTTTAAAAAAACCGTTTTTGCGTATGATCCTTTTGCTGGTTGTTCTACTACATCAATTAATACAGCCCTTGGTTGTATTCCAGTAGAAATGAATTCTTTTGTGCCTTGGTTACTGGGTTGGTTATTTGGAGTTGCAGGTGGAATTGCCTTTTTATTGATGTCTTATGGTTTTATTTTAATTGCCACATCTGCTGGGGATGAAAAGAAGGTTCAAGGTGCTAGAGAAACAATCACTTCGGCAGTGATTGGATTATTGGTCTGTATTTTTGCAATTTTTATTTTAAGATTAGTTGCAGTTAATATTTTACAAATCCCAGGAATAAATTAAATATGGCATTAATGGATCTTTATGGTAACACTGGTTTTAGTTTTAAAACTGCCACGATAGGTGAAATAGTTGGGAAATTGTTGCCTTATGTTTATGTTATAGCCGGGCTAATATTATTATTAATGTTGATTAGTGGTGGAATTGGCTTAATGACATCGGTAGGAAGTCCGGATAAATCGAAAGCGGCTTATGGAAAAATAACTGGGGCAATAATTGGGTTTTTAATTATTTTTGTGTCTTATTTTATTGCTAAAATAGTGGAAGTTTTGCTTGGTGTTAGTTTTATGTAAAAATAAAACCCTCCGGTCCGAAATTTCGGACCACCTCCCTTGACAGGGCGGCATTTCTTTTTTTTTACTTACCTAAACGGCGATCACGTTGTTGATACCAATAAATAGCTTTTTCTAGTTCTTTTGGAGTGAAATCTGGCCAAAGGGTATTGGTAAAATAAAGTTCAGCATATGATGTTTGCCATAAAAGAAAATTAGAAAGACGAAATTCTCCGCCTGGACGAATAACTAGATCTGGATCTGGTTGACCAGTGGTGTAAAGATAGTTGGAAACTAATTTTTCGTTAACGTCTGAAGATTTAACTCCGTCTTTAATAATATTTTTGATGGCGTTAACAATTTCGTCGCGACCTCCATAATTAAGGGCAACGTTAAATTTAATTCTTTCTTTATCTAAAACCATATTTAAAATCTTTTTGATGGCATGTTTTACTTTAAAAGGAAAAGCTTGAAAATTACCTAAGACAAAAAATTTAATACCAGATTTTTGATACTCTTTACTTTTAGTTTTAACAACATTAATTAGTAAATTAAAAATACCTTTGACTTCTTCGACTGAACGTTTACGCCAATTTTCAGTGGAAAGAGCATAGACGGTAATATTTTTTATACCGATATCACGGCAATAATCAACGATATTTTCTAAATTTTGAGCACCGGCTTTGTGACCTTCACTAGCCTTTACTCCATGTTTAATAGCCCAACGGCGATTACCATCCATAATAATGGCAATATGTTTCGGTAAGGCATTTTGATCAATTTTTAAATTAGTGATAAAAGGCGAATTGTTTTTTTTCATATGTTTGTTTAGTCGGTAAAGGACTAAAATTCATGTGGTATTGTATCAAAAAATCCGCCAAATGGCGGATTTTAAGATTAAAATTAAATTCACTTGTTTAGAGCCGAACTGTTAGTACCAGAAAGGATGAGATGGTCCAATCTTATGGATTGGACATAAACCTCAAAGGAGGTGATCCATCCGCACCTTCCAGTACGGATACCTTGTTACGACTTAACCCTCATCGCTGAATTTACCTTGGTCCTACAAAATGTAAGGCTTCAGGTACCCCCAACTTTGCTGATTTGACGGGCAGTGTGTGCAAGAGGCGAGAACGTATTCACCGCAATCTGCTGATTTGCGATTACTACCAATTCCAAGTTCATGCAGGCGAATTTCAGCCTGCAATCCCAACTGAGGATTGTTTTAGGGATTAGCTCCACCTCGCGGTATTGCAACCCTCTGTACAACCCATTGTAGGATGTGTGTAGCCCCGGATATAAGCATCATGATGACTTGACGTCGTCCCCTCCTTCCTCCCAACAAAATAATGCTGGGCAGTCTCGTATGATACAGTAACATACGATAGGGGTTGCGCTCGTTACCTCACTTAAGAGAACAACTCACGTCACGAGCTGACGACAGCCATGCAACAGCTGTGTACCACCTTCGAAAGATTCCCCCGTTTCTGGGGGTTTGCAGGTACATTTCAAACCCGGGTAAGGTTTATCGCTTCGTATCGAATTAAACCACATGCTCCACTGGTTGTGCGCCTCCCCGCCAATTCGTTTGAGTTTCGGCCTTGCGGCTATACTCCCCAGGCGGTCTGTTTAACGCGTTAGCTTACATCTCCCAGGATAAATCCCGAAAAATTAACAGACAATGTTTACGGCTAGGACTACTCAGGTCTCTAATCTGATTTGCTACCCTAGCTTTCGTCTCTCAGTGTCAGTGTATACCTGGTTACCCGCCTTCGCGCTTGGTGTTCTTTGTGATATCCACGGATTTAACCCCTACATCACAAATTCCAGTAACCCCGATATAACTCCAGCCTTCCAGTATCCTACCCCTTTCTCCGATTAAGTCGGAGTCTTTGAAATAAGACTTAAAAAACCACCTACAGACTCTTTACGCCCAATAAAACCGGGTAACGCTTGCAACCTACGTATTACCGCGACTGCTGGCACGTAGTTAGTAGTTGCTTATTCTGGGCGCCTTCATGACTCCCAAAAAGAGGTTTACAACCCGAAGGCCTTAATCCCTCACGCGATGTCGCTGCGTCAGACTTTCGTCCATTGCGCAAAATTCCTAACTGCTGCCTTCCGTAGAAGTATGGGCCGTGTCTCAGTCCCATTGTGTCGGACTCTCCGCTAAGAGCCGATAACCGTCATAGCCTTGGTGAGCCGTTACCTCACCAACTAGCTGGTAGTTAGTACACTATTCTCTTCGCGACTTACGTCTTTAACCCTGAGGTACTATAGGAAATTACTCCACCTTTCGGTGGGCTATGTCCTACAAAGAGGCATATTTGTACTTATTACTCACCCGTTTGCCGCTAAACTTATTATTTACACAGATCTCCCCACTGTTAGGGGTTTTCTGTGTAAACAACAAATCCCGCTCGACTTGCATGTCTTAGGCACATCGCCAGCGTTCACCCTGAGCCACGATCAAACTCTTAGTACTAACATTTCGAATAAATTCGAAATCAATTGATTTAAATAATCAATCAAAAATTTTTTTTGAAAATCTTTCTGGTACTAACAGCTTCTGGCTCTAAACAAATTGTGAACTTAATTTTAAAGAACAATTCTGCCTTGTTTCAGGCAGTGAGGTTATTATATTACACAAGATTGAAATTTGCACTAGGTAAGTTGAATCAATTTGGCGGTAGATAGAATCTTAATACTTTCAGGTTCGGCGGCTGTGAAGATTGTTTGATATTTTTGACACAAAGATACGACTAATTTTTGATGATCTGGGTCGAGTTCGGAAAAGATATCATCTAATAATAAAACTGGTTTATCTTGATAAATTTTTTCCAAATAATTAATTTGGGCTAAACGAATGGCTAAAACAGCAAGTCGTTGCTGTCCCCGACTGCCCCAAAAAGCTAAATTTTTATCTTCAGTAGAAAAATCATTATTATTAAAACTAAAATCATCACGATGGATACCAATCTGAGTGCAACCACGATGAAGATCTAATTGATAACTTTTTTCCAACCTGTCTTCAGTCAAAATTGAGGGATGGTAATTTAGAAAAATTAATTTAATTTGAGAATCGGGGTGATTTTGAAAAAAAGAATTAGTAGAACGAATAAAAGTGGTGCGAAAATCGTGGATTATTCTGGCATTTTTAATAAGGGTTTGATCCCAATAAAAAAGCTCCGATTTGATAGATTTGCCTTCTCGGACTTGATTGAGAAGTTCATTTCGATGTTTTATGGCTTTGTTATATTGAGATAAAGCCTGAGTATAACGCCACTCAGTTTGAAGAAAAATTTCGTCTAAAAATTCACGGCGGCGATTAGGAGAACCATTAATTAGACGAATGTCTTCAGGATGAAAGATAACGTTTTTAAAAATACCAATGTATGTCTTTCTGGTTTTTTCGACCTTATCGATTAAAAATTTACGGGAAACGGTACTACTTTTGCCGGTTTGATCTTTGATTAATTTAATTTCGATTTCACTGGTTTCATTTTTATCGTTAATAAGTTTGGCTCGGACTGAAGTAAAAAAATCATTCCAATTAATTAATTTTGATTGAGAACTAGATCGGAAACTTTTACCAGCGGCTAGGATAAAAATGGCCTCTATAATATTAGTTTTACCGGAACCATTGGGACCAAGAATAAGATTTAATTTGGGATCAAATTCGATGAGTTGTTGTGGATATGAGCGAAAATTTTGAAGAAGAAGTTTAGATAGATACATCTATAAATAGTATTTTACTATGGCAATAGTTCCAATTAATACGGAAATTATATTTAGAACGGCGGGTTGATAAACTTTTTTATGAAAAGAAACAATAGCAATGCTCATAGCAGCAGAAATATTGAGAATTTGATAAATCAGGTTCGGTTGAATAATTTTAAAACTAACCAAAATATAGGCTAAAATTGCAACAAATGTACCACACCAACTAACAACATCAATAATTTTATCCTTCATAGAGTGACTATACGTGGAAAAATGGAAATGTCCATAGGATATGAGTTTAATCTGTAATAAATTTGACAAGAAAAAAGCGCCGATATTATTAAAAAGAAAAATTGGTTGTTGGAATATGCGATATGCATATAAAACAACTTTATTTCCCTTTTTTATCGACGCTATTTAACTAAATTTTAAGACAAACAACTATTTGCGATTATTAAAATCACAACAGCTGCTCTAATTGGGTAATACCATTTTAAATCGGATGGTAAATGACGCGCCTTAAAAAGGATTACGACTGAAAGCCCATAAACAAACAATGCACCAAGTATACTGATTGGTTTGTTTAAATTAATAGATCCTCCAAAAAGCCACGCAATTACTAGATACCCTAATGGAATAAACCAAACAGGAAAACCTAAAAAATCTTTTTCTTTTGTGGTTGAGTCTAGTGTTGTTTTCCAGCAAGCAATGGCTGTTGTGACTAAGGCAATTAAAATTATTACCAAAAAAGGCCAAAATCTTTCAAATTCTGCCATTAAAATTACCCTCCCTTTAAAATTTAGTTTGAAAGTACACGTGATTTTATCGTGAAATTTGGGAAAAATCAAATATTGTAAGTTATGTCCAGCGGGCAGGAGTCGAACCTGCTCAAAACAGTTTTACAGACTGCCACCTAACCGTTCGGTCACCGCTGGTAATGATGTGGATTATTATAGCAAATTGATACAATAAATTATGAAAGTAAAAATAATTTCTTGGAATTTGGCGGGAATGAGGGCAGCAGTTAAAAAGGGTTTGTGGCAGAAAATGAAGAAAATTGATGCTGATATATATTGTTTTCAAGAAATTAAGGCCCGTCCGGAACAAGTTCTGCAAAGCAGAATTGAGGATGATTATCCAAATGATTATTTAAATTATTGGAATCCAGCAGAAAAAGCGGGCTATTCTGGAGTGGCAACTTTTAGTAAAATTGAACCTAGAAATGTGATTGTAGGTGATCTAGATAATGATTGGGATGATGAAGGTCGAGTAATTATCACTAAATTTGATGAATTTACTTTATTTAATGTTTATTTTCCAAACGGTAAAAGAGATAAGGGTCGATTAGATTATAAAATGAAATTTTATGATTATTTTTTGAAATATATAAATGAATTAAGAGATAGTGGTGAAAAAATAATTTTTTGTGGTGATATAAACACGGCTCATGAAGAAATAGATTTGGCCAGACCAAAGGATAATGAAATGGTTTCAGGCTTTTTGGAAATTGAAAGAAACTGGATTGATAAGGTAATTAAAAATGGCTATGTGGATACTTTTAGACTATTTAATAAAGAACCAAATAATTATTCTTGGTGGAGTCAACGAAGCGGGGCTCGAAAAAGAAATGTGGGTTGGAGAATTGATTATTTTTTTGTGGATGAATCGTTAAAAAATAAGGTAAAATCGGCGTTTATTATGCCTGAAATTGAAGGGTCAGATCATTGTCCTGTTGGTATTGAAATAGTAATATAAAAAAAACACCCTTCTTTACTAAATCACTTTTGTGATCAAAATAGTATTGAAGGGTGGAATGGATTTGGTTTAAATACAGAGTTTTTTAAAAGGAATTTCCGATGAAATCGTTTTGGGTAGTGAAATAATCTTAATAGTACCTGGGGTTGGTAGACTTTTTACAGGGTCTTTAGAATAATCGATAAACAATTTATTCACCTCCTTTTTTTAAATGAGTTAGGGAATTTAGTCTGAAAATGGTAAATCTATTTTAGATAACCAATTGGAAAATAACTCAGCAAAAAGAGATAGATCCTTTTGGTTTAGAATAAAATAAAAACAATAAGTTGGTATTTTATATGGGAAATTTAAGGAAAAAACTGGCCAATTAAAATTGTTGCTAATTTCCTGATTAAAACTATTCCTAGCATCAATTTTAAAAATATATTTTTGGGCATCACGGTAACCATGAAGCGTTTGGGCATATTTTATATTTCCAGTTTCAGGTACAATTTCAAAGGGACAATAAGAAAGCTCCTGTTTGATTGTATTAATGACTACTCTCAAATTTTTGGTATCTACTAAAATAAAATTTCCAGTATTTTCAGGGTTATTGTAGGCATTAAGAAGAAGATCACGATGGTTATCTGCTATCGAGCTGTCTACGTCAAAAAAATCAGGAAGATGATTGTTGAATTCCGTCATTTTAATTACCCCTCTCTAGTATTTATTTCGCCAAATTTTAAAGGTGCTATTTGCAACTTTACTGGAATTTTACCATAAAAATTAACAAAAACAACTTTAACTAAAAATAAAATATTTAGTCCCCTCTTTTTTGAGCCAGAGATTGTGATTTTATTTTTTAAGTGATGTTTTTTGATACTTAAAAGATATTTTTATATATGAATTGTTTATTTGTGATAGTTTGTGATATTGAGATATATTTTTTTATATTTTATAAGCACTATTTGTAGCGTATAATTTATGTAATACACACTAGTGGTAGATTATTTATTTAAAAAACACTATGCGAATAAGATATGAAATTTACATAGGGCAAGATCGTTTTTATCATTGGAGGCTTGTAGCAGCCAATAATCAAATAGTC
This sequence comes from Candidatus Shapirobacteria bacterium, assembly GCA_041661765.1. Lineage (GTDB taxonomy): Bacteria > Patescibacteriota > Microgenomatia > UBA12405 > UBA12405 > WARW01. The sequence goes on along the minus strand of JBAZTV010000001.1, from coordinate 191,060 downwards.
TGTTGGAGTGAAGGTTATTCTTCAAGACAAGCAGCTATTGACTCAATAAATTGGGTTAAAACAAACGGTCCAACTGCTCCATTGTTGTAAGTGAAATTAAATTGCCCTTACTGCCCCGATCATCAGAAAGGGCAATTTAAAATAAAAAATATTTAGTCCCCTCTTTTTTGAGCCAGAGATTATGATTTTTGCAATTTGAATCATAAACGGTTAATTGGCTCCAAAATTTTGATGAATGATTTTTAATGTCAAGATGGGTTAATTCATGTAATAAAATGTGACGAAGCTGAGGATAGGGGAAAAAAATAATCTGCCAATTAAAATTCAAATTGCCACGGCTGGAGCAAGAACCGTAGCGAGAACTTTGATTACGAACGGTGACATTATTGTATTTAAAACAAAATTCTTTTGATAAATTTTGCAATTCTTTTTTAATTAATTTTAAGGCAAAAGGTCTTAATTTTGACTCTAAAATTTTTTTAGCATGGGTTTCAGAAATGATGGTGATATTTGAATAAATTTTTTGTTCATCTTCATTAATAATGACCGAATCCCTTTGTGTTTTTATCCATTGAATTTCATAATTATTTTCTAGTATTTGAAGGCTTTTTAAATCTAAAATTGCTTTTTTGGAAGTAATTTTATCAGAATGATTAATAATCCAAAGAGAATTATCTTTAATAAATTTTTTGATTAAAAAATCTGGAGTGAGATGAGGACATGAAATTTGAAAACTATTTTGAGAAATTAGTTTGAGACGAATGGATCTAATACCTTTGCGATTGATTTCATATTCGAATGATTGATTTTGAAGCGAAATAATATTCATGATTAAGGATATTTTAACCTATTGATGCTATATTAAATTATGAGTGTGATTTATGTTGGAGCTGATCATCGAGGTATGAATTTAAAAAATAAAGTGTTGGAGTTTTTGAGAGATCGGGAATATAAAATAAAAGATTTAGGACCAACTAAATACAATCAAGATGATGATTATAGTGATATAGCCATAAAATTGGCAGAAAAAGTGGTAATGGAAAATACTAAAGGAATTTTAATTTGTGAGTCTGGAGTGGGGATTTGTATTTCGGCTAATAAAGTTGATGGGGCTAGAGCGGCACTGGTGACAAATGAAAAACAGGCTCGATTGGCAAGAACAGATGACGATGCTAATATTTTATGTTTATCGGCTGGTTTAGTGGACGAAGAAACAAATTTTAGAATTATTGAAATATTTTTAGAAACGGTTTTTGCCAGTGAAGAGAGATTTATTAGAAGAATTAATAAAATTAAAAAATATGAAAAAACTAAACTCGGTTGAAAATATTAACGAAGGAAATGTAGTTATTTTGCGAATGGATTTGGATTTGCCAATGATGGACGGCCAAATTTTAGATAGTAGTCGATTGATAAAATCGATTCCAATAATTAAATTACTATTGGAGAGAGAAAATAAAATAGTAATAGTGGGGCACTTGGGCAGGCCAAAAAATAAAGAAAATAATTTATCTTTAAGGCCAATTTACTTAGAATTGATGGAGATTTTGGAGGCCGATTGTGGTGGAGATTGTGTAAAAAATGTTTTTGTGGATGATATAAAAAATGAAGAAAAAATTAAAAAGGCAATTTCTGAAAATGAAATAATTTTTGGAGAAAATCTGAGATTTTATAAAGAGGAAGAAGATGGTAATACAGCCCTGTTTTCGGTATTAAAAAAATATGCGACGGTTTATGTGAATGATGCATTTGCCGTCGCCCATCGAGCGGCAGCATCGATAATGTTACATCGAGAAATGGAGACTTATTATGGCTTAGATTTCGTGAAAGAGGTAGGAAAAATAGATTTAATTTTAGAAAATTCTGCAAAGCAGAATAATAAAGGTTTAGTGGTGATTTTAGGTGGAGTTAAGGAGGATAAATTGAAAAATTTGGGTGAATTGGCAAAAATGACTGACCAAATATTAATTGGCGGTAAATTACCAAAATTGATTAAAACCCTCCGCCCTTCGGGCACCTCCCTTGACAGGGAGGCTAAAATTTTAGTGGCAGAATTGAGGGAGGATGGATTGGATTTAAGCGATGAAGATATTGAAAAATTTAAAAAAATAATTTATGAGGCTAAAATGATTATTTGGGCGGGAGCAATGGGGTTTTATGAAAAAGGAAATTGCAAAAAAGGAACTGAGGAAATTGCCAAAGCGATTGCTGGTTCAAACGCTTATAAAATAATTGCCGGCGGTGATACAGTAGCATCAATTGTAAATCTGGGGTTGGAAAATAAGATTGATTTTGTTTGTTCTGGTGGTGGAGTAATGTTAGAATTTTTAATTAAAGGTTCACTTCCTGCTTGGGAATAGTTTATTATTAATATATGAAACAAGATAAAAAAATAAGAATTGGGATTAACGGTTTTGGAAGGATTGGAAGTGTAGTTTTAAGGGCGATATTTGCGGAAAAATATGACGTGGAAGTGGCAGCAATTAATACTGATGGTCGATTTGATATAGAAACTTTTGCTATGCAATTTAAATATGACTCTGTTTATGGAAGATCACCATGGAAAGTTGGATTTTCTGGACCACAAAAAGCAATGGAGATTGGCAGGTTGGAAGTGGGTGATAATTCAATCCCAGTGTTTGGTCAAATGGATCCGACAAAAATTCCGTGGAAAGATGTGGATGTGGTATTGGAATGCACCGGAGCTTTTACTGATAATAAGGCGCTGGCACACATAAAGGCGGGGGCTAAAAAGGTAATTATCAGTGCCCCGTGTAAGGGTAACTCCATTCCGACTTATATTTTAGGAGTTAATGGTGATAAATATAAAGGAGAAAAATTAATTTCAAATGGATCTTGTACTACTAATTGTGTGGCGCCAATCGTGAAATTAATTGATGAAAAAATTGGCTTTCAAGAAGGAACTTTAACAACTATTCATGCTTATACTACTAATCAAAATTTGGTGGATGGTAATGGTAAAGACCCTAGAAGAGCGAGAGCGGCAGCAATAAACATTGTGCCGACAACAACCGGAGCGGCGGAGGCAGTAATAGCAGCTTATCCCGAAGCTAAGGGAAGATTTGGAGGAACAGCAATTAGGGTGCCAGTGGTTTGTGGTAGTTATTCTGATTTAACTTTTAAGTTAGTTCGCAAAACAACGGTAGAAGAAATTAATTCTATTTTCGAAGAAGCCAGTTTTGATCCGGAGTTGGTGGGTAAATTGAAAGTGTCTTACGAACCGCTGGTTTCTTCTGATATTTTGGGGAACAATGCTTCATGTGTGATTGATTCTGAAATGACTAAAGTGATTTCTGATGATATGGTTTCGATTGGAGCCTGGTATGATAATGAATATGGATACAGTTGTAGATTAATTGAAAATGCAATTGCTATTTCGGATAAATAAATGCAGATAATACCAACTATTTTAGAAAAAGATTTTTCAATAGCCGAAACAAAAATAAAATTAATTAAAGATAAAACTCGGTGGATACAAATTGATGTGATTGATGGTTTTTTTACTGAAGGAAAAAGTTTTGAATTGGAATTGGTGAATAAAATTCAAAAAGAAATACAAAATAATTTATTGGAAATACATTTGATGGTGAAAGAACCTATTAAATGGATTGAAAAGTGTAATTTTGTCGGAGCATCGAGAATTATTGGACAAGTGGAGAAGATGTCCAATAGGGAAAAGTTTGTGGAAGAAATAAAAGACATGGGGTTAGAGGCAGGATTGGCTTTTGATGTGGAAACAGAAGTAGGCGAAATACCTTTTGAAACTGATTTAATTTTATTAATGGGAAGAAAGGCTGGATTTAAAGTTGTTGAATTTGATGAAAAAATCTTAAAAAAAATAGAAGCTTTGGTGAATTTGAGAAAAGAAAAAGAAATGAATTTTGAAATTGGAATTGACGGTGGAGTTGATTTTGAGACCATTAAAAAAATAAAAAATATTGGAGTTGAAATTGCTTATTGCGGGGGAGCAATTTTTAATGGTATGGTAGATGATAATTTTGAAAAACTAAAATATGTTGGCAATAACTAAGAAAAAAATTAAAAGGGTATCTTTCTTTGGGGATTCTGGGGCTAAAAAAACAGACCAGCACTATATTGATGCTTTTAACACGGCAAAATTATTGGCAGAAAATGGATATATTATTGTGAATGGTGGAGGGCCAGGAGTAATGTTGGCTTCAACTTTGGGGGCAAAATCAGTAAATGGAAAAGTGGAAGTGGTAATAATTGATGAAAAAGTTGATATGGGCAAAAATTATGAGGGGAACGTTATTGAAAAAGAAAAAGATCTTAATCAAATTTACAGAACTAAAACAATTCAAGATAGAACTGAAAAAATAGTGGAGTTGGCTGATGCTCATATCGTTTTTAAAGGTGGCACTGGTACGATGGCAGAATTAGCATTGGTTTGGGAAAAGGCAAAATTTGAATATGGAAAACATGAACCGTTAGTGTTTTTTGGTGATTGTTGGAAAAAAACAATAGAATCTTTGGTGGAAAATTTAAACTTTGATAGGATTGAACGGAAAGTTTATGCTTTCGCCGACAGTCCGGAAGAAGTTTTAAAAATAATCAAAAATAAAAAAAGTCTTAAAAGGAAGGAAAATATTGGGATGGTTGGTAAATTTAAAGAACTAGTGGATAGTTTTTGATAAACTAGTAGATAATGCTAAAGAAATTTTTAATATTGGTTTTGGCTTCATCTTTGTTGGGTGGCTGTAGTTTAAGTCCGAAAAAATCAGGGTTAGAAATAATGAGTTATCCAACAGCTAAAGTTTTTATTAATAATAAAGAGATGGGATCGACTCCATATAAAAATTTGGATTTGAAACCTGGCGATAATGAGGTTAAATTAGTAACTGGAGTAAGAGAGTGGAAAAAGACGATAGAGTTGCAAAATAATATAAACACGGTGATAGATTGGCAGTTAGGTGATGACTCTGGTGGAGATAGTGGTTATATTTTGTATTTGGAAAAGACAGGAGGTAAAAAGGCATCTTTGTTGGTCAACACAAATCCAGATAAAACAACTATAAAAATTGACGGGGAGGTTAAAGGAATTTCACCAATTAAAGTAAATGAATTAAGTGAAGGCGATAGACAATTAGTAATATCTTTTCCAGGATATAAAGATGTGAATGTTTTTATGAAAGCAATTACTGGATATCAATTAGTAGTTAATGCGCAATTAGCGGAAGAAAAAAATGATATTAGTAAAATAATTGAAGCACCAATAGAGGCAACAAGTAGTGGCTTAAATGTAGATCAAGGTCAAAAAGTAACTATAAAAGAAACTGAGACCGGATGGTTAAAAGTAAGAGAATCTAATTCTAGTTCAAGTAAAGAAATAATAAAAGTTAAACCGGGTGTGAGTTATGTTTTATTAGACGAAGAAACAGATTGGTATAAAATTGATTTAGGAAGTAGTAAAAGTGGATGGATTTCGACTACTTACGCTTTGAAAAATTAATGAAAATTCCAAATATTAGAAAAGAACAGGCTAAAAAGAAATATAGCTTTTGTTGACTGTTTAAGTATAAAGAAATAATTCCAAGTATTAAGCTGATAAACCAGTAGAAGATAGCAATGGAACGACGCGACCAACCAATTTTAAGAAGTTGGTGATGGAAATGTTTACCATCACCAATATAAATAGGTTTTTTATTAATGATTCTGCGAAGAATAGTGTAGATAGCGTCAAGCATGGGAATAAAAAGAAGAAAAATTAGAGTAGCTAGTTTGGCTCCAGAAAGAATCGCAAGAACTGCTAATAGAAAACCCGCAAGGCTTTTACCACTGTAACCGGGCATGATTGATTGAGGAAAAAAATTAAAAGGTAAAAAACCTAAGTAGGAGCCACAAACAGCACCGGCAAGAATTATGACTGACCATTGAGTAATATCAGTAGAATAACGAATAGCTAAAAGACCGATAAAAAAAGCAGAAATAGCAACAAAACCAGGAAGTTGTCCATCAACACCAGTGGCCCAACCAACAATATTCATACACCAAATAATCCAAAAAATCGCTAAAAGATCAGAAATAACCCAAATACTGTGGGGGCCAAAAAAATTAAAATTTATTTTTAAAAATGAGAGATCAATGATACCGCCAGTGATGGGATTGGAAATAAAAGCGATACCAATACCAGAGGCGACAATAATCAGAGCAACAATGATATTAAACAAAAATCTTATTTTAGGGCTAATATCTTTAATATCATCGAATAATCCGACAATAAGAGTAATTAGGCTGGCTAAAATAATTCCAATTAAATGTTTATCGAGAGGAAGAAAAATAATTGAGGTGATCAAAACAGCAATAAAAATGGGAACTCCCCCGCCCCGAGGAACGGAAGAAACTGCGGTAGCGTTGTGAGTTTTTTTTTGTTTTTCTCTTGGATTTTCAATCCAGTTCTTCTTAATAAAAAAATTTCTAACCAATGGAGTGAAAAAAAAAGAAATACCTGTAGAAATTACAATAGCCAATAAAAAAGAAATTGACATATTAAGAAATCAAAAGAATAATTCTAGTGAGAGAGATAGCAGCCAGAAGAGAAAAAACTAGAGAAAAAAATACTAAAAGACGAGAAAAAAGAGGGATACTTTTAAAGAAAAAAGTGGCAATTAAATTATTGATAAGAAGGATAATAATGGAAAAAGTTGGCAAAAGAAAGAGAGAGGTTGTAGAAGCTAATTGCTCCTCTCCCCAAGGGAGAGAATAATATAAGGGAACTTGTTGAGGTAAATTGTTAAATTTAAAAAAAAGAATGACTATTTGAAAAATAATTAAAAATAAATTCCATCTTAAAAATTGACTGTTAATTTTTTCCTGCCAAAAGTTACCCAAAAGTGAAACCTGAGAAAATAGTGAGTTAAAAAAAGGCATAAAATTATCTTACTTTAAAAATAGTGGCATCGCCAATAATTTTGACGACAAAATAATAATTGTTAATAAAATTATCAAGATCGTGAAAAGATCGACCTGTCATTTGATAATAGACAATAAATTTAGGCATATTAGCCTCAATTTTATCCATGGTTGATTGGTAGCCATTAAAATCAATTATGTGATAAGAAACTGTATATTTCGATGATGGTAAACGATCGGATAGGGCATAGATATAAGGTTGATCGCCCCAAATAAAAATCTTATCAGTAGGACTAGTGTTGATTTTGATAAAATCAGAAATTTCATAAACGTCGTTGATTTGAGAACCAAAATAATTTCGATAGTCAGTAGTAGGTTTGATGCCAATAATATGACTATAAAAATTGGAATAATAACTAAAAACAGGATAAAGATAAAATTGAAATTTAAAAAAAATAAAAACAAAAATGAAAAAAGAACAAGCAGATAAAATTTGATTTTTTCTTTCTTTGAAATTTAATAATTCAATAATGATTAGGGTTAATGGTGGTAAAACTTGAATTAAATAATGAGGATAAGGTCGTCCGGATAAGAGAGAACCAAAAATAGTTGCTGAAAACCAAAAGAGTAAAAAAGAAAATTTTTTGGAAATTATTTCTCTATTTTTAAGTAAGAAAATTAAAGTCCAAAAAATTAATAAGACTAGAAATCTAGTAATTACACCACCACTAGAAACAGAAGATGTTTGAGTACCAGTGGACCAAGAGGAAAGATATCCAAAATTTTGAAAAAGACTAGCATTTAAAAATGGAACAAAAGCGCCTTGTAAATAATAATAGACTGCCCAAAAAGTGATTGGTAGAAAAAAGGCGATCCCAAATATAAAAATATTTTTTATTTTAAGGGAAGTTTTTTGAAATGAATCTAGATTGTCGATTAAAAGCCATAAACAAAGGAATGTAAACTCAATAATAACTGGAATTTTAATAGTGAAAGCAATACCTAAAAATAATCCTGAAAAAATAAGATTTTGAAACTTTGGCTTTGGTTTAACTAAAAACAAAACACCAATAATTGTTGGTAAAAGCATGAAGATTTCAGCATTGGCAATATTACCTTCAAATAAAGGGATTGAGGTTAAAATTAAAAAAATAAAAGTAGCAATTTTGGAACCTTTGGGGGAAAGAAAAAATTGACTAAGACGATGAAAAAAATAAATAGTGGAAGCCATAAAAAACAAAAGAAGAAGTCTGAAACCAAAAACGGTTTGAGCAAAAGCAGCTAAATAATAAAGGGTTGGAGGTTTATTGTCGTGGATATGACTATAAAGAGCAACTCCTTTTCTGATGGCCTGACCTAAGACTAAATAAATACCTTCATCGCCATACCAATATGGTTCAAAGAGAGACGGAACTCTTAATATAAAAAAAATTAAAAAAAGTACGATCCAATATTTTAATTTAACTAAAGTTTTATACATTATATAAATAATACCTTATTTTGTATGCTTTTTGCTGGTGGTTTTATATTCTAATCTTTTGCCGAAAAGAAGTCGGGTGTGGGAATGAAGTCCAGGAAGAACCGACATGGTTAGAGTGGCTAAAGGCATAAATGGCCATTGGAGTATATTTTTGATAATATTTTTGAAACCTTTTTTTTGATGGGTGGGGCGTAATTTCCAGTCTAAAATTATTAGAACAAACATGGGCAACAAACAAATAGTGAGAATAATATTGGAAATTTTGGGAAGATTGTAACCGACGGCAGTTTGAAAAAATTTAGGGTTGAGAATAACTGGAAGTGAAGTACCGAGAGTTAGGATAAACCAATTACTGGACCAAATTAAATGAGTTTGAATTAATTTAAAAATTCTTAGAGCTCGGGTAATAAAAGGGATTTCTGTATGGATTCTGGCTTGTTCGATGGCATAGGGAATGTCAGTGGCACCCCAAGCATGACGAACACATTGATTGTAACGATTTTTAAGGGCAGAAACATAATTTTCACCACCTGGAGCATCGACAACGGTTGGTAAAAAAATTGGTTCAACTGCAGTTTTACCACCGCTAGCAAAGAAAGTTTCTAAAAAGATATGCCAATCTTCAGGGATCATGTCGGGATCCCAATAGTCGGCTGAATCAATTAATTTATATGATGAGGAATAGCAAGAATAATTAAAAAATAAACCATCTGGCTCTTGGATATTGGCAATATGAATAACATTGCCCATAATACCGATAATTCTGATAGGGGCAGGAACTTGGTTTATATTATTATGCCAAAAAATTGGTGACTGCCAAAAACGATAATAACGGTTTGGATTGGAAGCAAAATGATAAGTTAAGGCAGAAAAATATTGTGTATTAAAGATAGTATCAACATCACAACTAGTTAGGGTTAAATTTTCCATTTTGAACTTACCAGTATCGATAAAATGTTTTTTGAAATATTTGGCGGCCCAAGATTCATTGGTGTGTTTGCCGGCAATTTCGCCTGGAAGATTGCTTGGATGTTCGGTAAACATTAAGTTGCCAAAGACATTTTTATATTTTTTAGAAAAATAATCGATAGTAGCCTGGTTATTTTCTTTGCCGGCTCGTTCCTCTTGACCAAGAATTACATGAATTTTTTTTAAATTAATATTAATCTGAGCGGCTAAACTGCCAATGGCCATATCAATGACTTCGTTTGGTTCTTTGTAGGAAGAAATTACAATGACATGATGAATATCATTTCTTTTGAGCCAATCAGATTTAAAATCTGACTGAAATTTTTCTTGCCAATTGGTAGCTTTGGCAGTTTGGATTTTGAAATAACCAATGATGGCTAAAATAGCAGACTTGAATGATTGATAAAGCCAATAAACAAGAAAGGCAATAACAAAATAAGCAACAATTTTAGGAAAAACAAAAGCTCCCCAAATTGGAAAAAGAATAGTCATCCAGGCAAAAAAACCAGGAATCATTTCCCAAAGACGATAGATTTTAGTATTTTTATTAATCATTTTAGTAATTGATTATATCAAGAGTGAGGAATATTTGAGATAAAATAGGGAAATGGATACTTTTGAATCGATTCAGAAAACAATTAAATATGCCCAAAAACATGGTGGCCAATTAAATGAAAAACAATTATTTGAAAGATTGATTGGAAATCGGGTTTATAAAAAGGAAGAGTTTGTAAAAATAATAGAACAAACCCCTCTCCCCTTGACCCTCCAGAGGCAGGCAGGCAGGGAGGCTTTAATAAAGGAGAAAAAGGCGAAAGGGTTGACTAAGAAAATTTCTAAAAATTTTAAAGATATTTTATTTTTGGGAATAACAGGATCAGTGGCAGCCGGATATCCAAAAAAAAATAATGATATTGATTTGATAATCATTACGAAAATAAGTAAATTGTGGGTTACTAGGTTGAAATTGAGATTTTTTATTAAGACGAATAAAATACCCCACCGTAAATTTGGGGAGAGAGAGAAAGCTGATGAATTCTGTTTTAATTTATGGTTAGACGAAGAATCGTTAGGGCTTAAGAAAGAAAAACAAAATTTAAAAAATGCGGTTGATTTAATATTAATGAAACCGTTGATAAATAGAAAAAAAACTTATGAAAAATTTATTTTGGCTAATGGTTGGGCAAAAAAATACGTTGCTACTGGTTATAGTTTGAAACCCACTGTCTCGCTTCGCAAGACATCTCCCTTGAAAAGGGAAACTTTGTTAAGATTAGATGGAGTGATAAATTGGATGGTGTTTTGGCCACAATTTTTATATATGAGAAAAAAAATAAAAAATGAGAAAGTTGGATTGCATGAAGCTTTCTTTCACCATTGAATGGTAAAATAGGGAATGATTTCCTGGCCAAAAGAAAAATTTTTAGAATGGTTTGGTCGATTTTTTTTAATTGTAATCAGTTTAATAATTTTATTTTGGTCTTTAGTATCGGCTGGTTTTGAAAAAATGATGAGCGATATGAGATCGAATAATTTGAAAAATATTCCGATTGAATATGTAAAAGAAATTGAAACAGGAGAAAAAATTTTAAAAACTTATCAAGTTCCTGAAAGTAATATTGAACCGGGAGACATAAGATATTCATTAAAGAAATTTCGGGATGAACTGTGGATTTTACTGAGTCGAACACCAAAGGAAAAAGCTGAAGTGTATTTGCTTATGGCAGATAAAAGGATGTTTGAAACAGTTGAATTAATTGATAATAAAAAGAGTGAACAATTAATCTCAGAAACTTTATATAATTCAATTTATAGTTTAATGGAGGCTAAAAAATATCTTTTTGAAGAAAATAAAAGAGATATTGATTTTTTTAGAATTGAATTGCAAATTGATCAGGCTGGTTTAGCTTATGAAGATATAGTAAAATCATTCAATTATAAAAGTGAAAAAATAAATAAAATTATAAATGAGTTGGAATATTGGAATCAAAAAAATAGGGAAAATAATGAAAGGAATTAAAAGGAAGTTTTTTAAGAAATGGCTTTTGGTGTTGATATTAATATTAGTGTTGTTGGTATTGATAATTTTTTATATTGTTAAGGAAATACCTAACCCAACTCAATTAAGTAACGGTAATTATCCTCAATCTTCGCAAATATTAGACAGAAAAGGTCAATTATTGTTTGAAATTTATTCAGATAAAAGAAGAAATCCGGTTAAAATTGGAGAGATCCCTGATGCTTTAAAAAAAGCAACTTTGGCAATTGAAGACGTTAATTTTTATAAACATAACGGCTTTGATTTTAGAGGAATTTTGAGAGGTCTTTATAGAACTATAGTTGAAAAACGATTACAGGGTGGTTCAACTTTGACCCAACAATTGGTTAAAAATGCTTTATTGACACAAGAAAGAACAATTTCAAGAAAAGTAAAAGAGGCAATTTTAACCGTGGCAACAGAAACTCTTTATAGTAAAGACCAAATTTTAGAGATGTATTTTAATCAGACACCATATGGTGGAACTTTGTGGGGAGCTCAAGCAGCAGCAAGAGGAATTTTTAATAAGGATGTAAAAGATTTGGATTTGGCTGAAGCAGCATTGATTGCAGGGTTACCAGCATCGCCAACAAAATATAATCCATTTAGTCATCCAGAAATGGCCAAAACTAGACAAGAAATGGTTTTGACAAGAATGAATGAGGTCGGTTTTGTTACTAAAGAGGAAATGGAAAAAGCCAAAGCAGAAAAATTAAATTATTATTTAGATAAAACTGGAATTTTGGCACCTCATTTTGTTTTTTATGTTAAAGAACAGTTGGCGGAAAAATATGGTCTGAAAAAATTAACAGAAGGAGGGTTGAAAGTTACAACAACACTGGATTTGGATGTGCAAAATGTAACAGAAACAGTGGTGGCTTCTGAAGTGGCAAAATTAAAAAAATCGAATGTGACAAATGGTGCGGCTTTGGTAACTGAACCAAAAACTGGACAGATTTTAGCAATGGTTGGATCGATTGATTATTTTTCTAATGATATAGATGGTAAATATAATGTGGCGACGGCATTAAGGCAGCCAGGATCATCGATTAAACCTTTAAATTATGCTGTTGGCTTAGAGTTGGGAAAAATAACTGCGGCTTCAATAATCGATGATGACCCAACTTGTTTTGGACTGGAGAATCAAAAGCCCTATTGCCCAACTAATTATGGAAATGCTTATCATGGGCTACAAACAATTAGAAATTCTTTGGCCAATTCTTTAAATATTGGAGCGGTAAAAGTATTAAAATTAAATGGAGTAGAAACTTTTGTTGCATCAGCATCGGCGATGGGATTAACTACATTAAAAGACCCATCAAATTATGGATTATCACTAACTTTAGGTGGTGGCGAAGTTTATATGACAGATATGGCCACGGCTTACGGTGTTTTAGCTAATATGGGAGTTAAACAAAATTTGATACCAATATTAAAAGTTGAGGATAAAGATGGAAAAACTTTGGAAGAATTCCAAGAAAACATTGGAGAAAGAGTGTTGTCGAGAGAAACCTCGTATATTATTCAAAATATTTTATCTGATGATGGAGCGAGAAGTATGGTATTTGGTAGAGGATCACTTTTAAATATTAAAAACCACCCAGAGGTGGCGGTAAAAACTGGCACTACGAATGATTTGAGGGATAATTGGACTTATGGCTACACAGCCGATTATGTGGTTGGAACTTGGGTGGGAAACAATGATAATTCAAAAATGAGCGGAGTGGTTTCGGGAATAAGTGGAGCGGCACCAATTTGGAATAAAATAATGACTGAATTATTAAAAGACAAAACTGTTAAAAAACCAGTGATGCCAACCGATGTGATTGGAATGAATGTTTGTAATTTAACTGGTGGGGCGGTTCCAGAAGGCGGTTGTGATTCTCATTATGAATATTTTAATAAAAAATTTTTACCAGCGGCGGCCGGTTTGAGAATGAATGTATTAATTAATAAAGACACTGGTAGGATCGTGAAAGATAATGAAGAGACACCAAATGCGGAATGGCAGGATCATATGGTGGTGACCGATGTTAGTGGGGTTAAAGTGTGTTTAGATTGCCCATTAGTGGGAGATACAAGTCCTAATACGTCATCTGCCTTTGTTAATTGAGATGATTTTACTGGAAAAATTAATTAAGTTTTTGATAGCGACGGGAAGGTTAACTCTTTGGGTTTGGAAAAAAATAAAATTTTTTTTAATAATAATTATTTTAATTATATTTACTTATAACGGCTATCAATTTCTAAATAAAGAAATACCGGATATAAATTTAATCTATAATCCACCAAAATTATCAACTAAAATTTTTGATCGAAATGGAAATCTGCTTTATAGTTTTTACGAAGAAGAAAATAGAACTTGGATAAGTTTAGATAAAATCCCGAAAACATTTATTGAAGCAACTTTATCAATTGAAGATAAAGATTTTTATAAACACGGCGGATTGTCATTGAAGGGAATTTTAAAGGCATTTATTTATAACTTTAAAAAATCTGATGATGAGAAATTACGAGGTGGTTCAACAATTACCCAACAATTAGTTAAAAATGTATTTTTAACTAATGAAAAATCTTTTAAAAGAAAAATTAAGGAAGCAATTTTGACTCTGAGGGTGGAAAGAAAATTGACTAAGGATGAAATTTTGGAGAGATATTTCAATCAAGTGTCTTATGGGGGTGAAGCTTATGGTGTCCAAGAAGCGGCTTTAAAATATTTTGGGAAAAATGTTTGGGATTTGGCGGATGAAGAAATGACATTTTTAGCGGGACTGCCGGCAGCTCCAAGTTCTTACTCCCCTTTTGGCAGTGATCCAGAATTAGGAATTTCACGACAAAAAAGAGTGGTTGAAGAAATGATATCGGCTAGATATATTTTCAAAAAAGATGGTGAAAAAATATTGGCCGAAAAATTGATGTTTGCTAAAAATAAACAAAAAATAGAAGCTCCCCATTTTGTTTTTTATATTAAAAATTTATTGGAAAATAAATATGGTTATATAAATATGGAAAGACAGGGGTTAAATATTTACACCAGCTTAGATTTGAATATTCAAAAAGAAGCGGAAAAAGTGATTAAAGATGAAGTTAACAAAGTGAAAAATTTAAAAATATCAAACGGAGCAGCGTTGGTAGTGGGAGTAAAAGATGGCGATATTTTAGCGATGGTGGGATCAAAGGATTATGACGCGACTGATATTGATGGCAATGTGAACGTGACAACTTCGTTAAGGCAGCCAGGATCGTCAATAAAACCAATTAATTATTTATTGGCATTTGAAAAAGGGAAAAATCCAGAAGATTATATTGATGATAGTCCGGTGAGTTATTATGTGCCGGGACAAAAACCATATTCACCACAAAATTATACCGGTAAATATTTAGGTAAAGTGACATTGAGAACAGCATTAGCATCATCTTTAAATGTGCCGTCGGTGAAATTGCTGGCAGAAAATGGAGTGAATAATATGATTGATTTAGCCGAAAAAATGGGAATAACTACATGGAAAGACAGAAACAGATATGGGTTGTCACTGGCATTGGGAAGCGGTGAAGTTAAAATGACAGAGCTGGCTCAGGCCTATACCATATTTGCTAATTTGGGAGATAAAGTTGAAATTAATCCGATTTATAAAATTGATAATTATTTGGGAGAAAATATTTACACCAAAGAAAAAGAATCGGAACAAATTGTGAATCCTAATTTAGTATTAACAATTGATAGTATCTTGAGTGATGACCAAGCAAGATCGCCTATTTTTGGATTAAATTCAAAACTAAAAATTGAAGGAAAAACGGTGGCGGTAAAAACCGGAACGACAAATAATTTAAAAGATAATTGGTGTATTGGGTGGACGCCTAGTTATTTGGTGGCGACTTGGGTAGGAAATAATAACGCAACCCCAATGAGTTGGGTGGCTTCAGGAGTGAGCGGGGCGACGCCAATTTGGAATAGAATTATGACCAAAATTTTAGAAAATAAAATTGATGAACAATGGACGGGATCAACAGTTTCATTACCTGATGATAAGATTATTTTTGAAGAGAATACCAATACAGTTGATTAATTAAATCGGGAATTGAATTTTTAGCTTGAGTCAAATCTTTGGAATCAATAATTTTAATAATTAAAAGTAATTGCTGCGCAGGAGTGGTGATGGTAGAAAAATAAGAAAAAGTAGAATCATTTTCTTCGACAATTTCTTTTATTTTAAGACCTTGAGGGAGAGTAGAAGAATAAAGGCTTGGGGTAATAAAATCGGTTTGATTAATTTTATTTAAAATAGAATTTTGATCTTGAGTGGAAAAAATAATATCTTGGTTGTTTTGATAAATAACGGAATTAGTATCGATTCTTTTTAAGAAAAAAGACCAAGTTGAATTGGTGTCTTTTGGTAAAGTAAAGCTATTGGTGGTTTTTATAGAAGTAGTTTTTGGTGAAGAAACTGGGATATTTAAAGTTGGCATTTTAAAATTTTTAATCGAACGATAGGCCCAGAAAGACAAACTGAGGCCGACAGTTAAAATCATGGCAATGTAAATAAATTTTCTTTTTTTAGCAAGGCGTTTTTTTTCATCTACTTTATCAAAAAGACCAGGCTGTTCAGTGTCTGGTTTCTTTTTGATTTTTTCTTGTTTAGGAAGCATGGGGTTTATTTTTTAATTTGTTTAAGAGTAAGAAGACCGGGTTTGGCGCCGAGAGCGGACACAACAGAGGCGGAGTTTTTGATGGCCCAAAAGAGGGCTTCTTGAGGAGTGTTTTTGTAAATTAGAGCACTGACAAAAGTAGAACCAAAAGCGTCACCAGCGCCGGTTTCATCAACTGGTTTAACATTAATGATAGGAGAGAAATAATGTTTACCATCAGCAAAAACAAAAGCACCATTGCGACCATTAGTAACGGCAGTGGTGGGTGGTGAAAGAGAAACTAGATGAGTCCAAAAATCTTTATCATCAATATTAAGACCGACTAAAGTTTCCGATTCGGTTTTATTTAAAAGTAAAAAATCAACTAGCTTTAATAAAGGTAGAAGTTTTTTTCTTTGGACTAATTCACGATTGCCTGGATTTAGGGCAATTTTAGTGTTATTTTCTTTGGCAAAACCGATTAATTTTTCTAATAAATCAAGATTACCCTCAAGGGAAGTAATATAAAACCATTTGGTTTTAGGGATTTTATCCCAATTAATGTTTTTTTCTTCGAGTCGAGTGTCTCCCCTATTGGTAAGGATAGACCGACCACCATCAGGAGCAACTAAAATAATAGAAAAATCAGTGGTATCTTTTTTATTTTTAATTAAAAGATTGGTGTTGACTGATTCTTTTTTTAAATCGTCGATGATGTAATTGCTTAAATGATCATCGGCAATTAGGGAAATACAAATTGATTTTAAGCCAAGACGACTAAAAGAAACAGCGGAATTAGTGGCTCCGCCGCCACTGCAAATTAAACTTTGACTGATTTCGGCTTTGGAGGAATATTCCAAAGATAATAAATTATTGTCGACGATAAATTGTGGAGATTTAACAAAAATATCGATGGTGGCGCCGCCAATGGAAATAACATCAAGCATATTTAGAAGTGGAAAAAAGAAGTAATTTTGATTTGATAATATTTTTTAATTCATCAATGGCGGGAGAGAAATTATCGTAAATTTTTTGACTAACCTCTTGGGAATAAATTTTGGCGAGTGATTGATTAAAATTAATTCTTAATTCGGTATTGATATTAATTTTAACGACACCGAGTTGAATGGCTTGAGTAATTTGGTCTGAACTAATACCGGAACCGCCATGTAGAGTAATGAATCGATCTTCGGGAATTTTATTTTTGATTTTGGCTAATAAATTTAAATCGATGGTCTCTGGTAGTTTTAAACTGATACCATGAAGATTGCCGATAGAAACAGCCAGAAGATCGGCAGAAGTTTGAGTTATAAATTCGTAAGCTTGATTTGGATCAGTAAAACTGTTTTCCGAAACTTGGGTGTCAACTAAATTAATTTTATTAAATTCGACTTCAAAAAGAGTGTGTGGGTAATGATTTTTGAGAGTATGAATAAATTTTTGGGTGGTTTCTAAATTAGTATAAAAGTCCATTTTAGAACCGTCAAAATGAACCATATCGAAACCAAGACTAATTAATTTTTCTAAACGAACTTGGTCGAAGGCGTGATCCATATTTAAATAAATCGGCAAGCCATCGAGTTGAGCTTTTTTTACTAAAACAAAAAGACGTTCTGCTTGAATAAATTTATCTTCGCCGGCGGAAAGCTGAACAATGCAAGGCAAACCGGTTTCTTTGACCGATTCTTCGACAGCTTGATAAATTTCAAATGAGTCGATGTTAAAGGCGGGAATGGCTTTGCCGGTGGCGCGATATTCGGTTAAAAGTTGACGTAATGTTTTCATTTTATTTTAAAATCCTCTTTCCGGATAAACCGGATCTCTCCTTAACGAGGAGAGAAGTAACGGCGGAAAGTAAATCATTAACGCCGATGCCATAATAATTGTACAGCTCCTGATAAGTTTTAGCTGAACGGCCAAAACTATTATCGACGGCCAAATGAATAAATTTACAAGAAAAATTATTGGTTAGAATTAGAGAAGCGACTGCCTCCCCTAGCCCTCCATTTTTTTGATGATCTTCAAGACAAATTAGGTGTCCAGTTTTTTTAACGCTTTTTAAAATGGTGAAAGTATCAAGAGGTTTGATAGATGAACAATTGATAATTTCGAGAGAAATTTTTTTGTATTTATTGTCTAAATTTAGTTTAGCCTGGACTTGAAAAGCTTCTTCTAAAATGGGCCCATGACCAATAATGGTGATGTCTTTGCCAGATTGTAAAATATGAGATTTGCCAATGGTGAAATCGAATTTTGGATCAAAAAGATTTTGGGTTGAGGGACGAACTAAACGAATGTAAGCTGGTTTTTTACTAAAGGAAATGGTTTTAATAATTTTTTCAGTTTCAAGGGCATCAAGAGGTGAAAAAACTTCCATGTTGGGAAGAGAGCGCATTAAGGCTAAATCTTCAAGCATTTGATGGGTGGCGCCAAGATCAGTACTCATAAGACCAGCATGGGAACCAATAATTTTGACATTAGAATTGTTGTAACAAATTGATTGTTTAATGGTATTCCAATTAATGGCGGGAGAAAAACAGGCAAAAGAAGTTAAAAAAACAGTTTTTCCAGTTTGAGCAAGACCAGCAGCAACGGCCGCTGCATTGTTTTCGGCAACGCCGCACTCAATAAAACGACGAGGGAATTTTTTAGCAAAATCATTTAGAAAAAGTGATGATTTTAAATCGGCATTAACAACAAAAATATTTTTATTATTTTTAGCTAATTTAGTGAGGGTGTCACCAAATGATTGGCGAATAGAATTTATCATAGTTCTGATTTGGCCTGATTATATAAACTTTCGGAAAGTTTTTTAACATCATGATATTTAAAATTATTTTCCATAAAGGAGATTCCCTTACCAACGGTTGTTTTAGCAATAATACAGACAGGATACGCGCCATGGCGCGTCTCTACAGCTTTTTTTAAGGCAGAAATTATTTGATTAAAATTGTGACCGTCGACAGTGGTAACTGTCCAACCAAATTGAATATATTTGGCAGCTAAATTGTCGAGAGGCATAATTTCAGAAACTGAACCGTCGATTTGAAATTGGTTAAAGTCTACAATATTAATTAAATTGCCTAATTTATACTTTTTGGCGAAAAGCAATGATTCCCAGATTTGACCTTCTTGGTGTTCACCATCGCTGGTGAGACAAATGGTGGTATGTTTTGGATCACCCAGAGCCAAACCACAAGAAAAAGAGAGACCTTGTCCAAGAGCGCCGGAAGAATAATTAACTCCGGGAACTTCGGTGGAAATATGACCTTGTAAAATGGATGTGAAATTTGAATAAGTGTCGAGTAATTTTTTATCGAAATAACCAGCATTGGCGAGAACAGTGTAAAGAGCCGGAGCTAAGTGACCAGCGGATAAAATAAAATGATCTTTTTTTAAATTAAAGAGATTCCCGAAATAAACGGTAGTAATTAAATCGATTGATGATAATGACCCGCCGATGTGTCCGCCGTTTTTGTAGACCATATCCAATAAATCATGACGCAAATTTTGACTGATTTTTTGGAGTGGATTGGTATTAATAAACGGGAACATTAATTAAGTATAGATTAATCCTCTCTGTCCCGCCAGTGGCGGGACATCTCCCCTTAATAAAGGGAGAAGTTTATATAAGTTATAATAGTAATGTCGATGGATAATTTTTATAAAAAATATTATTTGGGGGTGAAAAAATTTGTCAGTCAAAAGATTGACGATGAAGGAGTTATAGAAGAATTAACTAATGATATTATGATGGCGGCAATGATGTGTCGGTCTAATTTTAAGGGAGATTGTAATGAATTTAGCTGGATATGTAGTATTGCTAAGCATAAAATAATTGATTATTATCGAAAGAAAAAATTGAAGACAATTTTATTCTCGTTTTCACCTGAATTTGAAGAAATTGCTGATAAGGCGTTAACTCCAGAAAGAGATGTCCTTAAAAATGAATTAAAAGAAGAAATTAAAAAAACTTTGGCAGAAATAAGTAAAGGATATAAGGATATATTACGACTAAAATATATAGAAGGAATGAAAATAAATGAAATTGCAATAAATTTAAAATTGACAGGTAAGGCGGTGGAATCAAAATTAATTAGAGCTAAGAAAAAATTCAGGGAGGCTTGGGTTTATGATCAAGAAAAGGATTAAAAAAATAACAGAATTAATTTTTTTGATAATTGTCCGACAAATTTGGAAATTATTATGTAATTTGTATCATATGATTGAAGAGCCATTTTTGACGTTTAAAAAATTAATTGTGAAAGATAGAGATAAATCGCAAATGTTTTTAGTAGGAATAGTTTTTTTGATGCCGTTTTTGGTTTATTATATGGCGAGAGTTGTTTGGGATTATTATCGATTTGGATTAATTATTAATGGAGTGGGAATATTTTTTTTGATAGTGAGTGGAATTGAATTTTTTTTGTTGGCATATTTGGGGTACTGGATAATTAGAGTGATGAGAAGTAAATGATTTTAAAATAGGTCTCGACTAAGTTGTTATGATTAAAAACATGACAATCGAATATGTTAGTCAAGAAAATTTTGAATTTAAGGATTTGACAGATGATGTAAAAAAATTTGTAAAAGAAGTAAAAATAAAAAATGGAAATGTGTTAGTTTATTCGACTCATACAACTTTGGCGATTTGTATTAATGAAAAAGAGAAAGGTATTGTATCCGATTTTAAAAAATTAATGGGAAAATTAATCCCTAAAAATGATTATTATCAGCACAATGATTTATCGGTGAGAACTGAAAATTTGGTCTGTCAATCGGCAGCTTCAGATTGTTTGAATGGTCATTCACATTGTACTCATTTATTAATGAGAAATTCGGAGACTGTTCCAATTATTGACGGAAAAATAATGTTGGGAGTGTGGCAAAGAATTTTTGCGATTGAATTGGATTGTTGTCGACCGAGAAAAGTTTTGGTGCAAGTGATGGGAGATTAGTTCGTTAGTTTTTTAATCTCTTCTAATAAACTTGGTAATATTTCATTTTCTGGGACAGTTTTAATAATTTGTCCTTTAACAAAAATAGCACCACAATTTTTTCCACCAGCAACGCCAATATCAGCTTCACTGGCTTCACCAGGACCGTTAACAACACAGCCCATAACGGCAACTTTTATGGGAGTTTCAATGTTTTTTAAAGCTTCTTCAACTTTGTTGGCGAGGGAAAATAAATCAATTTCAGTGCGACCACAGGTTGGACAAGAAATTAATTCCGGGCCGCGCTGTCTTAAATTTAAACTGCGTAAAATGGCCCAACCAACTTTAATTTCTTCACTGGTGGGAGCGGTTAAAGAAACACGTAAAGTAGCGCCAATTCCCTCTTGAAGAAGAGTGCCGATACCAATGGCATTTCTAATACTACCCATAAAAGCAGTGCCAGCATGAGTAACACCGAGATGAAGTGGATAATCGACCTTGCTGGCTAAAAGTCGATAACCTTCAATCATTTGAGGGACATCATTAAATTTAATAGAAAGAAGCATATTTTTGAAATTTAACTTTTCCAAAATTCTGACATGTTTTAAACATGATTCTACAGCGGCTTTTGGAGTGGGGCCAAATTTACTTAATAATTCTTTTTCAATTGAGCCAACATTAACACCAATTCTAATTGGAACATTTTTTTCTTGGCAAGCTTTGACAACTGATTTAACTTTTTCTTCTGATCCAATATTACCTGGATTAATTCGGACTTTATCAATTCCTTGTTTAATGGCTTCTAGTGCGAGTAAATGATCAAAATGGATATCGGCAACTAGGGGAATATTTATTTGTTTTTTAATATCACCAATAGTACGGGCGGATTCTATATCAGGAATAGCAACTCTGATAATTTCACAACCTTCTTTTTCTAATTCTAGAATTTGAGCAACGGTGGCTTTAATGTTTTTAGTGGGTGTGTTACACATGGATTGAACTCGAACTGGGTTATCACCACCAAGAATTAAGTTACCAACCTTAACTTCTTTTGATTTATATTTTTTATGCATATTTTTTTATTTCTTGAATAACTTCTTCTAAAATTGATTCGGGGGTACTAGCACCAGAACTAATGCCAATTTCCTGGTGACCAAGAAGCCATTTTGGATTAAATTCTGAGACATTGTCAATAATATAACTAACAGTGCCACTTTCTTTAGCAACTTTTTGAAGACTGTTGGAGTTGGCACTAGTAGAAGAACCGACAATAATAATTAGGCTACAAGTTTGGCTTAATTTAATAATAGTGTTTTGACGATCGGTGGTGGCTTGACAAATGTGGGGTAAAATAGTGACTTTTGGATATTTATTTTTAAGAAAATCTAGAGCATTTTTGGTTTCTAATGTGGAAAGAGTGGTCTGAGTCATGACGACATAATTAATAGGGTCATCAATTATAAAATTGGTGATGTCTTTAATCGTAATTGGAATGACAGAAGAAGGATCTTCACCTACAACACCAATTGTTTCATCGTGAGTAATACTATTGCAAACAAAAATTATTTTTTTATTTTGATTTTTAAGATTAATAACAGTTTGGTGTGATTTTAAAACAAGAGGACAACTGGCATCAATAATAGTAAGACCTTTGGTGGTAGCTTGATTAAAAGTTGATGGTGGAGCACCATGAGCACGAATAATTACAACTGAACCTTTGGGAATATCATTAATTGATTGAACTGTTTTTATGTCCAATTCTGATTCTAACCAATCAACAACATGTTGGTTGTGGACGATTTCTCCAAGAAAGTAAATATTTTTTGAATATTTTTCTGATGTTTCTTTGGCTAAATTAATAGCCCTATTGATACCGAAACAAAAACCATGAGAAGTGGCGATGTGTAAATTTATCATAGGCTGATTTTATCGTAAAAAAGATATAATTTTTAATAAATGAAGTTTATAAAAAAATTTGGCGGATTGTTTTTATTAATTTTAATAATTGGATTAATAATATTTTTAATTAAATGTTTAGTCGACAAAACTAAAGAAAGTATTCTAATTAAAAATAAAATTGAAATAACACCGACAGAAATAGTTGAAAAAGATTTAGTCGAATTAATAAGAGTGGTTGATGGAGATACTATAATAATAAAAATTAATGGCGATAAAAAATCGATAAGATTGATTGGAATTGATACTCCGGAAACAAATGAATGTTTTGGAAAGGAATCGGCGGAGAAAATAAAAGAATTAATTGGTAATAAAAAAATAAAATTAGAGGCCGATAATAGTCAGGATGATAAAGATAAATATGATCGATTATTGCGATATGTTTATTTGGATGATGGAATTTTGGTTAATAAAAAATTAATAGAAGAAGGAATGGCTGAAGAATTTACTTATAAAACTGCTTATAAATTTCAGACGGAATTTAAAGAGGTTGAAAAAATAGCAAAAGAGAGAAAAGTTGGAATGTGGGCAAATAATGTTTGTAAAAAATTTTGACGGAAAGAATGGGCAAGTATACATTTAAAAAAATGCATTGACCTGCCCGGTTTAAAATAAAAATCAATAAAACTGTTGAAATTTTAAATCGCTTTAAGTATTTTCATTTTTATATTTTTACAAAATAAGATAAAAAATACTCGAAATGGTAGAACGATTTCTTTATTATTTTCTTGATACTCTAAATTGTTCTTTTTAAGACAAAATTTAATCCAAAATGTCTTTTTAATTACCAGGCTTTGAACTTCAATAGAAAAATTTAATTCTTTCTTTGAAGAATTACCAATTTTTGCGAGAACATCAATGGAGTTTATACTGTGATCATTTTCCCCAAATTCGGTTACGTGATGTAAGACTCCGTCTTCAGTGTGGGCGATATAATTTACCCTAATTGGGGTATAAGTTGGGTGTAAGGCTTGATATAGAGTTGAGTTTGTTTTAGATGTTTCTATTTTTCTTGACATTGGTGAACCACCTTTCACATAGTTTTACTGATTTTTAAAGGAACTATATTATTTATTTAGTCTGCAATAGATTAAATAATAATACGAGTAATTCTATTAAAAATTATGGGAAAAATCAATTATAGGATGAAGTTTAATTTGAGACGCGGATGGGAGTCGGACCCATCTACGCAGTTTTGCAGACTGCTGTCTAACCGCTTGACTACCGCGTCGGATTTAGAGTAAGCCTATTTTATCAAAAAAAATAATAATTTATTTTTTTAAACGAAAAGGGCGGACACATCGGTCCGCCCCCAACTTCAAGAATAAACTACATCATACCGCCCATGCCACCCATTCCGGACATATCAGGAGATGAGGAACTGCAACTACAAGATTTTTCTGGAGCATCTGTAATTAACACATCAGTGGTTAAAATCATTTGGCCGACAGAAACAGCATTGGTAAGAGCTGATTTTGTAACTTTGGCTGGATCAAGAATTCCAGCGGCAATCATGGAACCCATTTTTCCAGTAGCAGCGTTGTAACCATAATCTGATTTGGAATCGGCTGAAACTTTATCTTTAATTAAATTAAAAATGTAACCACCGTCTTCACCAGAATTTTGGGCTAACATTCTGACTGGTTGCTCGAGAGCATATTTTAAAATATCAATTCCAACCTGTTCTTCGGTAGAATCGGTCTTAATAGAATCGAGTTTAAGAGAGGCTTTGAGTAATGCAACTCCACCACCGGGGAGAATTCCCTCTTCAACAGCAGCTTTGGTGGCTTCGATGGCGTCTTTGACCCTTTCTAATCTTTCTTTCATTTCGACTTCAGTGGCACCGCCAACCTGAATGACAATGGCTCCACCAACTAATTTGGCAATTCTTTCTTGAAATTTCTCTTTATCGTAATCAGAGTCGGTTTTACTGAGCTGGGCGCGAAGCTGGGAAACACGAGCTTTAATTTCGGCTTCAGAACCACTGCCACCAATAATTCTGGTTTTATCTTTGTCAGAAGTGACTGAATCGGCGTGACCACAATATTCTTGAGGCTCGGCGGTGTCAAATTTAATTCCTAAATCTTCTGAAATTACCATACCACCGGTTAAAACAGCAATATCTTCAAGCATGGCTTTTCTTCTGTCACCAAAACCTGGGGCCTTGACAGCCAAAATATTGAAAGTGCCTCTAATTTTATTAACCACTAAGGCGGCTAAAGCTTCACCGTCGATATCGTCAGCAATAATGACAATATTTTTGGTCAATTTAACTAATTTTTCTAAAAATGGCAAAAATTCTTGAAGGGAACTGATTTTTTTATCGGTGATAACTATGTGGGGTCGTTCGATGACAGCTTCCATGGTTTCAGTGTTGGTGGCAAAATAGGCAGATAAAAAGCCTTGGTCAAATTCCATACCGGAGGTTTCTTTGGTTTCAAGGGCCATACCCTTACCTTCTTCGGCAGTAATTAAACCATCTTTACCAATTTTAACCATACTTTGGGCAATTATTTTACCGATTTCGGGGTCACCAGCAGAAATAGTAGCTACTTGTTCAATAGATTCCTGGTCATTAGATTTAATTTCTTTTTTCATTTTGTCGAGTTCTTCGACGACAATTTTAAGCCCTTTTTCTAAACCCTTGCGAATAATCATGGGATTGGCGCCAGCAGTAACATTTTGAAGACCTTTATTGACAATGGCTTGAGCCAAAACAGTGGCAGTGGTGGTGCCATCACCAGCGATGTCGTTAGTTTTAGAAGCGGCTTCTTTAATTAATTGAGCACCCATATTTTCATATGGATCCTGGAGTTCAATTTCTTTGGCAACAGAAACACCATCATGTAAAACAGTTGGACCACCCCATTTTTTGTCGATGGCAACATTGCGGCCTTTTGGACCAAGAGTGGTGATGACGGCATTGGCTAAAATATTAACTCCGTTTAAAATTGATTGACGGGCATCTGCCCCGAATTTTAGTTGTTTTGACATAGTTGTTTTATTTTAATTTGTAAAAGGTAGGAACGCGCCATGGCGCGTTCCTACAAAAGAGATTTTTATTTGATGATGGCCATGATGTCGTCGAATTTTAATAATAATAAATCGACATTATTTTCTTTATATTCTTTACCACCCCATTCTTTATAGACAACAATATCGTCAATTTTACAGGGAGATTTAATTTCTCGACCATCAATAAAAGTGGTGTCACCAACGGCTAAAACTTTTCCTTGCTGTGGTTTATCTTGATGAGATTCTGGTAAAACAATACCT
Organism: Candidatus Shapirobacteria bacterium; assembly: GCA_041661765.1. Taxonomy (GTDB): domain Bacteria; phylum Patescibacteriota; class Microgenomatia; order UBA12405; family UBA12405; genus WARW01. The sequence goes on along the minus strand of JBAZTV010000001.1, from coordinate 164,887 downwards.
GAGGCAGTGGTTTTTTCTTGTTTTTGTGGCTCGACTAAAAGGAAGCCGGCAACTGGATGGATTTTGGTCATAAATTGATTAAAATTAATAAATAATATTTATCAGTCAAAATGACCGACTGCTAATATTATAGCGATGACAGTAAAAATGACAAGTGGTTTGAATGGTAAACTAATTGAATGAAATTGGAAAAATGTAAAGTTTTTGGAAAATATACTTTTTATTATTTGCCGAATGATAAATATGTAGGGCAAAGAGTGGCTTTGGAAAAATATGAACCGTATTTGACTGATTTAATGTTGTCGAAAATTAAAATTGGTGATGTGGTTTTGGATATTGGGGCAAATATTGGCTATGATACGGTGTTATTTGCTGAAAGGACGGGTAAAACCGGAAAAGTAATTGCCATTGAACCGGATCCAATTAATTTTGAAATTTTGCAAAAAAATATTAAAGAAAATAAATTATTTAATGTGGTGGCGGTGCAAGCGGCAGTAGGAAGTGAGAATAAAAAAATGGGGATTTACGAGTCTAAAGAAAATTATGGAGATCATAGGATGTGGGAAGAAACCCTCTTAAATCAAAACCCCCTTCCGGATAAACCGGAATTCCCCCTTAAGGAAGGGGGCAAGTCTAGAAAATCTGTTGAAGTTTTTTGTCGGAGGTTGGATGATTTGTTAAAAGATTTGGATTATAAAAAAATTGATTTTATTAAAATGGATGTGCAAGGGTTTGAGCCGTTGGTAATTGATGGAGGAAAAGAAATAATTGAAAAAAATAAACCAACGATATTTTTTGAATATTGGCCGTGGGGAGCAAAAAATTCCGGATCGGAGATTAAAGAAATGATGGAATTTTTTAGAAAAATTTATAAAAAAATATTTTGGGTGGATGAATATATTCAAGTCCAATTCCCTGCTTCGCAAAAGTTTTTGGATAAAAAATATAGTGATAAAAATGAGGATGATTATGGAAATTTATGGGTAAAAGAAGAAATTAATTTTAACGACCGCTTGGGGCAATTTAAAGACTTTTGGATAAAGAAGTTGATTAAAAGAATTTTGGGACGACCAGAGACTTAAATAAGTATTAAAATAAAATATGAAAATAACTAAATATCCTCAATCCTGTTTATTGATTGAGACTAAACAAAAAAAGATTTTGACTGACCCAGGGAGTTTGTTGTGGGATGAATCATTTTTGACTGATTGGAAAAATATTGATGCAATTTTAATAACTCATAAACATAGTGACCATTGTAATTATGAAATGATTAGAAAAATTTCGGAAAACGAAAAAATTAAAATTTATTCATCAAATGAAGTTTGTAATCAATTTCCTGATTTAAAAATCAACATGGTTAAAGAAAATGATTTGTTTGATATTGATGGAATAAAAATTGAAGTGGTAAAAGCGATTCATGGATATTTGCCAACATTAAAAGGTGAAAAAGAAATTTATGAAAATATTGGATTTATTATTGATGACAACAATAAAAGATTTTATATAACCAGCGACACAATTTGTTTTGAAAACAATTACAAATGTGATGCAATTGCTATCGCAATTAGTAATCATGGGTTGGTTATGGGAGGTTTTGATGGAGCATTGTTTGCGAAAGAAACTGGAGCGAAATTGGTTATTCCGACTCATTATGATAACTCGACTTATCCCGTAAATATGGTTGAAGTTGAAAATGATTTAAAAAAATTAGAGTTAAATTATAAAATTTTAGAAATTAGAGAAAGTTTGGAAATATAAAATTATTTATTTACCTTATAGCAAGTTAGTTCTGCGCCTGAAATTTGAAAAGCTTTTTGAAAATTAATAGTATTGGATTTGAAAAATTCTCCCCCATCGAAAGATGGGTCGTTAAAAACGATTTCATCGTCGTTAATATCGACAATAAATACTCGATGTAATGAATAAAATTCTGGTTCTTCACCATAGATCCACCAAGGATCTAACATAACATCACAGACATAACCTTTAGAAAAATATTCTTTTAATAAGTCAACTGATGGTTTTTGGTTACAAAATTTAAATTTTTCATTTTGAAATAAAAATTGAAGGTCTTTTTGATAATCATTAGAATTTTTAATTCTATCGTCAAAAAATTCAACGACTTTTGGGTCGGTATTTTGAGAAAAATCAGTAAAGCCATTTTTAGACCAAGATTGGAGGTTATTTTGGCTAAAATCAATGACTTCAATATTCTTTTCTTCTACTAACCATTTCCAAAATGGAGCAAAACCAATTTCTGATTTGGTAATTTTTAAAATATCATCTAAAGAACTGTTAATTTTTAAAGCATTGGCCACCATCGTATAATCAGCCGAAGCACAGGATGTTTCACTTATTTGCTTAACGCAAGGTATTTCATATCTTATAGTTTCACACATGTCGGATTTTAATTAAAAATTAAATCAAAGTCAATTAACTTTTGAAATTAATTTACATAATAATTTTAATTTTTGATAAAGATAACTATTGATTTTGGGTGGATTTATTGGTAAAATGTGAAGCATTTATTTGCGGATAGACAAATGCGTCTATATGTTTTTTGCTCTTTAATAAAAAAAAGAAAGAGGTGTTTTGAGTGGATAAAATTAAAGATTTTTTTAGAAGAAATACTGCAATAGGGAAGGTTATTGTAATATGTTTGGTTTTTATTTTTTGGGCGTTTAGTTTTTATTTTTTGGGTTTATTTGTAAAATTTTTTTTTAAATTATCAAATTTTAGTCCTATTTTTTTAATTATTGCAATAGTTGCTTATTTTGCGATTAGTTGTTTTTGGAGTAGTAATTTGATAGATAATATGAGAGAGAAAAAATATTTTCGTTCAAGATATGACCCAAAAAATAAAATCTTGGAGGTTGTTCTTACCCTTATCTTTTTTTTATTAGTAATTATTTTTGTGGTACTAATGTGTTTTAGATAGTATATTAATACTAAATTAGAATCAGTATGATTTTATAAGGAGCGATATTATAAATATCAACACTTATGGAATCATACTAGAAATTCATCTAGTGAGATATAATGGGTTATGAGTAAAATAAAAAATATTTTTGCACGAGAGATTTTGGCTAGTGGCGGAGCGCCAAGTTTAGAAGTTACAGTTACATTGGAATCGGGAGCGATTGGGGAAGCGTCGGTGAGTTATGGAGCATCGGCTGGATCAAAGGAAGCGGTGGTATTAATAGATGGTGATATTGCTCGATATAACGGAAAAGGAATGTTAAAGGCAATTGAAAATATTAATACTATTATTAAAGAAAACTTAGTGGGAATTGAGGCGGGAGAACAAAGAAATATTGATCAAAAAATGATTGAATTGGATGGAACTGAAAATAAGGCGGTCTTGGGAGGAAATGCAATTTTGGGAGTTAGTTTAGCTGTCGCCCGGGCAGAAGCGAATGAAGAAAATTTACCTTTGTACAAATATTTGAGAAAAATTTATGGAATTGGTGAGATTGGTTGGACATTACCAAAACCAATGGTGGTGATGATTGAGGGTGGAAAACATGCTGATGAAACGACTGATTTGCAGGAATTTATGATTGGAGCCATGGGTCAAAAAACTGCGGCGGAAAATGTGAGAATGGAAATGGAAATTTATAGCGCTTTAAAAAAGATTTTGAAGGCGGAAAAATTATCGACTAATGTGGGAAATGAAGGAGCTTTTGCTCCAAATGGAATAATTTCTAATGAAAAGCCAATGGAATATTTTGTCGAGGCAATTAAAAATGCCGGTTATGTTCCAGGGGTTGATGCTGGGGTGGGAATTGATGCGGCAGCGTCGGAATTTTTTAATGGGGAATCAAAAATGTACGAATTAAAATTAGAAGGAAAAATTTTAACAAGTGAAGAATTAATCACCTATTACCAACCATGGATGGAAAAATATCCAATTGTGACAATGGAAGATATGTTGTCGGAATTTGATTGGGATAATTGGCCAAAATTAGTGGAAGTTATAAATGGAAAATTTCCGTTGATTGCCGATGATTTGACAGTGACTAATACAAAACTATTACAAAAAGCGATTGAAATGAAAGCGGCGACAGCAATTTTAATTAAATTAAATCAGGCGGGAACTTTAACAGAAACAGTGGATTGTTGTTTATTGGCCCGAGCTAATAGTTTAATGACGATGCCAAGTCATCGCGGCGGTGGAGAAACCAATGATACTTTTATGGTTGATTTGGCAGTGGCGGTTGGATCGGCTTATATTAAAGTTGGACCAACACGAGGAGAAAGAGTGTGTAAATATAATAGGTTAATGAGAATAGAAGAAGAATTAAAAAATGCAGAATAAAAAAGTAATTTTGATAATTAGAGATGGGTGGGGTTATTCAACTGATTCTTATGGTAATGCCATAATGGCGGCTAAGGTGCCGAATAATGATAAATATTTGCGTGAATATCCATCGGCTTTATTAAAATGTAGCGGTAAAGATGTGGGTAATCCGGAAGGATCACAAGGTGGAAGTGAAGTTGGTCATTTGACGATGGGAGCTGGACGAATTGTGTGGCAGCCACAGGAAATAATAAATGATGCCATCTTCGATGGCGGTTTTTTTAAAAATCCGGCTTTATTAAAAGCGATTGAAAATTGCAAAAAAAATAATTCTACTCTTCACTTGTCGGGATTATTATCAGATGCTGGAGTCCATTCTGATGTGAACCATTTATATGCTTTGTTAAAATTGGCTAAAGATAATGGTTTGGAAAAAGTTTATATTCATTTGGTTTTGGATGGACGAGATGTTCCCGAAAAATCGGCAAAAATTTATGTTGAACAATTAAATGAAAAAATAAAGGAAATTGGGGTGGGTAAAATTGCCGATGCGGTGGGAAGATATTATGCCATGGATAGAGATACAAATTGGGAGAGGACAAAAGAAGCGGCTGATTTGTGGACTAAGGGTGAAGGTTATGAAGCAATGGACGCAATTGAGGCTATAAATTTAGCTTATGAGCGAGGCGATGAAACTGATTATTATATACAACCAACCATAATTAATAAAAATGGATTGTTAAAATCTGGTGATTCGTTTATTTGGTTTAACTTTAGAACTGATAGATCTCGCCAAATTACAGCAATGATAACCAGACAAACACTTTGCCCGACTGAACTGCAAAGTAATTTGGATTTGGTTTGGGTTTGTATGGGAACATACGATAAATCTTGGGATTTACCAGTCGCCTTTCTGTTAGAAAATGTGAAAAATAATTTGGGTGAAATTTTGTCTAAAAATGATAAAAAACAAATCAGAATTGCGGAAACTGAAAAATATGCTCACGTAACTTTCTTTTTTGATTCTCAACAGGAAACAGCTTTTAAGGGCGAGGATAGAATAATGGTGCCTAGTTCGAAAGTGTTATCTTATGATTTACAACCGGAAATGTCGGCACCACAGGTGACCGAAAAAGTATTGGAGGCGATTGGTAATTATGATTTTATTTTAATTAATTTTGCTAATGCAGATTTGGTGGGACATAGTGGTAAATTTGAGGCGATTAAAAAGGCTTGTGAGGTGGTGGATGAAGAAGTGGGGAAAATTGTGGACAAGGGAATTGAAAATGATTACGTGGTAATTGTGGGGGCTGATCATGGTAATGCCGAAAATAAGCTTTATAAAAATGGTGAAGTTGATGTGTCACATGGTTTTAATCCGGTTAAGTTTTCATTTATTGGAATTGAAGGTCGAGTTAAAGACGGTGGATTGCAAGATGTGGCGCCGACAATTTTAGAAATAATGGGAATAGAAAAGCCAGTGGAGATGACAGGAGAAAGCCTTTTGGTTTAAACCCTTCCCCGACCCTTCCCTTGACAGGGCAGGGAGAATAAAAAAAATTAAAAAATATGAATAAAGTAAAAATTTTAGCGCCGGCGGGTAATTTTGAATTATTGATGGCGGCAATAAACGCGGGAGCTGATGAAATTTATTTTGGAATTGGAATTTTAAATATGAGAGCGGCGGGGGCCAATAATTTTTCTATAAATGACTTAGAAAAAATTAGTCAAATCTGTAAAAAAGCAAAGATAAAAAGTTGGGTGACTTTAAATACGGTCGTTTATGATGAAGAAATTACCGATATAAAAAAGATTTTAGACAAAATTAAAAAAACTGGAGTTAGTGGCATTATTGCCTCTGATTTGGCGGTGATAAAAATGGCAAATGAAAAGAAAATTGAAGTTTGTGTTTCAACCCAAATGTCGGTGTCGAATTTGGAAACAATAGAATTTTTGAGCAAGTGGGTGGATAGAATTGTGTTGGCTCGGGAATTAAATTTGGAACAAATTAAAAAAATAGTTGAGGAAATTAAAAAGAAAAAAATTACTGGACTAAAAAATAAATTAATCGAAATTGAAATATTTGGACATGGAGCAATGTGTGTGGGAATTTCGGGTCGATGTCAGATGAGTTTATATCATCAAAATTTGTCGGCTAATCGGGGTAAGTGTGTGCAAATGTGTCGACGAAAATATGAAGTGACGGAAATGGAAACTGGAAAAAAATTAATCCTTGATAATAATTTGATTATGAGTCGAAGTGATTTATGTACAATTGGATTGTTGGATAAATTAGTGGAAATTGGAATTAGTACGATTAAAATTGAGGGTCGAGCTAGAAGTGCTGATTATGTTGACACGGTGGTTAGGGTTTATAAAAAAGCATTAAATTTAATTGCAGAAAATAAATATAAAAAAACAGAAAAAGAAAAATTTTTGGAAGAATTAAAAACGGTTTTTAATCGAGGATTGTCAACTGGTTTTTATTTGGGAAGAAGTACAGATGAATGGGCTATTGGTGAAAATAATTTGGCGACAGAAACAAAAATATTGTTGGGGAAAATTGATCATTATTATCCAAAAGTTAAAATTGCTGAAATAAAATTAACTACTGATAATAGAGTAAATAATGGCGACAATTATATAATAATTGGTCCAAGCAGTGGTGTAGTCAGAGGGAAGTTTTTTGAGATAAAAATGGATAAAAACATCATGACTTTTAAGATTAAAGAAAAGGTGAGAAAAAACGATAAACTGTTTATAATAAAAATATGACAATAAGAGCCAATGATATTTTTACACCACAGGGAATTTTGGAAGAAGTTGAAAAAGATCCAAAATTGGATTTTCTAATGAATATTTTTAATATTCCCCGAGCTTTTGGAGTCAGTGGTTTTGGGGGAAATTGGGATGTGGGCAAACATTCTTATGCAACGGCGTTGATTGCTGTTTTTTGGGCGAAATTTAATAAGTATCCAGAAGTGACACGAAATAAGTTAGTAATAATGGCATTGCTCCATGATTTACATGAATCAGTGACGGGCGATATTTTGCCGATGTTTAAAACCGATGAATTGAGAAGTAAATTAGATGAATTACAAAATAATATTTTGGAAGCGTTGGAAGTGGAATATGATGAAAATTTGGAAAAAGATTTAAAAATTTGTGATTTGGTGGCTTTTTTATATGAAGTTAAACAGGTGTCTCCTAATATTATGCACCCGAAAAAATTAAATTTGGCCAATGTGATGGCAAACAGACAACTGGAAACAATTTATAAATATTGCGAAAAGAAAGGCATTGAAAAAAAGAAAATCCAAAAATTTTTGAATTGGTTGGAAATATAAATATTAAGAGCATTTATGATTTTTATAAAAATAAGTAAGAAAGTTTGGTCTAGTTTTTTAAAATTTGTGTTAATGACGGCATTAATTCATATTGGAGTATTAATTTTTAGCGCGATTAAAAATGGAAATATAAAATTTTTAAATTATTTTCAAATCTTAGGATTAGCTCAATTTTGGCCAAAAATTACTACTGGTTGGATAAGCGATGTGATATCGGCGGTGACTATGATTTTTATAATCATTGGTTTTTTGATAATTAATCTAAGTGTGAACCGTCGCAAAAAGGTTTATTCTGAGATTTCCCACAACGACAAAGAGTGACTCGATTTCTGATTTCATAAGTTGAACCATCGACAGCTTCGATTGGGACTCCCCCTTTGACACAAAGAGGGCCATTGTGATGAATACTAATAGATTGATCTAATTTTGATTCGAGTATTTTCCCTGTAATTTTATCAACAGCAACTAAACGACCAGAAGGACAACAATGACATTCTTCGATAGCAGTTTGTTTTGATTGAGAATTATCAGAATTTTCAGTTAAGTTCCAAACTCCGCCGGCTCGATGACAAAAACCAGCACCAGCACAAAGATTAGTGGCGTCTTTTAAAATTAAATCTGGGCCATCAATTTGACTGGCAATTTTTTCAAACTTTTGCTTAGCATCGCGATTTTCAGTGCCATTAAAATGATTAATTTTATGAGAACCATCACAAAAAGGTTTATTTTTGGAATGACCACAACGACAGAGAGCATAATCTTGATGAGTTGGAATTGATTTCCCTTTTTCGGTTTTTAAAGGAATACTTTCATCGTCATATTCAACAGTGTTTTTATTTAAAGGTAAATTATCGGAGACAAAATATGGTCCGTTTTTGGAAACTTTTATTTTGGGCATGGTTAATTGTACTCCAAATAGTTGACAATGATTATCTTTACCTGTACCATAGGTATAGGTATGACAGAATTAACAAATTTTAAAAAAGCTCAAAGCCATTTGGGCAAAATCATTAAAATGATAGAAAATGGCGAATATTGCATTGACGTGATGCAGCAAAATTTAGCGGTGATTGGCCTTCTCAAATCAGCTCATCAAATGTTGATGGAAAATCATTTGAAAACCTGTTTTTCGAGTGCGATTAAAAGCGGTGATGAAAAAAGGAAAGAAGAAATGACAAAAGAAATTTTGAGAGTTACTAAAATGTTTAATAAATAAATATGGTAAAACGGATTTACAAAGTAGAAGGAATGCATTGTAAAAGCTGTGAAATTTTAATTGAAGATTCTTTGGAAAGTATGGTGGGGGTAAAAAAAGCTGAGGTAAATTTGACGGAAAATATACTGGAAATTGACTCAAAAGAAAAAATAAGTGTTCAAAAATTAAATAATATGTTTAAAAAAAATGGATATAGTTTTTCTGAAATAGGAAACAAACCCACTCCACCCTCACTTGAAAAGGGAGGGCTTTGGTGGTTGCCGGCGGTAATGATAATATTGGTGTTTTTATTACTGAATAGATTTGGATTGGCGAGTTTTTTGAATGTTAATGATCAAAGTTCATTATTAACATTTTTTGTCTTTGGAATTATTGCCGGATTTTCGACCTGTGGAGCATTGTTGAGCGGAATAATTATTTCTTATCCGAAAAGAACTTTGGAAATACTATTGGGAAGAATGGTAAGTTATACAATTTTGGGAGTAATTTTAGGAATGGTGGGACAAACGATTTCTATGGCCGGATTGGCTAATTTGTTAATAGTAATAGTGTCGGCGGTAATGATAATTGTGGCTTTGCAAATGTTACAAGTGAAATGGGCCAAAAAAATTAAAATAAATTTACCTAAGTCGGTTGGTAAAAAAATAACCAGCAAAAAATTACCGATGATGATTGGATTTTTAACAATACTTTTACCTTGTGGTTTTACTTTACTTACAGAAAGTGTGGCTATGTTAAGTGGAAGTTGGATGAGCGGAATGTTAATTATGTTGGCTTTTGTATTGGGAACCAGCATTCCCCTGTTTTTAATTGGATTATCGAGTGAAAAATTATTTAAAAATCAAAAAATAATGGGTTTGCTGATTTTATTTTTTGTGGTTTATACTTTGAATTTTCAGTTTGGGATTTTAAAACCCACCCTACCCTCCCTTGAAAAGGGAGGGCTTAAAACAGAAAATCAAGAACCGGCTCAAATTATAAAAGCTAATTATACTCGATTTTTAGGATTAAGCCCCTATACTTTGACCGTTAAAAAGGGTCAAAGAGTACGAATTGAAATAGATGTAAAAGAAAATGAGTATGGCTGTATGTCGACGATTTTATTACCAGGGCTTTTTGAAAGACCACAAACTTTAGTGGCAGGACAAACTTTGGTTATGGAATTTACTCCAGAAAAAATTGGAACTTACAAATTTACTTGCGCAATGGGAGTGCCCCATAAAGGTGAAGTTCGAGTAATTGAATAATTATTTGTATATAATCTAACATATGATTAAAACGGAAACTTTAAAAATTAAGGGGATGCATTGTGCCAGCTGTGCCAATATTATTAAGAATAGGGTCTCTAAGGTTGAGGGGGTTAATTCAGTTGATGTTAATTTTGCCACGGAAACGGCTAAAATTTCCTACCATGACGATGTAACCAATCATCAATTGATGAATCAACCTATTTCTAAGCTAGGCTACAACTTTGATATGCCGGATAATGAACACCATCATATGATGGATGATAAATCGCACCAGAGAATTAAATATATCCTGCCAATCTCAATTTTGGCTTTTGTAATTATGCTGTGGAATCTTGGATCTAAATCGTTTTCTTTTATTCCAAATTTTCCAATTTCAATGGATGTTTTAAATATTATTTTTTTGATTTTGGCAACCATAGTTATAGTGGCAATTGGTAAACCTTATTGGCAGGGAATTTTAAGATTTGTTAAATTTGGGGCGGCGGATATGGATACATTAGTGGGAATAGGTACTTTCACGGCTTATGTTTACAGTGCAATTATTATACTTTTTCCACAGGTTAAAAATTATTTAAATTTGCCAGCGGAAAATTATTTCGATGTGACAATTGTAGTGATTGGTTTTGTAACTTTTGGAAAACATTTAGAAATGGTCTCTAAGCAAAAAACTGGTGAAACGATTAAAAAACTTTTGGGATTGCAGGCTAAAACAGCACTGGTTTTACGCAATAAAAAAGAAATAGAAATTCCCCTGTCTGAGGTACAAATCGGTGATCTAATTATTATCAAACCAGGAGTTAAAATTCCAGTTGATGGAATTATTACTAAGGGGTTTAGTTCAATTGATGAATCAATGATTAGTGGTGAACCACTGCCGGTGGATAAAAAAATTGGTGATCAAGTGGTTGGAGCAACAATTAATAAACAAGGTAGTTTTCAATTTAAAGCAACAAAAATTGGTAATGAAACTTTACTGTCTCAAATTATAAAAATAGTGGAAGAGGCTCAAGGCTCCAAAGCCCCAATTCAGGCTTTGGCTGATAAAATATCTGGCGTTTTTGTGCCGATTGTTTTGATAATTGCAGTTTTATCTTTTATTGTTTGGTTAATAGCTGGGGTACCTAGTTTGGCGTTATTATCTTTTGTGGGAGTGTTGGTAATCGCTTGCCCATGCGCACTTGGTTTGGCCACGCCAACAGCAGTGATTGTGGGGGTGGGAAAAGGAGCGGAAATGGGGATATTAATAAAAAATGCCGAAAGTTTGGAAAAATTATCGCAAATTGATGTGTTAATAATGGATAAAACTGGAACAATCACTAAAGGTCAACCGCAAGTGACAGATATTATTTCTCTGTCGGAAAATTTTGACGAAAAAGAAATTTTAAAATATGCGGCTAGTGTGGAGAAATTATCGGAACATCCGTTGGCACAAACAATTGTGGCTAAAGCAGAATTGGAAAAAATAAAGTTGTGGCCTTGTAAGAATTTTGTGTCTCAAGAAGGAGTTGGGGTTAGTGGTATTGTTGATAAAAAAAATATTTTAATTCATAAATTGGACGGAACAGATGAATTGATTAATCAAGGTAAAACAGTGGTTGTAATTGAAATTAATAAAAAGATGGTTGGTAAAATTGCGATGAGCGACACGATTAAGGATGAGGCGGTGGAAGCAATAAAAAGAATTCATCGACAAGGAATTAAGGTGGTAATGATGACTGGAGATAATCAAAAATCGGCTGAATTTATAGGTAAAATGGTAGGAATAGATGAAGTCGTGGCTGGGGTTTTGCCACAAGAAAAAGCTTTAAAAATTAAAGAAATGCAGGGTTTAGGTAAAAAGGTGGCAATGGCTGGAGATGGAATTAATGATGCTCCGGCTTTAGTACAAGCTGATGTAGGAATTGCAATGGCGACAGGAACAGATATTGCTATTGAATCAGCAGGGATTACTATCTTGCATGGTGATATTCAAAAAATTTCTCAAACAATTGAATTGTCTCGAGCTACGATGCGAACTATTAGACAAAATTTGTTTTGGGCATTTATTTATAACGTGGTTGGAATTCCGATTGCTTCAGGATTATTGTACCCCGTTTGGAAAATTACACTAAATCCAGTTTTTGCCGGACTAGCAATGTCTTTAAGCAGTGTGTCGGTGGTGGGAAATTCATTAAGATTAAGGACTAAAAAATTGGATAAAAAGGTTTATTATTAAATAATGAATAAACTGTTATTTTTGTTACTTTTTTTGGCTGGTTTTTTTGGATTGGTGATTATAAGTCAGCCATGGTGGCCACAATATATTTCTTTTCAAAAGGAAATTAACCCGAATACTATATCTGAATATTATGACCCTCTTGCACGAGTGGGAATATTTAATAATAAAGAAGTGGTGGTACCACAAGATCAACAACGAGTTTTAGGAGATATGGTGGCTATGACAAATAATTCAAATAAATATATTGATGTGGACTTAACTTCTCAGAAAGTTTATACCTATGAAAATGGTCAAAGGCTTAAAACATATATTATTTCGTCGGGAAAATGGGGAAGAACTCCGACTGGAGTTTTTAAAATATGGACTAAAATTAGATCACAAAAAATGGAGGGCGGGTCTAAATTAACAAAAGATTATTATTATTTACCGAATGTTCCATATATTATGTTTTTTTATAATAATGTATACGCCAAAAAGGTAGGATTTAGTTTACATGGTACATATTGGCATGATAATTTTGGAGTGCCAATGAGCCACGGTTGTATCAATATGAGAACGGCTGATGCAGCTGAAATTTTTAATTGGGCTGAAGTTGGGACAGAGGTGAGAATTTATGGGAGATATGAGTATAAAAAGACGGCGATGAAGTAAAATTAATTTGATAAATATTTTTTAATTAGATATGTTACAATACTTCCAAGAAAGCCGGTAAGTGTGACCAACGTCCGCTAGCCGGTTTTTATAGTTTTTAGGGTAATTTAACAGTAGACTTTATTTCTTTATAAAGTCTTACTTTATCTTTTTTCTTAGCGAATCCAATAAATAATTTCTTTTCAAAACTAGCCAATAATACTTTTTGAATCGGATTTAAATTTTTTATATCTTTGTTGTTAATTTCTTCTTTAAGTCTGGGACAAACTCCATATAAATCAGCTATTTGTTCTTCTGGATCATTATTAAACTTGGTAACAAAACTAATTGAAGTTAAATGTTTTTTAGATTCTTGAGGCGTGATATTTAGATTACTAATACCATTGACTAAATAATGGAAAACATTTTGATAAATAATAATATCTTGTTCTGAATTACTGGCTTCACTAACAACTTGTCCTTTTAGATTTTTAGCAATAAGAAATTTTAATAAATTAGAAAAAAGCGAACGATATGATCTGTTTAAAACAGTATTTTTGCTCCATCCGAGTCGGAAAGCTTTTTCTTTATCAACGTTAGTACTTAAAATAAAAAAGTTATATTTATTTAAAAATTTTTCTAAATCTAAGGAAAAGTTTTTAATTTTTATATCTGTTTTTAAATCTCTGCGTATTTCAGTATTATGTATAACATAATTTTTTGATCCAAAATGTTTTAATTTTAAATCTTCAAAATCAATTTTCATTTTTTCTCTATTATTTTCTCCAATCATTAGACCGACAACAGTAAAAAATGGCTGAATTTTAAAAGATTTAACATCTGAAGTTCCAGACTCGTCTATAAAAATAAAATATTTTTTATTAACGTTAGAAATCATATTTGAGTTTAGCACTCAAAGTAATATTTATTACGATAAATTATTTTTTATAGATATTTTTTATCCAGATTTTTTTAAAAAAAGGAATGGAAAGGGTGGATAATAAAAAACCTAAAGTTGGAACAATGGCGTTAATAAATGGTTTTGGTAAACTGGCAAATTTGAAAAATAAAACAACGACAAAATAAGTTGAAATAGTAATTAAAAGTTTTCGAGAAAAACTTGTTTCCCAAGCTTTGTCAGCTTCAACTTTTGAGTTTCTAATTTTTATTTTTTCAATTTCTTTGGTTATTTGATTTATATTATCCATATTTTTAAGAAGACTATATATTTATATTTATATAATTTTTATTGACATAATTCCATTTTATTTTCTGGGAGAAGAAATTTGCGACTGGGTTTTAATTCGGCGATAAATTCGGGGGTGTGACTGACGATAATCATGGCGCCTTGATAAAATTTTAGGGCTTCTAAAATTAGTCTTTGTGAAAGAACGTCGAGGTAAGTGGTTGGTTCGTCGAGAATTAAAAGGTTGTAATTTTTGGCTAGAAGAGTGGCAATAGAAAGACGGGTTTTTTCACCACCAGAAAGGGTAGATATTTTTTGAAAAACTTTTTGACCGGGGAATAAAAATCGGCCTAATAAACAACGAAGTTGAGCTTCCGTCATTTCACATTTATCTTTGACTGTTTCTAAAAGATTTTTCTCCATGTCAAAAGTTTCAAATTCTTGGGAGTAATAACCAATTTTTAATTTTTCATCTTTGATAATTTCACCGGAATCTTGGATTAACATGCCCATTAAAATTTTAATTAAAGTGCTTTTACCAGCACCATTTTGACCCATGAGAGCAATTCTCTCACCTCTTTTAATATCAAAATTTATATCAGTTAAAACTTTTTTTTCACCATAAGACTTACATATATTTTTGACTATAAATGGAACTTCGCCAACCCAAGCTGGCTCGGGTAATTGCATGTTAATTTTTTTAACACTTGGTGGCATTTCTGGAAGAGCGACTACTAATTTCTCAATTCTTTTTTGCAAATTAAGTTTTTGACGAACACCTTTTTCAGATCGATTGCCAGAAATTCTGACTAAGCCTTTTTTCATATCTATAATCTTTCGTTCTTGAACATGAATTTGATTAATCAAAAGGGTTTCTCTCTCACCTTTTAAATTAACATAATTACTGTAATTACCGTTATATTCAGTGATTTGTTTGGTTCGTTTATCAACTTCGATAATTTTATCGATGTTTTTGTCGAGTAATTTTAGATCATGGGAAATAATAATTAGAGTTTTGGAATAACGACCTAAAAAGTTCATCATCCAAAGTTTACCTTCGACGTCTAAAAAGTTAGTGGGTTCGTCTAAAAGTAAAATGTCTGGCTCAAAAATTAAAGCCCTGGCAATGGCTAATTTGGTTTTTTGGCCACCACTTAAAACTTGAGGTTTACCCTCAAGAGATAAACGAGATAATTCTAATTTAGAAAGCATTTTTAAAAGTTCGTAATCTTGTTTTTGCCAATAAGGATCTAAATAATCGCGAATTGATTCAGCTTTTTCCATGGTGGCATCGTGTTTGACTTCTTGAGGAACAGACATGACATCGCCGACGATGTCAAGGTTGCCATCATCAATACGATCTTCACCGGTAATTAAATTAAAAAGAGTGGACTTACCAGAACCATTGGCCCCAACGACACCAACTTTGCTATTTTTGGCAACATAAAAGTTGGCACCTTCAAAAATGTTCTCTTTGCCGTAGGAATAAAATATGTTTTTTGCCGAAATCATCCTATGATTGTATCATCATAAGGAAAGTTAGAGAGAGTTTTAATACATTCTCGCCTTCGCAGAAAATGGCGAACTTTGTCCGCCGAAGTGAGCTATGGCGAGCGAAGGCGGAGGGTAGAGGTCTACTTCACCTTCGGTTTCGTAAGACCATGGGGAACTCGACCATTCTCAAAATCTTTCATTAAAGCTTCAGAAACAAATCTTTTATATGCAAAAGCTTTTCCAGATCCAGTCTTTAAATATATTTCAAAATCTCTGGCTTGTTTTTCTGTTTCAAATCCACAATACCAAGCTAATTTCCAAGGTAGGTGTGGTTTAGTAGATTTTACTTGTCCAGTGTTGTGAAGAGTAAACCTATTTTTTAAATCAATCGTGGATCCGAAATAGAAAATATGAGATTTTGAACTATGTAATATGTAAGTGTAATACATATTACAATATTATCAGATTAGGCATGTAATTCTGAAGCTTTAGCGAAAGATTGCGGAGGGTAGAGGATTTGAACCTCTGCGGGTTTCCCCACACGCTTTCGAGGCGTGCGCCATAAACCACTCGGCCAACCCTCCATTTCGGTGCGCCTACCAGGAATCGAACCTGGATCAACGGTTTCGCAAACCGTCATTCTATCCATTAAACTATGGGCGCGAATAAATCATATGAATTATACCAAATAAAGTCTATTTTTCCCGTTTTTCCCAAGGCATTTTATCGTTCCACCATTTGGCTAATTTATCAACAAAATTTGGTGATGATTCAACTAAAGGTAATTTCTTTAAAACAATTTTTTTAATTTCTTCTTTATCTGATTCTTTGATGACTAAAGAAATTTGTCGAGGAATTCTTAAATTGGTTTCAAATTCTAAAAGCTCAGTATTGAGACTTTTTCTGAACCAAAATCTTAATAAAATATCCCAACTGTATTTTGAATCACCAAAATGGACGGCTCTATTGGTTATTTTATATTTAACGACTTGGGGAGGAACAGTGGAGAGAACATAATATAAAAATAAAACTGAAACGAGAGCGACAATTAGAAAAAATTCTTCGATAAAAAATAAAACAACTGAAAATAAAATTAAAATTGAAACGACAGTGATCCAAAAATCTTTGTCTCTTTTCTTAAATGCCCTCTCGGCCGCTTCCCATTCAATTAAAGTTTTCTCTTCATTAGTGTCTTTTATAACCCTATCAACCCTACTTACTGCTTTTTTCTTCATTGTTTTAATTTTAAAGCATTTGGGAAAAATTTGATATACTAAAACACTATCCCCAGGAAGGGTGCGGCGAATGGTAAGCCACAGGTTTGCTAAACCTGCGTCAGAAATGGCATGTGGGTTCGACTCCCATCCCTTCCGCCGAACGTTTGGTGTTCTGTGCGACCCTATCGTTATATCAAATAGCCCCTAACCTGTTGTCAAATATTCTCAATTTTCAACATTTATCGCTAAAATAGCCTGTAATGGTTAAAAAAATTTCAAAAAAGGTGTTTTAACTACCTAAATTGGTTCTGTTCTGAGTTTAAATTAATCTTTATACCTACACTGTCAGATGCAATTTCCACAATAATTAATGCATATTCTAAATTATCTTTTCCTTTATAAAGAAAACTCTTACCGCTTTTTATATCTTTCATCTCTTCTGAAGGTTTTCCTGGAAAAGTTATAGTTAAATCTGAATCGGTATGCGAAAGAACTCGATTAATACCAACAATTAAACCAGAAGATGAATCAGTAAAAGATTTACTTTCATCCACAAAAATTACATTATTAGAGTCAGCTATTTTTTGTGGGATTTGCATAGATAGTGGTATAAGTTTTTCAACAATTGTTGGTGTATTAGTTTGTCCAATACTACTATTGGGATATTCGCTTGGTCCTGAAAAAATTGAAGGCCACCATGGAGCGGTAAAAATTCCAACGATTGCTGGTACTATTATCTTTGGATTCTTATACCATTTAGTCTTTTTTATTAAATTTATCTTTGTTGAGTTAATATTAGTTTTTATAAATGCATTTTCTTTACCGCTGATAAAAGCCGAACCGTTTACTTGACTGTTTAAAAAAACGTTTTTATTACCAGTCACCTTAAGAGTGGCAGGTGTCTTGTCGCTTTCATTCCCTGTTTGTTCTTTTTTCTTAATGTCTTTCCAGTTTGCCATGGCGATATTTTTGAAATAAACATGATAATTAAATTCATCTCCCCACGCAATAAGAATAATTTTTTCTCTAACATTTGGATTTTTAAAATGCCAGTTCGGTTTAAATTCAAGTGACCCATTAATATATATCTTTAAAAAATTATTGTGGTTAATTTCGAGTTTGATATTAATTAGTTTATTGTTCGGGTATTTCTTTGTTTTGTTTAATTCCTTAATGTGATCACCGTTTAAATAAGCAGTAAGTCCGTATTCCTTATTAGGGGGAGTAGACCCTAAATGAAATAAAAAACTATTATTACTTCTTAATGGAAAAATATCTTCATTAGGGTCAAATAGTTTAAATCCAGCCCTCCAATAATCACCTTGTGGTTTAATAGTGAACTCTAATTCACTTACCTTTCCATCTATAAAAACTTCCCTAAAATCAGCCCCTTGAGGATTATCTGTTTTACTTGCGCTCCAATTGTCCATTTAAATTTATACAAAATAATACAGTAATTATAGTATTTTATTTTACTTTATAGTCAACTGTTTATTGTGCAGTATAAACTTTGTCTTAATTGCCGACATAACTTTTAATCTTTCCTCTGCTGTTCCAGTTTGTAAAACATAAAGTAAATATTCTTTGACCATATCTTTGTCGACCTTATTAAAAGCGTCATATTCTATTTCTCTTAGGTTTCCACTTATAAATTCTTGACGAAGAACTCTTGATCTTAATCCATGAAATCTATCAATATCTTCTTTTAAATATGAGGCTAGGTAAACTTCGTCTAATTTAATTTCATCTATATGAGCGACCAGCTGTTTAATTAGATATTCTTCAGCGATATAAGGCTCATCGCAATCATAATGCTCTTCATATTTTGTTTCATTACTTAAAATAATTCCCGTATTTAAGGTTAATATTGATTTTTTATAAATTATAGGATATAATTGGTAGTGTCCACAGTAGAGATAAAAGATAGACTAAATTTTAATGAAATTGAGATATCTGGCCCGATTGGTGTAGATATTTTTTTAAGTGAAGAAGGAAAAGATCGAAGGGATTTGTATAAAAAGTTAAAAAATATTTTTAATAAAATTCCTGACGTAAATATGGATTTTGATGAAGCGTATGAAAAAGATTTGGTTGGTAATGAAGATTTAATTGATATTTATGATGGATTAGGAAAATTTATTGAAGAAGATGTTGAAAATAATAGCCGAATTATCCTTTATCTTCCTTCACAACTCTTGCCTAATATGGAAAAAGAAATTAATGGTGAAATTTTAAGAAAATCAAGGAAAAAATTTTCTGAAGTTTATAAAAAATCATGGATTAGATTATTGTTTGAGGAAGATTGGCGAGCTGATTTTGTTGATGGTGATATTTTAGAAGCAGGGTTGGGAGAACCAGTTCCAGTTAGAAAAGTGGCTCATTTGGTGTCAGATATTTTAGAAAAAAAGATAATTGATTACGAGGAAATAAAAAAAATAGTTAATGTTTGTGATGACGAAAATTTGAAAATAAATTTGACTGAAGGATTGATTGTTGCGGCTGATAAAAAAATAGTAAATTTTGATTTTGATGAAAAATTGGTTGATAAATTATTTGATTTACAAAAGCCAAAAATTGATAAAAGTTTTATTATTAGCCGAGCGAGAATTAGATGGGAAAACCAAGTTAAAAAAGAAAAAGAAACTGAAAAAAAATCAGAAGTAATTTGTCAAAAAATAATTGATGGTGAAATTGAATTTAGTGAAATTAATGAGATTGCTGAAATTGTGGGTATTTTTAAGGCTGGAGAAAAGATTAATTTAATAGAAAAATATTTGCCTTTAGTTTATGATTGTTGGATTAAAAATAAAAATATTTTTGAAAATGATATTAAATCTGGATTAAGCCATTGGAAAAATTTAGGTATTATTTCTGATGAAGTTTTGGAAAAATTTAAAACAAAATTGCCCGAATTTAATCAACTGATGGCAATAAAAACTAAAGAAATGGTAAAAAAAGATTTTGAAATTTTTAGAGAAGCAGTAATAAAAATTAAAGAAGATGGTGAATTAATGAAATATATTTATCCAACATTTTTAGTTTTTGGATCAAGAGTTAAAGGATATGCTGGTGTGGAAGCAGATATAGACGCGGCAATATTTTTTAGACCAGAAACTACTTTTGAAAGAAGAGAAGAAATTTTAGAACGACTTCATCAAAAAATTCCAGCATTAAAAACTGTGGAAAAAATTTTGGAATATTGGATTGATAAAAAAGATGAAAAATTTGGATTTAAAAATCCAGAACAAAATGGAAAAATTATTGGAGTAAAAGAAATACATATTTTTTGGAATGGAATTTGGATTAGCTCCAATAATGAATTTAAAAAGATTAGCCAAGATATAACAAAAAAATATCTTAATTTGGAAAGATTTGGGAAACAAAAGAAAACGATTATAACTGTTTTCTTACTTAAATTGGAGATGGATATAATCCAAAACAGATTTATGCATAAAGGTTATCGTTATTTTTATCCATCTAAAAAATCAAAAGGCACAGTCCATTCAGATTTGATCGATTGGCAAAGTGATTTTTGGGAACCAGAGTTTAGACGGATAGCGACACAACTTTTTTTAAGCCGAGTTTTTTTACCCGAGATCAGATAAATTTATTCTGAATTTTCGATCGGAAGATTTAGGGCCGTAACCAACAAGTACAACAGGAATTTCTAATTTTTGTTCAACATAATTTATAAAAATTTCTTCGAGATTTTTATTATCCGTAGATTTGAGAGTGGTGAGAATTGGGTGACAATTTTTTAATAAGTTGGTGAGTTGAACTTGATGATTTATTTGATCTGATTTATTTACACCTTTGTAAATTTTTATGGCGATAATTTTATTGTCTTCAATTTCAAAAAAATCTTGGAGGTTGTTTTTATCTCCTAAATATTGGTAACTTTCGCAAACTTGCCAATTTTGGTTTTGATTTAAAATATCTAAATAACTAATTCCAAGACCACTGATTGATCCGCTAAAATTGAGTGCATACTTCATGGCAACTAAATCAAAATTTCCATTTCTAAAAGGGCCGAGCCATTCATTGGCACCGTTATTATCCGAACTTTCAATTATGGAATCGGTCATTTCTTGATTGAAAGAAACAAGAGGGCCGGCACCATGACGAGTAATATAACAACGACTGACACCAAGACGAACTATCTTACCGTCATAGTTTTGATTTTTGATGGATTCTAAAAGGTCTTGACCAGTAGGATCGACTTGGGTGACATGGGGAACAAATCCAAAATCTGGATGGAGAAGTGCACCGTGTGATGGTTCGCAAACAATAGTGCCATTTTTATTTAAAAGTTCTTGAAAAAAAATTTGGTCAGTGATACGAACTAATTTTGATAAAGATTGACAAGCAATAACGGTTTTCTTGATAAGATTTTTATCCTTAATGATGGAAAATTCAAAAAGGGCACGATCAGAGATTTCAGATGGATTTTTATTTTCTAAAAGTTTTTGGGATTGATAAAGTTTATGTTGCTGAATATTTTTAATTTTGTTTTGAAGAAAGTCAAAATTTTGAAAAAAATCAGCAGCCCGAAGAGTTAGATTTGGGTCTGAAGAATCTTTTATAGCATCACCAACACCTTTGCCAACAGTTCCCTTTTTATTGTCACCGAGTAAAACTTCGCGAAGACGACTGATGGCTTGATGATAAGGAGTGGTGCTAATACAGTTTTCATCAATAATTATTTTGTCAAAAATATTTTCAATTCCTTTTTCTTCGAGCATGATTGCTTCTTCAAATAAATCGACTGGATTAAAAACCATATTTTTTAAATAGGTTTGAGCCCCATCAAAAGTACCACAACTGAAATGACTGAAAGAAAAAGTTTCACCGTTATTATCGACGATATGGTGACCCGATTGAAAACCGCCAGATCGAATGACGGTGTGAGCATTGGTTTCTTGAACACATTTTTGAGTGGTGACACCCTTGACTTCTTCACCAATACCAGTGCCAAAAATTGAAATTATTTCTTTCATATTTCCCTTTCGTCCTTTTGGACTCATCAGTTCTGATACACATCAGAAGAGGGATGTAGGACAGATTGTTTTGTTGCCAAAAGCAACCTGTCCTGACTTTTGTAAAGAATGTTTGCGTTAGAATTTAGTCCAATCAACTTCGTTTGAATCGATAGATGGAGTAGTAACGACGCTATTAGTAGTAGGATTTTCGCTTTCGCGGGCGTGACCAATGGGCCAGGGGTTGCGATAGTGACTAAAAATATCACCAGGTTTGGGGATATTATTAAAGACGTCGAGTTTGGCCTGAGCGCCAAAAAGCGGTTTGGCCGGCTGAATTATCTGCCAAATTTTTTTGGCATCGTAATCGGAAATTTTATTGTTACCAGAAGCCTGAAGAAAGGCAATAAAACTAGTTTCAAGAGGTTCTTCTGTTTCGGTGATATACATTAATCCAGCCTGAAGTTCGGCTAGATAATCAGCGTCACAACCAAAAATAACTCGATTGTCACCAAGTAGGTCGGACCACCAAGAAGAAGTTGGATAACTACTATTGATCTGGATAAAAAAGACATGCCATTTTTTGAGAAGTTCTTGACAGATTTTTTTTGTGTAAATGGATCTTGATTGAATCTCATATCCTAGATGGTTTTTGACATCAGAAGCAAGAACGCGACCGCGACCACAGGCATCAGCAATAATAAACAAATAGCCTTTCAAACAGTATTGATTAATATCAATATTTACTCTGTCATTGATATAGCAGAGACCGAGATCATAGTCTTCATCTGAATCACCACCATCTTTGTCGGGGATTAATTTAGTAACATGCTCGGCAGCAAGATTGCTGGATTCGAACTGAGCCATTTGAAAAACAGGATGTTTGTCCTGAACATCTTGAACTACGGCGACAGAGAGATCAATTTGATATCTCAATTGAAACGGAGAAAGCATATCAAAAAGTTTTTTCATTCCAAAAAAGACTTTACCAACATTTTCACCCATCGAACCAGTGCCATCACCGCAAGAAACGACTGGCATTTTTATACCTTTGGTTAAAAGACAGGTGTTATTACCGTTGTCGATAAAAGCATTTCGGGATTCGCGAGTTTTGCCTTTGATATCGACCATGGGGTCGAGTTTGCCAGTTTCGCGATAAACTTTTTGGCCAGCATCGTGGACTTTCTCTCCGCGGGTGCGCATTTCACTGACGGTTTTTTCATAGTGACTGCTACTGAAAGTTTCTGTGTGTCTTTTTTCCACCATTTGAACATCACTCCTTAATGATTATTTTTGGATAGGTGCAAAATTTATGAAATTGTCGTTTTAAACCTGGGGTACCATCCTCCTTTTGAACTTTTGGCCAAATGCCATCTGAAAGTTCATATAATTTATCAATAACTGTACCAGTAGTATAATTTGTCCCTTCAATTAATTTGGAAAGAAAGGATAAATAGATATGGTGATGTTCGAGAGACATAATGTCTTGATCATGAGGTGAAGATTCAGAGTTGGTTCCACCAGTTGCATACCAAACTATTTTGGCAGCATTTGAAATTTCTTGGGACATAACTAATGAATCAATATTTTTTTGAGCAGCAGAAAAATCGAGGATAAAAACGCCGTGAAGATTGGTTTCGAGGAGAATATTACTGGAATTAATTAACTTAAGAGAATAACCATAACTGTGAATAAAGGCAAGAATTTTAAGAAGCTTGCCTAAAATCCAATGACCAGTTTGAAGATCGATTCGCTGATCGCCTGTTAATGAAGATAAGGGAGAAAATTGTTGATAAGATTCGATGTTTTCATCAAATCCTAAAAACATAGCCTTTTTAGGACCAGCATCAAAAGTCTCTAAAACTTTTGGGAAAAAGGCGCCATAGTTTGGTTTCCCTAAACCTTTATTTTGACAATCATTATCGATCTCACGAGCAATCAACTGTAATTCCCTGAGAATATTGGATTCTCTGACAATAGAGTCATTTTCGTAGGTTTCAAGAGCAATTTTCATAAATCCAAATTGACCGGAAGGAAGCTGGGTAACGTACAATTTACTGTTACTGGTTTTGGCAATCGGAGCACCACTAGAAATGCTGGCAGATTTTAAACCAAAAATAATGTATTTTCCGTTTAACCCATCAAACTCTGTCATTTTGATTAATGAAGATGAAGTATTTTCCCGAGGTATTAGTGGCGCGAGAGCTAAAATTAGTTTAATAAGATCCAATTATTATCACTCCTTTCAAAAAATGACGAAACATTCCTTATTTTTAAAGTACTTTTCCTTTCGTCCTTTTGGACTCATCGGTATCGATACACATCGATAGAGGGATTGGGGCAGTTTTTTTTCTAAAAAATATTAGAAAAGGTCCTACCCCAGAAATAATTGTTGTTTACTACCTCCTGATCTTAGTTTTGTAGGCCAAATCCATGAGGACTTCTAATTGGGCTAAATATGGTTTTAATTCTAAAGGAAGATTGGAAATGAAATCGCGATCATTTTTAAAAAGACATTCGCTAAGTGCGAGTAGTTGAGAATTGTTGATAATTGAGGTATATTTTTCTTTGTTTAAAGAAATGAATACTCCAGAAGGTGAAAAAACACGAAGTGTTAAAACATCGAGAACTTCCAAAAAATCCCAATAATTAGAATCGAAAATAGTTTTGTCTATGCTTTTGGCATTGTTAATCAACCAATCGGCGATGGCAGCATGGTCTTTGCCGTTGACAATCTCAGAGTATTTTTTGATGAACTCATTGGGTTCGAAAGGTAGAGCCTGTACCGGCTACGACCTCCTTCGAGTCGAGTTTGTCCCAAGGAATGGCATTTCCAAGTTGGAACATTGCGGTAAGATAACTCAGTTCTGATTGTCCGGCGGTCACTTTCGGAAACTCCATAATGGCCAAGGCGTAACGAGTGATATTTCGTTCAAGACGGACATAATCAGCTGAAACGTTAACACTAAGCATTTTAATCATCTGATCATGATTACTAGCACCAATCTGTCCCGGCAATGACGGATTTTCGAGCACGGTTTTAATATTGTTAGCATCGAGAGCCAAAGCTCTAGAAATAACAATACCGGTGCCGGCAAAAACGCGATTGATTTGATCAATAACGCTTTCAGCTGCATCACGCAAGGTGTTGGTGTCAGGAGCCTGAATCAGACTGGAAGCCGCACTACCATTGCCGGATGCAAGCATAGAAAACATACCCATCATTGCCGCCGGATTAGCAGCTGTTTGTTGATAAGTTGAGAACCACCCTATGATTTGCTGATGAAAACCTAAAAGCGCCGGCCAAAGATTGATCCGAAGTTTTTTGAGTAGTGCATCTTTTTTGGGCTGAGTAACACTAGCACTGTCGATTTCGAGAGCAGAAAAAATTTCGGCGTAGTTTCTTCTTATTAGAAGTTTCTGTAAAGAGTAAAAGTCGTTACTGCATGGAACTTCCTGTTCTTCGGCGAATTTTTCCATAAGGTTAGCTAAAATTTTTGGAAGTTCGTAAAGCCCGCTTTTGTCTGCCAGAGATGCTCTGATGGCAGCGATAACTTCAGTTTCACCAACCTTAAGTTCACCACCAACTTTAAGCATGTTCAGGAAAGAAACATCGTCAGGTACTTGAGGTAAAACATCCATTGAAGGCTGCCCGGCTGATAAAACTGCGATTGATTCGGATCCTTTTTCGGGTGGTGTCGGAATGAAGGCTTTGGCGATTTCTTTGGCCAAAATAAACCCGCACCCACACATAGTCCTGATTTCTTCTGGTGAAAGACCGATCATATTGGCTTCGGTTTTTGCACCTTCGGATTCGAGTTTTGAGATTTGATCGTCATTTAGTCCGAGTTCGACAAGTTTGGTTTTCAGGGTTTCGTTCATTTTAATAAACCTCTTTTCAAAAAAATTACCATTAAAAAGTCTTTTATGACTAATGGCTTACTAAGCACAAAATTTGTACTCACTAAGCCATCAGCCACAAACTAAAACAACAATTATTTGTTAAAGTACGAAAACAGCCTATAGTTTATCACATTTGACATTTTTTACAACAAAAACCCTATTTTTTTGAAAAAAAGCCGAAATTTAAATACTTAAGTTGGTCTAAATAATATAAATAATTTTAAGAAACCCTTTTTTAAAAGTGTCTTATTTTCTCATTTAGCTACAAAAGATTACAAAAAGGACAGCAATGATTTGGAATAATAAAGATATATTAATACTAAAACCATAAGCTTCGTTCAGATTTCATAGTATTGATATGTAAATTATTTTAGAATAAGGTTGTTATAATATTTTCATGGAAAATTGTGAAATAGGTTATCCGAGTTCAATTGATAAGAGTTTAAATTTGGAAAAACTGGGATTAGATCAGGGATCGAAAAAAGTACTAAATATTAATATTGTCGAAAACATGTCAGAAAATAATGGTTATGAAGCTCAAGTAATAGCAACAAAAGGATTTTTTAATAAAAGAGTAGGTTCTGCGTTATTAACTTCTTTCGACATTGATTCAGATGGAAATATTCAAAGTGCACACTTAAATGTCGTTGAAACTGTTAAAAAATATCGTGGAAAAGGTATTGGTAAATCTGTTGTCGAAGCGGCTATAGATCTTGCGCAAAAACGCGGAATAAAAAAAATTGAATTAGATTCGGTTGATGATGCTGTTGGTTTTTATAAAAGGTTGGGTTTTAAGGAAGTAGAAAACGGAAGTGGCCGGATGCAAATGGATTTAACAAATAGGGTTGTTAAAAAAGTAATTTAGACCTAATATTACAACATAAAGTGGTTTTTAGTGTTGTAGGGATAGATTAATTCCATATTCAAATGCTCCGCTCTCGTTTTTACAGCCTGTAATGGTTAATTTTTAGAATGAATTAATTGTGGTAACATAAACCAATGTTGTCGATTTTACATCAAAGTTTTTGGAGGGATGAGGCTTTTAGTGTCCTGCTTTCTGCTAAAAGTTTAAAAGACATTTTGCTTTTAACAATTAAAGATACAAGTCCACCTCTATATTATTTTTTGCTTCATTTCTGGATAAAATTATTTGGTGATTCTGAATATATAGTAAGAACTTTATCTCTTGGTTTTCATATTTTATTGGTAATATCTTCATTTTTCATGCTTAAACATTTAATTAAAAATTGGAAATTGTCCATAGTTGGATCATTAGCAGTTTTATTAAATCCATTCTTATTAGAATATGCCTTTGAAGCTAGATGTTATTCATTTTTTGCTTTTCTAATAGTCACTGCTACTTATTTCTTCTTAAAAAAGAAAAATTTTGTTTCTTCTATATTTTTAGCGCTTTCCCTATTGACACATAATTTTGGAATTTTCTTTTTATTAGCTTTTGTTATTTTTTGGATTTATAAAAATAGAAGTTCTCTTATTAAGAGTATTAAATCTGCTATTTCTTTATTTACGTTACCTTTTATTGCATTTGGGATTTGGTTTTTATTTCTTTGGAATCAATGGACTAAAGTTGCTGGTGGTTTTTGGATTGAACCAAAAAATTCATCTATATTTTTAGAAACATTTAGAACTTATTTTCAAGGGTCGACTGATTATGCCTCAAAGGGAATGATCTATAATTTAGTGGTTGTTTTAGTTATTTTGGGAATATTTTATTGGTTTAATAAATATATTTCTCAAAAAGATAAAGAAATAGATATTAAAAATGAATCCGTTTTAATTTTTCTTTTTTTGATTCCATTTTTAATTGTCTATTTAATTTCTGCTTTTTGGATACCAATATTTCACGAAAGATATTTAATGCCAATTTTACCTATATTTATTATTTGGATTATTTATTCTTTATTTAAATTATCTAAATTAAATAAATATTTATCATATTTTATTTTTGCCATAGGCATTTCTTATATTATTTTTTTAATTCAAGGTTCAGAAGAAATAGTCAAAAAAACAACTAAACCAGCTATTAATTACGGGGTTCAACAAGTCCTTTCTAAAATTAGTGATGATGATGTAATTATTCCTGAATCAGAACTTAATTTTTTGGAAGTTAAATATTATGTAAAGAAACAACGACCTGATATTCCTGTTTATGTTTATTTACCTAATAAAACTCCAGTATTTTATATTGGTTCTGTTTTGTTTGAAAAAAACGAAATAATAGATAAATATCCAGAAAATAAAAAGATTTGGATCATTACTAAAGATGGTGGAAGTTATTTAAAAACTGACTGAGAAGATATAGTGTTGTATTTTTTTAAAAAAAAACAAAAACTAAAAATAGCTTGTAATTGCGACAATGTCGCATTATAATGGCCATTATGGCTAGACAATCAATTGCTAAAAAATCAGTCTTAAAGATAATTAAAAATGCTTCTACTCCCGTCAGTTCGACAGAAATTCAACTTAAATGTAATTTGTTTAATAGAGCCACAATTTATAGAACACTCATTACTCTTAAAGAAGAAAATTTAGTCCGTTTGATTGAAATTGGCGACGGATCTCTTCGTTATGAATCTATTGAGGATCACTATCATCATTTAATTTGTTCTAAATGTAAAACTATTCAAAGGATAGATTTACCCAAAAATGAAGAAAAGAGATTGATTAAAATTCAACAAAAATTTCAGCGAGAAACGAAATTTATAGATTTGGAACATTCTCTAGAATTTTTTGGGTTATGTTCTCATTGTAAAAATATATGATGGAAATATTAATAGATGCACTAATTGATAGTCTAAAAACTGTTCCTTTATTGTTGATTCTGTATATTGTGATCGAATTAATGGAATATAAATTTGGCGATAAAATTAGAGAAAAGGTTCAAAATGCAGGAAAAATAGGACCCTTGATTGGAGTAATGGCGGGAATTTTTCCTCAATGTGGTTTTTCGGTAATTGCGACGGCTCTATTCACTCAAAAATTATTAACTATTGGAACTTTATTGGCGGTTTATTTATCTACCTCTGATGAGGCAATACCAATAATTTTGTCACAACCAGATAAAGCCTATTTAGTGCTACCTTTAATTGGAATAAAAATTGTAATAGCACTTGTAGTTGGTTATGGGGTTGATTTCTTTTTTAGAAAAGATGAAGAAAAGATTATAAAACACATTAAATCAGTGGAAAATGGTCATGATAATAAAAATCATAATCATGAAATTGTTTTAAATGAAACAGCTTGTTGTGGACACTCAACTTCAGCTGCTTCAAAAAAGTTCGATATTAAGGAAATATTTTGGCATCCAATAGTCCACACATTTAATGTTTTTATTTTTATATTTTTAATAACTTTAATTATTAACTTTGCAGTTTTTCAATTAGGTGAAACTTTTTTAAATGACTTTTTTACTAAAAATATATTTTGGCAACCATTTTTGGCAGCGACAATAGGATTAATTCCAAATTGTGCTGCTTCAGTGGCAATAACTGAATTATTTTTAAAAAACATAATAGGCTTAGGACCAGCAGTTGCAGGTTTATTGGCTAGTGCTGGTTTAGGATTGTTAATTCTATATCGAGAAGAAAAAAATAAAAATATATTTTTTAAAGTATTGGCTATATTGTATGGAGTCAGTGTTTTATCGGGATTAGTAATTCAGCTTTTTGGTTAAGGTTAACTTTATCACTATAATTTGTTAAACTTTGGGATGACTATTGGGCTTTTTTTGGGAATACTTTTTTTCTCCTTGGGTTTGGATAAAGTAATTTTATATTTAATCAGTAAATTTGGTTCGATAAATATATTTTCTCAATCTTCTCTACAAACAATTCCCTCTTTTTCTTTGGAATTGGCCCAGGCAAAATCAATCGACATGATTGAATATGGACTGCTTATTTTAATAATGGCAGTATTGTTTGGTATAACTATTTTTTTATTAAAAAAACGTCAAAAAAAACAGCCTTTTTATGATTGGTTTTATTTTATAGCTTCTCTCTTGTTTTTTACCCAGGCTAATTTTGTTGGTTTTTCAGGTAGTTTAATGTTGATTTTTTTTGTATTGTTTCAAATTATTTTTTGGACAATGGTTTTATTTAAGAGAAAAAATAAAACTATAAAATTCGACAGTCGATTATTAATCAATGGCATTTTTGTTGGTTTAATAATGATGCAGTTGGTTC
This sequence comes from Candidatus Shapirobacteria bacterium, assembly GCA_041661765.1. Taxonomy (GTDB): domain Bacteria; phylum Patescibacteriota; class Microgenomatia; order UBA12405; family UBA12405; genus WARW01. Next base: position 134,945 of record JBAZTV010000001.1, on the reverse strand, counting down.
AAAAATTTAATTATTCCCTAATTTTACCGCTATTTATATTAGTACTAATGCCTTTAATTTACCACCTGCTACCATTTAATTTTTTATCAAATCCAAGTCATGTAATTTTAAGTTTTTTTATATTTAGACCAGGAAATTTTAGCTGGCTTTTAATTTTATTAGTAATAACGGCGGTCATGATAGTTTTGACAGAATTAATTAAATTTAAAAATAAGAAAAAAATAACTGAACTAATTTATAAAATGTATCCGTTTGTACTAATTACTCTAGTAGCTTTTAATCCTTTGTATTATTGGACAACATTAGATCCAGTTGAAGAAGGATTTTGGTTGGGATGGTTACAGCATCTTTTAAACAAAGAAGTAATGTATAAAGATTTTTTAGCCTATCACCCACCATTATTGGCTTGGCTGCTTAAATATTTTGTTTTAATAACCGGAGCGAGTGTGGCTAATATGAAACTCTTTTTTCATTTGATGCAGATAGTGGCTTATTTTATTTTTTATTTGCTAATTAAAAAAGTTATCAACAATAAAATAGGCCAGATAATAATCTTGGCTATGATTATGGGAATAAGTAGCGGTTTAACTAAAAATAATGCCGAAATTAGATTGGCGATGGGATTATTACCATTAATTCCATTATTTAATTATTTAAAGTTCAAAAATAATCGGTGGTTAATTTGGGCGGGAATAGCCAGTGGATTGTCAATATTTGTTAGTTTGGAAGTGGGAATAGTATCACTGTTATCAATCGGTGCCTTTTTGGTTATAACTAAAAATATTAAAATAATAAAACCATTATTAAATTATTTTGGTGGACTATTAATAGTAATCATTCCAATATTTGGAGTGCTTCTTTACCAAGAATCACTGTGGGAGATGATTACTCAATTAACTTATTATTCCAAAGCATTTACTGACGGTTATTTTAATTTGGCAATCGATAGAACTAAACTTCTACCACTTTTAGACTGGAGAGCTGTTAATGATTTTTTGGGTTCAATGGAAATGTGGTGGCAATTTAGCCAAATAGTAATTATTGGTTCATTTTTTTTAGGAATTTATTTTTATTTTAAAGGAGAAAAAAAAGATTCAAAGAATGGCATTTTTATAATTCTAAGTTTAATTGGTTTGGTTTTATTTAGAAGTGCTTTGGGTCGATCAGACTGGTGGCATTTATTGCCGCTGATAATTATTGCTTTAATTTTGTTTGGCCAAATAGTTGAAAAATTTTACCAGAAGCCATCTATAGTTTTTGGTATAACTCTTCTGGTTTTTGCCATGATTTTAAACCGAGATGGATTTAATGATTATTTTTTGTATGGACAAGTGGAAAAAATTCAATCTTATGGAAAAATTCCAGGAACTTCTAAGAACTATCAAAGTCCAAGATTTGGAATAGCCGTTGATCAAGGAACTGAAACAGCGAATATGGATAATTTAATAAATTATATTTCGCAAACTTCGCCGGATAAAAAAATATTTGCCTATCCTTGGATGCCAGAAATTTATTTTTTGGCTGACAAGAAAAATGCGACTAAAATTGATACTCCTTATGGTTTCTTTACTAATGATTATCAGACGCAGATGATTGATGATTTGAAAAAAGATGAAAAAACAATAATAATTTACAATTCAGATATGAGTTTTGGAGGGCTGGGAGCAGATAAATTGGAATTAATAAATAATTATATTTTAGATAATTACACAACTGTAGAAAAATACGGAAAATTTGAAATAAAAGAAAAATGATAGAACTTAATCATACTATTATGTTATAAACAACCTATGCCATTAGAAACAGGTTCATCTAATCAAGAGTTTGAACTAAAACAGCCAAATATTGAAGAATATAAGAAAAAAATAGAAATAACAGATTTTCCAGGCGAATACCCTAGTATTGAAATTTCAGATGCGACTAAAAGAATTTTTCCAGATTTTATTAATTCAGTTGAGAATTCTGGTAAAAATAAAGAACCTGTTATTTTTGCGGTGGTTAGATGTTGGAATAAAGATGAGAAATCAGTAGCAGAAATGCTTGATCGAGTTGACGATATTAAAGAATCATTGCCTGGTTTGCGAGGGGTAATTTTGGCAATTAACTATGATCAGGATAAAGATAATATGACCGAGAATAGTTTATTAGAAGCAAATAAACAAAGAAAAAATAGTGTTCCGGTGCTACCATTGCGGATTAAAGGATATTCTTGGACTTCTGGATTAAATGTGGGAGTGGCTTTAATGAATGAAATTGCTAAAGAAAAACAGATAGATACGAAAAACATAAAAATGTTGAGTATGTCGTTTGATGCAAATATAGAAAAAGAGGAAGTTGAAAAAATGAAAAGACTATCTGATGAACAAAAATATGTATTTACAGTTAGAAAAACTTCTGAAGACAAACCACCTTTTGAGTTAGATCAAAATAAATTATGGGAAAAGTTTAAGGTTATGATGAGAGAACCAATGAATAGTAATCTTTTTGAATTAGTCTATGCAATGAGAAACACTTTGAGCTTGGTTCCTTTAACGGATTTAATCGATTTTGGTGGTTTTAATCCTCTTTGTGATGGTAAAGAAAGACCTTTGAAATCTGGAAACAAGACTTATTCGATTAAAGGTATGGAAGATTCTGAATTTTACATGAGATTGTTTTTAGATGCTTTAAAAACGGGAAAAACAAAAACTATTAAAGAATTTAAAAAATCACTTGACGAGCCAGTGGTTTATAATGATCCCTCTTGGCAAAGAATTGGAGAAGTTGATCGTTTTAAAAAAATTAGTAATGAAACTGATGCTTTGAATAAAATAGTCAATAATTTGGCTCAGTCGATAAATGATTCTCAGATTAATAAAATATCAGTAGAACAACAAGATTTTAGGATAAATTAAAAATTAATTCAGTTTTTAATAAAAAAATTATAATTAGATATGTTTAATAGAAATAAAATTGGATTGGTGTTGGGAGGTGGCGGAGCGAGGGGGTTTTTTCATATGGGAGTGATTAAAGGACTTCAAGAAATGGGGGTGAAAATAAATGAAATCAGCGGGACATCGATTGGAGCAGTGATTGGATTAATGTATGCGGCTGATCCTAAAATTGATTTTGAAAAAGTGGCAAGTGAGTTGGTTTTTTTTAAATTAGTTCAAGAAATGGTCTTGGGAGGAGTTAAAAAATCTGATGGAGTTTTGGAAAAATTTTTGAAAAGTCATATTAAAGCTAATGATTTTGATGAATTGAAAATTAAAACCAGATTTAATGCAACGGATATAAATAATAATCAGGAGGTAATTTTTGAAAAAGGGAGAATTTTTCCAGGAATAATGGCTTCGATATCAATTCCTGGGGTGTTTCCCCCACTTAAATATCAGGATAGATTTTTGGTTGACGGCGGAGTTACTAATAATATTCCAATTACTTTAATTAAAAATTCAAATAAAATATTGATTTCAGATATTACTGGACCGATTAAAAAAGTGAATGAAAAAAGTTTGGGTGCTGATATTTTATATTCATCATTTGCGATGTTGCAACGAAGTAATAGTTTACAAAAAGCTAGGGATATTAATAAAAAAATAATTTATTTAACTTTGGACGATGATAAAACTTTTATTTTAGATTTTAGAAAAAAGAATTATCAGTATTTAATTGATTTGGGTTATAAATCGGTAATGGAAAGAAGAAGGGAAATATAAAATCAACCCTAAGTCCCTCCTTGGACAAGGAGGGACCGGGGGAGTTTTTTTTATTTTTTGTCGCTAAAAAGAAAAAATAGAATATAAACCGCTGATAAACCGACGAGGTCATAAACTAGTCGAGATAAAAAGGACATATTTCCAAAAATCATGGCGACAAGATCATAATTAAAAAGACCAATTAAACCCCAATTGAGTCCACCGACGATGATAAGAATGAGACAAAAAACATATAAAGGACTTTTTTTCATTAAAATACACCTCCCTTTGTAAAATAACTAACAAATTAATATTAGACGAATTTTACGTATATGTAAAGTTTATTCAATGAATACCCTCTTCAACTATGGTCTCTTCGGAAACTTGACCAACAGTTTTGTCTTCTTCAATAATTCTGGTTTTTTTCCAAGATCCACGAGAATAGAAGATAAAAGCGACAATACTGTTAAAAATATTAGTAATGGGAAAAGTTAACCAAATGCCTTGAATGCCGAGAGTGGTGTGTTGTGATAAAAAGTAAGCTAAAGGAATTTGAATGCACCATTGGGAAAAAATGGTAATAAACATGGTGATTTTGGTTTGACCAGCGGCGTTAAAAACGCTGCTAAAACACATCTGGAGTGCAACTAAACCAAAACTAAGAGAAACGGTTTTAATAAAATTAGAAGCTTCTTTGATAACAGCAAAATCGTTGGGGACAAAAAAAGAAACAAACTGTCGGGAAAAAATAAAAATAATGATTCCTAAAAATGATAAACAAGTAAAAGCAACAAAAGCACTGATTTTGGAGGCTTTGATGGCTTGATTAATGTTTTTAGCTCCAATGTTTTGACCAACCAAAGTTCCATTGGCAACAGATAGTCCGATGGCAATAAAAATGGCCACTTGAATAATGTTTGAACCAGCTCCGTAAGAGGCAACAGCAGTGGTACCAAAACCAGCAATAAGAGATGTCATAAAAACCATAACTAAATTACGGGATGATTGTTCAATTGATGAAGGTAAACCAATTTTAAAAGCTTTTTTAATAAATTTAAAATCTGGCTTAAAATCACTGATTTTTAAATGAATGCCATGTCGCCCACCAAAAAGAATAATAAAACCTGAGGCGGCAGCAATGGTTTGGGTTAAAAGAGTGGCGATAGCAGCACCAGCAGGGCCAAAAGACGGGATTGAACCGAATCCAAAAATTAAAATTGGATCAAGAATAAAATTTAGTAAAACAGTGGCAATGACGATATAGACGGGAATTTGGGGACGACCAATTCCTCTCATGATGGCTTGAAAAATAAAAAAAGAAAAATTAAAAATAAGACCAATAAAAGAGATTCTTAAAAAAGCTAATGCCATGCCAAAAATTTCAGAATTAGCACCAATAAAATGAAGAATCTGCGGAGCAAAGATAAAACCTAAAACACTAAAAACAAAAGAGGTACAAAGGATCATTAAAATAGTTTGGGCAGCAGCATGACTGACCATTTTATTATTTTTGGCTCCAAAATATTGAGCAACAAAAGTGGATCCGGCCATAGCAAAACCAATTCCAATGGAAACTGTAAGAAAAATAATTGGAGTGCAAATGGAAACAGCAGCAAGAGCAGTGCCTCCAAGACGACCAACCCAAAAAGAATCGGTCATTTGATACATGGCCTGAAAAAGATTGGCCATGATAATTGGAATAGCTAGAGTAAAAAGTGCCCTAAAAATGGGCATTTTAATAATATTTTTGGCTTTATTAATCATATAAAAACAGTTTTTAATCTTACCAAATTAACGGCTGAGTTAAAACCCTCCGAAATTTGGAGGGTTTTAAATTAATTAAAAATTAATAAATATTTAATTTTTAGTCACAGGAGTGATAGTAGTAGTGGCAGAATTAATATTAATGATTTTGCCAGTGACAGTACCATCAGTGTTTTGATCACCAGAAATTGAAATTTGGGAACCAACTTTAAGACTGTTTTTATCAACTTTAGTTGCTTGATTAACAGTGGTGGAATCAGAAATCATAATAATTTTAGAACTGCCATCGTTAGTTTTGACAGTAATAGATGAGGAATCAACACTGGTAATTTCACCGATAGTTTCTTTAGCAAAAGATCTTTGACCTTGGCCAACCATTTGGTTACCAGTACTACCTTTATTGCCAATCCGGTTGGAATTATTACCGCCAGCCATTTGAAATTGACCATTTCGAGCAAAAGATGGTGTTTTACTTTTTTGATAAATAAAACCGCCAGTAAAACCAATGGAGAGAGCAATTAAAGAAATAATAATAGTGGAAATGGGAAACATTTGTTTTAGGTTTTTCATATTAAAGAAAGGGAGATTTAATAATTAATAATTAATTGATAATAAAAAATTAAACTGAAGTGAACCTGAAATTACTCGTATCGAAGAGCTTCAATTGGTTGGAGGCTGGCGGCTTTTTTTGCGGGATACCAACCGAAGATAATACCAATTACCACCGAAACACTGAAAGCTAATAGAACAGAATACGGAGAAATAGTAAAAATTGATGAATTGATACGAGAATAAAAATAAGAACTTAAGATGCCTAAAATTACCCCTAAAATTCCACCAGTAAAAGTGAGAATAATTGATTCAGTTAAAAACTGAGCGATGATAGTTTTCTTTTTAGCGCCAAGAGCTTTTCTTAATCCAATTTCTCGGGTTCTTTCGGTGACAGTGACTAACATAATATTCATTATACCTATGCCACCAACAATTAGAGAAATGGCAGCCACACCGGAAAGAAGTGAAGTGAAGGTACCAGTGATGCTAGAAGCAGTGGATAAAATTTCTTCTTGCGAGCGAATGGAAAAATCAGCTTTGGTGGTGTCTGTAATTTTGTGACGAGCTAATAAAAAATAACCGATTTGATTTTGGGCTTGAATCATAACGTCACTACTGACTGCTTCGACAGCAATGGATGATAAATAAGTGACACCAAAAAGTTGTTTCATGGCAGTAGAAAGAGGAACATAAATGGCATCGTCTGAATCAGACATACCAGATGAGCCCTTAGCAACGGTGACGCCAATAATAGTGAAATTTAACCCATTGATACGGATAATTTCACCAACTGGGTTATAACTGGAACTGCCAAAAAGATCAGTAACAACAGTGGGGCCTAAAACGGCGACATGACTGCGAGAATTATAATCACTGACGGTAATAAATCGACCTGAAGCAATGGTGATATTGTGAATACCGGAATAGGCAGAAGTGGCTCCGTAAATAGTGGTGTTAGTATTATTATTTCCGGCAATAACTTGGAGACGACTGGAATATTCTGGAGAAACTGCACTCACAGCAGTGAGTTTAGCGGCTTTGAGAGCGTCGGCGTCGGCAAGAGTTAATGTTTTTCTGACAGTAGAAGTTCGGACCATACCAGAACTTTGTGATCCGGGGGAAACAGTTAAAAGGTTGGTACCCAGGGCTTGAATTCTGGAAGTAATAGATTTTTGGCTTGATTGACCAATAGAGATAAGAGCGATGACGCTACCGATGCCAATAATAATTCCCAAAACAGCTAAACTAGTTCTCATTTTATTGAGTCGAAGAGTATTAATACTTTCTTTAACTAATTCCCATAATTCAATCATTTTTTAATACCTCCTTTTCGATAGCGGCTCTTCGACGTTGATGATTAGTACTATCTTTGATAATTTTCCCGTCTTTAATAAAAATAATTCTTTTGGCATGTTCGGCAATATCTGGTTCGTGAGTAATCATAACAATAGTGTGACCTTCGTCATTTAATTTTTCAAAAATGGACATAATTTCATCGGCTTGAGCTGAAGCAATATTACCGGTTGGCTCGTCGGCTAAAATCAGTGCTGGATTTAAAACTAAAGATCGAGCAATGGCAACACGTTGTTGCTGTCCACCAGAAATTTGATTTGAGGTGTGATTTAAACGATCACTAAGACCGACCATTTTAAGGTATTTTTCGGCAGTTTTGAATCTTTCTTCTTTTGGAACACCGGCATAAGCCATGGGTAACATAACATTAGTTAAAGTGGTAGTTCGAGGTAAAAGATTGAATGCTTGAAAAATAAAACCAATTTTTTTATTACGGATTTCTGATAATTCGTCATCTGATAAATTTTCAACTTTTTTACCATCCAAAATATATTGACCACTGGTTGGTTTATCGAGAGCACCAAGGATGTGCATTAAAGTAGATTTACCTGATCCGGAAGGACCCATGATGGCGACAAACTCCCCTTCGTTAATTTGGAAGGAAATATTGTTGAGAGCGACGGTCTCTAAATCGTCAGTTTTGTAAATCTTGGAAAGATTTTTGGCAATAATAATGGCTTTTGATTTTGACATAATTATTTAAATTACATTCCTGGACCACCCATGCCACCAAAATTACTACTTCTAGTATTAGAGCTGCTGAAAGCAGAAGTATTATTATTATTTGACTTAGAGTCATTGCTAATTGAGGAAGAAATAATAGTTTCACCTTCGTTGAGTCCAGAGGTAACTTCCGTTTCACTGTCATTGGTTTCACCAATGGTTATATTAATAGTGGAAATGACATTATTTTTCATGATTCTGACAGTGGTGGTACCGTCAGTGGCCGTGTCAATGGCAGTTGAAGGAATAATTAAGATGTCGGCTTTGGAATTAATAATAATTGTGGCGGAAACAGCCATGTTGGTATAAATTTGTTGATCAGTATCATCGATAAGAACAACAACAGGATAAGTGGTAACACCAGAACTGGTAGACCCACTAACATTAATAGATAAGACGGTGCCAGTAAAAGTTTTACCTTCGAAAGCATCCATGGTTAGGGTAACTTTTTGACCAGATTTAATTTTGGGAATATCTGACTCTGATAGACTAAGAGTGGCTTGGTATTGACCGTTGGGATTAGTAATACTGCCGACAGCATGAGAAGTAACAGTGGAAGAGTTTTCATTACTATTGGTACCAGTGGAAACAGTAATTGACTCAGAGGTATTAGAAATAACAACTCCCGAAGCAATACTTAAATTACTAACAATACCAGCAGAAGTTGCATAAATAGTGGAGGAAACTTTTTTATAATTATCTAAAGCAATAGAAGTTTGCTGTTTGGCTTTAGTGATAAAAGCGGAATAATTGTTGTAGGTGGTTTCGTCGGTAGTGAATTTTTGTTTGGCTAAAGTTAAAGTTTTTGTAACAATGGCTCTTTCGTTATAGGTGTATGTGGTTTTGGTTTTTTCATTGTAATCACCGCCGATCATTTTGTCATATTCTTTTTGGGCATCAAGAACTGCTTGGCGATCATTCCACATCTGAATATCAGCAGCTGATCGATCAGCGATGGCGGCTTTTTCGCTTTGTTGCATGGTTAAATAGTTGGCCCAAGCAGTAACTTTATTATTAGTACCGTCGTCATCAAGAGTAATTTCGGCTATTTTTTGACCTTTAGTGACAGTATCTCCATCTTTGACATAAACAGTTTTAATGGTACCAGTGGCACCAGTGGTAATAGCAGATTTATTGGAAGAAGTGATAGTACCAGTGGTAGAGATAGAGGTTACTAAAGTACCTTTGGTAACCTCAGTGGTTTTATAAGTTATTTTTTTGGTAGAAGAAGTTATTTTTGAATAAGTAAAATAACTAATTCCACTAATAATTAAAAATATTAAAATTATTCTTAAAATTTTAGGTAATTTCATAAGTGGGATTGTAAGAACTAATTCTGAATGTTAACTGAAACGTGGCAAATAGATAACAAAGGTAGCTCCATTATTTAATTTGCTGTCAACTTCCAATTTTCCACCGTGTGATTCGACTATTTTTTTAGCAATGGAAAGACCAAGACCGTAACCTTGGGCTCCATTTTTAGTACGAGCATTATCGGCCCGATAAAAACGATCAAAAATATGAGGTAAATCTTTTTGGGAAATACCAATTCCGTGATCGATGATTTTAAAAATTATATTTTTTCTAGTTTTAAGAGCGATGAATTTAATTTGACTGGATTTGGAACTATATTTAATGGCGTTGTCGAGAAGAATTAAAAATAATTCTTCTATTTTTTGAATATCAATGTTAATTTGGCCATTAATTGGGTTATATTTAATTACAATTTGTTTTTTATCGGCTTTGGGTTTAATTTTTTTAACAGATTCAGACATTAAATTTTTAATTGAAAATGGATTTAAATTAAGAGCAGATTTATTATTAAATTGATTTAACTCAAGAAGAGAGTCTGATAATGTTTTTAATTGATTAGTAGAATAAATAGCATCGGTGAGAACTTTTTTTGACTCGTCTAGACTTAATTTAGGGTCGCGAAGAGAAACTTCCAGCATGGCTTTAAGGGCAGTGATGGGAGTTCTTAATTCATGAGAAGCGTCACTAATAAATTGTTTTTGATCTTCAGTCATTTTTTGAATAGGACGAAGGGTGCGACCGGCTAAAAAATAAGAAAGAGTGCCAGAAATTAAAAGAATAAAAAAATTAATGACGGTTAAATTGGTTAAGAGGCGTTGTTGACTCTCAATGATTAAATCAGTATCGACTAACATTGGTGGTGGAGGTAAATTTGGATAAGAAGAATTTATTCTTCTTTCAATTCGGATTCGTTGAGACTCGGCAAAGTGAATAATTTCCATGCTACTTATTTGGTAAATAAGAGCACTGAAAGAAAAACTAATAACCATAATAATTAAAAGGTACCAGCCGGTTAGTTTTAATCTAGCTTGTTTAAACATATTTTTGTATTAAACCCTCTGTCCTCCGAAATTTCGGAGGACATCTCCCTTGACAGGGCGATTTATTTTAAACATTTAATTTTACTCACTGATTTTATATCCAAAACCACGGATAGTCTTGATTAATTTGGTTTTGAAAGGCTGGTCAATTTTTTGACGTAAATTTCTGATGTAGACTTCGACAGTGTTGGGAAGAATATCGGACTCATAACTCCAGACATGCTGAATTAATTGATCTTTATTTAAAATTTTATTGGTATGACGCATGAGACATTCCAAAAGAGAATATTCTTTACTAGATAAATTGATTTGTCTTCCATGACGAGTGACTTCATAAGTCGATAAATTTATAGAGAGATCACTAACGGTGATAATTTCACTGGCAGAATTTTTAGGACGACGAGTTAAAGCTCTAATTCTGGCTAAAAGTTCTTCAAAGGCAAAAGGTTTAGTTAAATAATCATCAGCCCCACTGTTGAGTCCTTTAATTTTGTCTTCAACTTGACCTTTGGCGGTGAGCATTAGAATAGGAGTGTGTATTTGTTGTTGGCGAAGTTGACTACAAACTTCGATACCATTCATTTTTGGGAGCATATGATCTAATAAAATTAGATCATAATCCCCACTTGAAGCCAAATCAAAACCTTTTTCACCATCAAAAGCGATGTCGACCGTGTAGTGTTCCTGCTCTAAACCTTTTTTGATGGCAGTAGCAATTAAGTGTTCATCTTCGACAATTAAAATTTTCATAGTTTAATTATAAATCTAAAGCTGAAAATAAACTGAAAAAAATTTTTAATAAAAATTTTATTTATTCTGTTAAGATTAATTAATATGAATAAAACACAAGAGAATCTTTTGAAAGCATTTGCGGGTGAAAGCCAAGCGAGAAATCGTTATAATATGTTTGCCAAAATGGCGAGAAAGGAAGATTTAGAATGGATTGCTAGGGTTTTTGAGGAAACAGCTGATCAAGAAAAAGCCCATGCTGAGGAATTATTTGAAATGATTAAAGAACCGGTGGGTGTGAGCGATGTTTTATCGATTAAACCTTATAGTGTGAGAACAGTTGATAATTTAAAAATGGCAGCTGAGGGTGAACATCATGAATGGACGGAAATGTATCCAAACTTTGAAGAACAGGCAAAAATTGATGGTGATGCGGAAGCAGAAAGATTATTTAGGGAAGTGAAAGAGGTGGAAGAAAAACATGAGGAAAGATATATTATTATTGCAACGCATTTAGACGCTAATACCCTTTATAATCGAGAAACTGAATTAGAGTGGAAATGTGTGAATTGTGGTTATATTCATAAAGGTAAAGCTCCCCCAGTTGAATGTCCTGTTTGTAAAAAACCTTTTAGTTGGTATATGCCTTTAGGATTGGTAAGATAGGGAATGAGGTTATTAGTAAAAAATACTTGGCTGGTAATATTTTTGGCGATAATAATTAGTTTCGGTTTGCCAAGTTTTGGAATAGTATTAAAACCTTACCTTAGTTTGTTTCTGATGGTGTTGATGTTTTTGAGTTGTTTGGACATTGATTTAAAAGAATTTGTTGAAGCATTAAAAGATTTTAAAATTCAACTGTTGATATTATCAATAGTTCATTTAGTTTCACCATTAATAGTATTAATATTTTTGAAAGGATTTTTGAGTGAAGAAATATTTTTAGGATTAATATTGGCTTCGGTAATCCCGGCGGGAAGAGCATCGGTTTTTTTGGTGAGTATTTATGGAGGGAAACCAGAAACAGCTTTGGTTGTTTCATCAATTTCAAACGCCTTAAGTCCAATTGTAGTGCCATTATTGGTGTGGTTATTTGCTAAAACTAGTATTAAAATGGATCCAATAGAAATGGGAACCACAATTATGTGGTTAGTGGCAGTGCCGATATTAGCGGCGATTTTAGTGAGATGGATGGGTTTGGCAAAATATTTAATAAAGCAAGCTTCTGGTTTATCGGTAATATTTTTATTTTTAATAATTGTAGGAATAATTTCACCCATAAGACAGGTAATATTAGATAATTGGGAAAGATCAATATGGTTAATATTAATAGTAATTGGATTAATATCTTTTGATTTTTGGTTGGGGTGGAAAATTGGAAAAACAAAAGAGGATAAAATCACATTAGCAGTGACTTCGAGTTATAAAAACTATACTTTAGGAACTTTGGTGGCATTAACTTTATTTAATCCAGTAGTGGCATTGCCGTCAATAATTTATACTATTACTAATAATTTAATGTTGGTGCCGATACAGATTTTGACTAGAGGAAAAAGGGTAAAATGAAAAATATAATTAATATGAAAAAACCCTCCGATTTCGATAAAATCGAAATCACCTCCCTTGACAGGGCGGCTTTAAAGATTGTATTGGTTGGGGGGTGTTTTGATATTGTTCATTTGGGTCATTTGATTTTTTTGGAAAAAGCAAAAGCAAAGGGAGATATATTAATAGTACTTTTAGAATCGGATGAAAATATTAAAAAAAATAAAGGACAAAATAGACCGATAAACAATCAAGAAAATAGGGCTGTTTTTTTGACTAAATTGAAAATGGTAGATTATGTAATTAAATTACCAGAAATGAAAAACGATGAGGAATATTTAGAAATAATTAAAAAATTAAAACCAGAAATAATTGCTGTTAGTGAAAATGATAATAATTTGGAAAAAAAAATGAAACAAGCTAATGAGGTTGGGGCAAAAGTATTAGAGGTAAGTAAATCAATTCCACATCAATCGACAAGCCTAATTATTGATAAAATTAAGATATAATATCGACTACTTATGAAAAATGAGACAGCGAAGATAGGTGATGAGATGTATTATGATGAAAGGTCGGCTGGCGGCTTGGTTTATAAAATTGAAAATAATAAAATTTTATGGCTTTTGATTAAGACTGCCTCTGGTTCTAATTTTAGAAGCGAAAAAAATAAAGGGAAGAATGTGTCGATTTATAAATTTCCAAAGGGTCATTTAGATAAAAGCGAATTTTTAAAACAAGCAGCACTGAGAGAGGTTGAGGAAGAAGGTAGAGTTAAGGCTAAAGTAATAACTAAATTGGGATCAAATGATTATATTATTTGGGATAAAGAAAAGAAAAAGAAAATCATTAAGAAGGTGACATTTTTTATGATGGAATATTTAGAACAAAGTAATTTGAAATATTATGATGTTGAGATGGTTTTAGAAAGATCATGGTTTAGTTTTGAAGAAGCTAAAGAAAAATTAGCCTATGATAGTGAAAGGATGCTTTTAAAAAAGGCAAAAATAGAATTGGAGAAGTTGATGAAAAAGTAGGTTATAATACTCGTACCTTAATGGAGGGGTCGCATAGTGGTTTAGTGCGCTCGCTTGGAAAGCGTGTATGTCGCAAGGCATCGAGAGTTCGAATCTCTCCTCCTCCGCCAAGCCATATATTTTGATACTTTCTTAATACTTAATAAGTAAATTAAATGAGTCTAAAATTTACAAAGTGTGGTTGTAATCTTAAATAATAAAAGATAGTATGAGAATATATGATAAATGGCAATACGGTTTCTAAAAAAGATATGTATTCGATTCCTATGTTGGTTTTATGGGTCGGAACTAAATGTTCCTTAAAGTGTAAAGATTGTTGTAATTTGATTCCATATATTAAACAAAAATCATTTAATATTGACTTTATAATAAAAGACATTAAAGATCTTTGTAAAATTTGCAGAATTGAATACTTACAAATTCAAGGTGGAGAATTATTTACTCATCCTGAGATTGAAAAAATAATTCGCACTATTGATAAACTGGATATACCTAGAATATGGATTACGTCTAATGGGACAATGACATTAAAAGAAAACGTATTAGTAGCACTAAAAAAAGTAAAGCATCCTGATTTTAGAATTACATTAAGCCAATATAAAGATATAGGAGAAAGACAACAAAAGTTTTGTGATGTATTAATAAAAAATAAAATTGCCTGCAACAAATATTATTTTTCAACTAAGGTTGGAAGATGGTTATTAATTCACAGAGAAAACAAAAATAATAATAATAAGAAGGTGCAAGAAATATATGACAATTGTGCATTTAAAGTATGTACTACTTTGGTCGATGGTAGATTGTTTCACTGTGGTAATGCTTATGGGAGTGAGGAGTATTTTAAAATTAAATTTACTAACAGAGAGAATCTTGATATCCGAAAATTGGTTATAAATACAGGAAGTAATATTGAAAAATCAGAAATTGTTAAAACATTTTTAGAAGATAAGAGATTTAAAGAATACTGCCGATATTGCCTGGGAACAAAAGGGGTAAAAACTGTAAGAGGTGGAATTCAAATAACAAATCAAAACAAAAGAATAATTAATTATTTTAGACTTTTTATTAAAAATTTAATAAAATAGGTTCTAATTACGTCAATGGTGCGCCGCATTCAGCCTAAGGTTCCATCAGACTTGAACTCTGTGACTAGAAACCCCTTGGTTTCCTTCGTTTTTTTTTAGGATTTAATAATTTTCAGTTTTACAGCCTGTAATGAGTAAAATGGTATGCTTTATTAAGCATGCTATCTATAGAAAATATTCTAAAAAAATCAAAAACCATCGCTATTATCGGACTTTCCGATAAGCCTGATCGTCCAAGTTACCAAGTGGCTGAATATCTAATCTCTCAAGGTTTCACTATTATTCCAGTGAACCCAACCATCGAAAACGTTTTTGGTCTTAAATCCTATTCGAGTTTTAGTAGTATTCCCTCCAATATCAAGATTGATATTGTTGATATTTTTCGTAAATCAGATCAAGTTCTACTAATTGTTGAAGAAATAATTAAATCTAATCAAAAACCAGTAATATGGTTTCAGGAAGGTAGTCTAAATTTAGATGCAGAAAACTTGGCTAAAGAAAATAGTTTTGAAGTAATCAGCGGAATTTGTTTAATGAAAGCTCATCAGAAATAATTTTTAATTACATTTTTCAAAAGCAGTTAGATGCTTTTCTTGAGAAGCGTTCATAAGATTAGTGAAGACGCCAACAAAATTACCAATTTTAGTAATTACCGCCTCATATGTGGAAAGGGCTTCATATTCATAAAAATAATTATTTATTAAATAAATTAACTAACCAACCAAACATCCCGTTTGTTTTACTTTCTTTATCAATCTTGTTTTGTAAAGAAGTATTTTGATAAGTCATCAAATCAATAGTTTCTTGGAGTTGTTGTAAATCTCCAGAATTTTTGGTTTGGAGTTTTAATTCTTCAAGTTGTTGAATCATGAGACGATTTTGTTCCATCTTTTGTTCCATAGTTTGGATTAATTTTTTATCTGAACCAATAAAAAATTTAGCTACTGTTCCTCGGGAATTCAACTTGGCAACATCTGAAACTATTTCATCTTGTAATTTAGTCTGGTTTTGAGCAATTTCTTTAACTTCAGTTCCAATTCCACCTTTGGCGCCAGTAGTTTCAATTAATTCTTTTACTTGATCTGAAACTTTAGTTAAACTGTCATCAACCGCTTGATTCAACTTTTCAGATTCTTGAGTTTTAACACTAAGTTGAGAATCCTCACCTTGGTTTTGAGTTTGGACTTCATTGGTATTTTTAATTTGATTACCAGTTGGTGAAACAGTTGGTTTTTTGGTTGGAGATGCGGTTACCGTGTTTTGACCATTAGTACCTTGGTTGCTACCAGTAGTATTTGATTGAGAGCCAGAAACTGCTGTTTGTTGTCCAGTTGCTTGTTGTCCTTGAGTTTCAGTTGAACCCTTAGCTAGAGCAGGAGTAATTGCTAATAAAAAGAGGAAAGACAAAATTAAGTATTTTTTCATTAAAAAAATTAAATTAATAATTATATTAATAGTATCATTATTACAAAAACATACGTTTCCTTTTGGATTATTTTAATTGGAGAAAAATGCATTTTAGATTTTATCTAATTTAGAAATCATAAAATAGGTTCTAAATGCGTCAATGTTTCGCCGCCAAATGTTGTTTGCATCCTATTGACAGACTAACTACTTTGTATTACTATATAGAGGTACCTAATACTACTTATTAGTTAAATGAAATATATGAATAATTTAACCGAAATGCTAAAAGGTGTCCTTGAAGGATGTGTTTTAGAAATTATTAGTAAAAAAGAAATATATGGTTATGAAATTACAAAAAAATTAAATACTTTGGGTTTTGACGATGTGGTTGAAGGGACTGTTTATACTATATTATTAAGATTAGAAAAAAATGAATTAGTTAATATTGAAAAGAAATCATCAGATATAGGTCCTACTCGAAAGTTCTATTCTCTAAATGAAAATGGAAAAAGAGAGCTTAAAATATTTTGGGATAAATGGAATTTTGTTTCAAAAAAAATTTATAAATTAAAGGAGGAAGTTTAAAATGTTAAATTTTTTAAAAAAAATTATTGGTGATAAAAAAGAATACAAAATGATGATGGCGCGAGTCGAAGTCATGCCAAAAGATTATCAATTTGTGTTCAAAAAGATTCAAAATTATATGTGGAATCATGCCGGAGGTGACAGTATGGACATGTTAAAAGTTCAATACGACCTGATTGATTTGTTTGAGGCTGGCGTTGCGGATGGTAAACGTGTATTAGAAATCACAGGAAAAGATGTAGCCGAGTTTTGTGATGAACTTTTACTTAACACGAAAACCTGGACTACTGGTTGGCATGAGAAATTGAACAATGAAATCAAGAAAAAATTCGGGAAAGAAAAATAAGTTCTAATCATACAATGATTTACTGTTTTTAAATTGTTTTAGATTTAGTGTTATTATTAAATTGTGAGAAAAAAAACATTAATCTCAATTATTATCTCTGTTATAGTAGTTGTGGTTGTCGGAGTTGGTTTTTATTCTTATTTAAAAAAACCTTCAATAGAAGTTTTGAAAGATTCAAAAATATCGGAAGAGATTGAAGGACAAAAAATTGTTATTATTGAGAATTATGCATATTCCCCAAAAGAAATAACGATTTTGGCTGGGGAGAAAGTTGTTTGGAAAAATAAAGATTCTATAAAACACAATGTTTTCTCGGATGCTGGAAAAGAATTATCTTCGGAGCTACTTAGTCTAGATGAGACATATTCACACACTTTTAATCAGACTGGAGAATATGACTATCACTGTACACCCCATCCTTTTATGACAGGAAAAATTATTGTTCAATAAAAAAATATGAAACAAAAAAATATTTTAATTTATGTTGGAATAGTTATGGTAGCAATGTTAATAATTTATTTTTTTCTTTTACCAACCCCTTTATCTAACCCTATGAAAAAATCAGAAGCGATAAATTTGGAATTAGTTGCAGATAAATTTGTTTCCCCTATAAAGTTACTTGAATCCCCTAATAATAGCGGTAGATTATTTGTTACTGACCAAACTGGTCTAATTAAAATAATAAAAGATGGACAAGTATTGGATGAACCATTTTTAGATTTAAGGAAGAATATGGTTAAACTAAAGGAAAGTTATGATGAACGAGGGCTTTTGGGAATTGCTTTCAGTCCTAATTTTGAAAATGATAAAAAATTTTATGTTTATTACAGTGCGCCTTTGAGAAAAAATGGTCCGCAAGGGTGGGATCATACCAGTAGAATTTCAGAATTTAAAGTTTCTAATGATAACCAGGACAAGGCAGATTTAAATTCAGAAAAAATAATTTTGGAAATTGATGAACCACAATTTAATCACAATGGTGGAGAAATAATTTTTGGAAGTGATGGCTATCTTTATGTGGCTGTCGGTGATGGTGGAAACGCGGATGATTTTGGTTTGGGGCATTCGAAAACCGGAAATGCGCAAGATCTGTCTAATTTGCTAGGTAAAATTTTACGAATTAAAACAGATGGAGGAATCCCTGAAGATAATCCTTTTGTTGGAAAAACAGGAAGGGATGAAATTTATGCTTATGGATTTAGAAATCCATTTAGAATGTCATTTGACAAAGAAACAGGTAGACTTTTTGTAGGCGATGTTGGACAAAATTTATGGGAAGAAGTTGATATTGTTGAGAAAGGTAAAAATTATGGATGGAATATTAAAGAAGGAAATTACTGTTTTAGTCATGAAAGTCCTGATAAATCTCCAGCCGATTGTGTTAATGTCGGTTATCTAGGAGAACAATTAATAGCACCTATTTTGGAATATAATCATTCGGAAGGAATATCTATTATCGGCGGATTTATTTATAGAGGAACAGAAATCTCGGGGTTGAATGGAAAATATATTTTTGGAGATTGGAGTGATAATTTTAAGACTGGTGGGGGGAAAATTATGGTGGCAGAAGAAAAAGAAAACAAATGGAATGTAACTGAGACTATAAAGACTGATTCCTTTATTAATGGGTTTGGTGAAGACAAAAATGGGGAATTATATGTTCTAACAACAGATCAACTTGGTATTGGGGGTAATACAGGGAAAATATATAAATTGCGAAAATGATTCCCTTCTCTGATATATAATTAATTGTGTTAGTAAAATATAAAGTTTCGGAAAAAGAAATAATTCGGAGAAAAAAGGCATTTTTATCACTTTCAATCAGTTTGATTTTTGGTTCGGTTTTGCATCAGTATTATTAAATTTTCAATTTCATATTTATTTCTAGGTTTATTTGCTTTGATATTAATTTTGACTAACTTATGGTTGAAAAAATTTTTTAATAAGTTTTTGAAGATGAAATTTTGTTTATCTAAAGATTTTTTAATTAAGACAAATGAAAAATTTTTGATTAAAAAAAATAATAAAATAAAAATTAAAAGAACAATAAATAATACGATTAGAGAAATTAGTTTATTTTTCGATGGTGGAAAAAGTTTATGCCATGATAAAGAAAATTTCTAAAGGAAAAACTTTGTCTTATAAAGAGGTAGTAATACTGGCCGAAAAACCAAAGGTTTTTAGGGTGGTGGGGAATCCCCTGACATAGAGTAATTCGTTCGGATAAAATAGATTTTTAATTAAATTTTGGCTGATTGTTCTAGTTTTAGTCTGACAATTGATTTATATAAAAAGAAAGAGATGGTACTAATAGTAAAAATTGGGGGTAAAAATTTTGGGACTGGAATGCCGAATGATTCTGTAATCATAAAAAATCCAAGAAAAAAGATGGAATACATAGCGCCATTTTCAAGATAACGATATTTTTTAATTCGATCAATATTACCAACTGTTAACTGTCTAACAATTACAGCTCCAATACCATTACCAAGTAAAATAATTGGGATGGAAAGAGTAAAAGCAAAGGCACCAAGAACCCCATCTATGGAAAAATTAGTGTCGAGAATTTCTAAAAATAGAAGTTTACTAAAATCTGAACGATTGGAAGTTTCCAGGCCTTCTTCCATGCTTTTTGCTCGCTCACGAAAACCGTGAGTAATAAAAAAAATGGTAGACCCTATGGCAGCACCTAAAGTCATGTTGGGATCAATTTTAATAGTAATAAAAGTTAAAACAAGTAAGATTAAAGAAGCAATACTGTTAAACCAAAAACCTTTGCGATAAAAAAAATATTCCCCTCTTATACAATAATTTTCATTTTCAAGAAAAAGCCAACTAAAGAATAAAAGTAGTAAGAAAACACCACCAGTCATAAATAAAACTGGGATTGATTTTTCAATTGAATGAGCAATGACAGGATCGGAACTAAAAGATGCAGTAAAAGCACCAATTGGACCTAAATGAGGATTGACAGCCCAGACTATTATCCATGGTAAAAGACCACGAACAACAAAGACTGCAAAAAATAATCCCCAAGTTAAAAACCATTTTTTGGCTTTAGCACTAACAGTGCGCAAAACTTTGGCGTTAACGATAGCATTATCAATGCTACAAACGACTTCAAAAAGACTGAGGCCAATAATAGTTAAAATTGTTAACATCATGGATTATATTGTATCTAAAATTATCTAATAAAATTGAATGTATTGAAATTGGAAGAAACTTGGCTATTTATATTTTTGATATTTTTTGAATAGTAAATAGCTACCTAAAATTATTATTAAAAAACTAAAAATATAAACTGCATTTCCATTTTGTCTTTTATCTTTAATTAATAGTGATTGAGATGATGTTTGAGATGATGATTGAGATTCTTGAAGTTTTTTGTAGGAGGCAAAATTTATTTCTAATTTCTGATTCGAGTTACCAGTTAGATAATAGGTAGTAGTATTAGTTTCTCCATTTAGTTCAACTTCGACATTTATTTTTTTTGCGTTTGGTAAAGGGAAAGCTATTTGTCCTTTGTCGTCGGTTATTCCGCTCAATTTTTCAGAGACTAAGTTTACCTTAGCATCCTTAACGACATTATTATTTAAATCTTTAACAATTATTATTAAATTATTTCCGTTCATTTTTACAAACTTTTATTTTTCTATTTTTACAATTAATTCGTCGACACATTTATTGAATTGATCATCTTTAGTAAATCCACATTTTCCATCTGGTTGTTTTTCGCATTTAGCTTTTTGGTAACAGGAATATTCTTCTTTCCACTCACAAGTTGTTGTCGTGTCTTTGAAATTTGATTCAACACATAATTGTCCACTACAACCTGCCCTTTGACAAAGATTAGTGTTTTCTTTAATTTTTATTGATTCTTTATTTTTATTATTTTCAATTAAAATTGTTATCCCGATCACTAAAAATAAAATAATTAAAATTAAAAAAAAGATGGATCTTCTAGTTATTTTTTTCATTTTTTTTAGTGATATTATTAATTAATAATATCATTTAGATGAGATTAATTTTGTTTGATTAAAAATGTTTAAGAAGGGTATTTTTTTTAGCTTTTTATTTTTAAGTTTTCTTTTGTTTAACTCGACTGTTGTGGCATCTGCAGAAATTAATCGGCCTAAATATTCGCCAGATGAAGTATTAGTTAAATTCAAAAAAGGACAAGTTAATTTGGCTAACCCTGGGTTAATGTCCCTTTTTAGAGAATATACTACTCGAACAAATAATGATTTAGAAAAGGATGCAGTATTAGAATCTGGAAATGTAGTTGTTTATAAAATTAAAAGTGGTCGGTCGGTAGAAGAAGTTGTTAATGAAGTTAGAACTGATTCTAATGTTGAAACAGTTGAACCAAATTATTATTCATATATTTCTGATCTAGGAACTAGTGATGTTGATAAAAATAATTTGTGGGGTTTGGATAATTTTGGCCAAACTATTACTTTTGATAATGGGACAACTAGTATTGGCACGAGTGGGGCTGATATTGATTTAGCCCGAGCTTGGAATGTTTCTGTGGGTACCAGTGATGTTATTGTTGCTGTGATTGATACTGGTGTTGCTTGGAATCATCCTGATTTGATTAATAATATGTGGAATGGTAGTAATTGTTTGGATCAAAATGGCGATACAATTGTCGGTGGTTGTCTTCATGGTTATAATTTTATAACTGGTTCTACTAATCCGGCTCCGGTTCTAACAAATGTAGAAAGCTCTTATCATGGGACTCATATTGCTGGGACTATTAGTGGAGTGATTAATAATGGCCTGGGAATTGTTGGTATTGGTCAGAAAATAAAAATAATGGCTCTTAATTGTCAAGTGGAAAATGGGTCTTTTAGTAGCAGTTGTCTGATTGAATCCATTGATTTTGTAATTAAAAATGGAGTAAAAGTTATTAATGCAAGTTATGGTGGGCCATCTTATTCGTCTTTAGAATATGATGCCATTAACCGCTTTAAGGCAGTTGGTGGTGTTTTTATTACTAGTGCTGGAAATGATGGAGCTAATAATGAAATAACCCCTAACTATCCTAGTGATTATGATTTGGATAATATTATTTCAGTGGCGGCTACTGATAATAATGATCAATTGGCTAGTTTCTCTAATTACGGCACTACATCGGTTGATGTTGGAGCTCCTGGTGTGGATATTTATAGTACTGTTAGTTATAGAAAAGATTATATTGAAGATTATTTAGATTATATAAACGGTATTGGTTCTTATTGGCAAGTTGCAAATACTTCAAATGTTGGGGAAATTTTTAATACTGATAGTCGTACCACTTATTCAAATAATTCTGATTATATTATTACTTCAAAAAATATCGACATTTCGAACACAATTAACAACCCGACTAAATTTAGTTTCAAAGCACAGTGTTATGATGTTGGGACAACTGATAGTGGTGGTGGAGCTACCTCAGATTATGTAGCTTTGGAATTTAATGGTGATGGAGGAGATACTTTTACTGAAGTTTCTAGATTTAATAAATCTTCGATATCTGGTATGTCAACTGGTTCTTGTGGTAGTTCTTATTGCTCTAATACTTTTAATATTGGTATAGGTAGCTCTTATTTAACTAATAATTTTAAATATCGATTACATTGGAAAACTGACTCTAGTTTGAATGCTAATATTGGTTGCTATGTGTACAATATTAAAATAATTGATTATCCTGAAAATGGCACAGATGCTGGTTATGATTTTAAAGATGGAACTTCAATGGCTACTCCTCATGTGACTGGATTAGCTGGATATTTATTAAGCATTAACCCTTCAGTAACTTATTCCCAATTGAGAAATATTATTTTAAATAATGGTGATTCTATTGATGCTTTATCTGGAAAAACTACTACAGGGAAAAGAATTAATGCTTATAATTCAGTCTTAGTAATGGAAGCTCTCATGACTCCTGTTTCTGTTCCCTCTGCACCTAATAATTTAACCACTGTTCCAGGTAATACCCAAGTTTTATTATCTTGGACTGGGCCGGCAAATGTAGGTTCGACTATTGTTCAGTATCAGATTGGATATAAGGAGAGTGTAATTGGCGATACTGAAATTAATTGGACTACTCAGGTAGTTGCTACATCAGAAATTAATATTTCTAATATACCGGTGACTGGTTTAACTAATGGGGTTAGTTATGATTTTAGAGTGGCAGCGGTTAATCAAACTGGATTAGGTGCATATGTTTATAGTTATGGAATAGTACCTGTAGCTCCGGTTCCTGTCCCCTCTGCACCTGGTAATCTAACAGGTGTTTCTAATAGTAATCAAGTTACTTTAAACTGGAATGCTCCAGTCGATGTAGGCTCAACTATTCTAGATTATCAAATAGAATATGGTATAGGAGATAGTTGGATTACTTTTACTCACGAAGTTTCAATTACAGGAACATCCACCACTGTAACTGGTTTAACTAATGGAGTTAGTTATGATTTTAGAGTTAGTGCTATTAATCAAACAGGAGTTGGCTCAACTTCTTCACCTATTACTATTACAATAGGTTCCATTAATAAAACAATAACAGGATTTAGTTTTAATGGGATAGGAGTATCAGGAATAATTAACGGAACTGATATAGGTGTTACTGTTCCGTATGGCACTGATGTGACAAATTTGACTCCAATTATTACTGTTGATGCTGGGGCATCTATTTCTCCACTTTCTGGTACGGCTCGGGATTTTACCAATCCAGTTTCTTACACTGTCACAGCTGAAAATACTTCAACTCAAAATTATAATATAACAGTTACTATCGCTCCTGTTTCTGTCCCCTCTGCACCTGGTAATTTAACAGGTGTTCCAGGTAATACTCAAGTTTTATTATCTTGGACTGGGCCGACAAATGTAGGTTCGACTATTGTCGATTATCAAATTGATTATGGAATAGGTGATAGTTGGACTACTGTGGGTCATGGAAGTTTAATTATTGGAACATCTACTACTGTAACTGGTTTAACTAATGGGACTAGTTATAATTTTAGAGTGGCAGCAGTTAACCAGACTGGATTGGGAGCATATGCTTCTATTAGTGGAGTGACACCAGTGGCAGATTTTACTAATTTAAATATTGCGATTACTTTGGCTCAATCACAGTATGATTCGGCAGTGGCTGGAACTGGTTATGGTCAATATCCAACTAATGCTATCACTGATCTTCAGACAGCTATTACTACAGCTACTGGAATTAAAAATAATTTAACATCAAATCAAGATCAAATAGATCTGGCAGTAAATGCTTTAAATAATGCTGTTTCTGTTTTTAGAGCAACAAAAATAGTGCCATCAAATATTGGAGCAACTAATCTCTCGGATTTAATAACTTATGGTACTTTTACAACCACTCCAAATAATGATAATCCTGATGAAACATCAAAAGTATCAGTGGCTAATAATATAACTATAAATATTGGTACTAGTGGTACTTTAAGTACTGTATATTTATTACAAGGTACAGATATTACTGAACATGATAATCAGCTTTTTAATACTAATGAATTAAGTGCAATTGTAGTCGACAAAAATACTGTATCAGATCTTGGTTCGGGTTTTACTAAAGAAGCAGTAATTCAATGGGGAATTCCAAACAAAACATTAACCTTTAGTAACCCTGTTACTATTAATATTTATGTGGGAACAGACTTGAACGGAAGAACTTTAAATGTTTTGCGTTCTCCAACTGGATCTTCTGGGTGGACAAGTGATGGTATTGTGACACCTGCCACTTGTGTGGTAAGTAGTGGTTATTGTCAATTTTGGGCCACTCAAGCTTCTTATTTTACAGCTGCTTCTTATGAAACTGCGACTCAGCAAAGTTCTGATAATAATAGTAATAATTATGGACCAAGAGTTTGTACTGATAGTCCTCCAATCGATAACCCTGACCTTTTTGAAATTAAAACTATTAAAGGCAGTGTTAAACTTTTTTACTCCCCAACTTCACAAGCAACGTCTTATGCTGTTTTATATGGTTTGAAAAAGGGAGACGAACGATTTGGAACATTTATTAACACTATTAATGAAAACAAAGGAGTACAAAATGCTGATATTAATATGCTTAATCCAAAAATAACTTATTATTTTAAAGTGGCGGCGGTTAATGGCTGTACTATGGGCCCATGGTCAGAATGGGTGCCAGCTAAGGCAAATAAAAAGGGAACAATTTATAAATATAAAACTATTATTAAAAATAAGTTGAAAACATTGGTAAATATTTTTAAATAATTCTATAAATTTGTTAGAATATTTTATGGTGAAATTTTTAATGGGATTTGTTTATGCATTTAGAGGAATAGTTGGAGGTTTTGAAGGACGGAATATGAAGTTTCACGGAGTGATGACTTTAATATTATTGACAGCGAGTTTATATTATAAATTGTCAATAAATGAATGGATAATAATTTTGGTTTTGGTTTCATTGGTTTGGTCAGCTGAGTTAGTTAATTCTAGTGTTGAAGAATTAAGTAATACAGTTAGAGATGTTAATAAATTAAGCTATGAAGCGACGACTAAGGTGAGAGATATGGCGGCAGGATCGGTATTGGTAACTGCAATGGTGGCGGCAATAATTGGTTTGATAATTTTTATTCCTAAGATTTTTTAATTAATTTTTAATTTTAATTGTTTTTAATTGAATTGATTTAGTTATTTAATGTGGAAGGAAAAAATATGAATATGTTAGTACCTAAAAAATTATTAATGGCGCCATGGTTTCCGTCTGATTTGGATTCATGGTGGAATAATGATTTAATAACATCGAATAATGATAGCGGTCTGTCAATTTCTGAGGACGATAAAAATGTTTATGTGAAAGCGGCAGTGCCTGGAATTGATGCTAAAGATATAGAAATCACCTTCAATAAGGGACTTTTGTCAATAAGGGCGGAATCAACTGAAAAAGAGGAAAAGAAAAAGGTGATTAGGCAATCAAGACAATCTTTTGTTTATCAATTGACGGTGCCGGGTGATATTGATAATAATACTGAACCAGAAGCAAAATGTAAAAATGGAATGATGACAGTCATATTTGCTAAGTCACCAAAAGTACAACCTAAAAAAATTGCCATTAAGGCGGAATAAAAAAAACGATCTTTAGGTGTGATAATCTTAATTCATGTACACAATTACTTTTGGTGGTTGGTATCAAAGAACAACTTTACATCTAACTGAGATATTTAATTTTTTAGCATTAGGTGAAACGAATTTGGGCTTGGATAAAAATAAAATATTAAAATTACGAGAAGGTTTAGAAATTATTAGTGTTTCGAGAGAAATTGATTATTTGGAATATGTTAAAGCTAACACAAAAAATGGAATAGAAATTCGCTACTATGAAGATGGTCTGTATATTTTAGAAATTAATTCAAAAGATGCAGTTGAAGCAAAGACATTGTTGGAAGAATATTTTGAAGAAAAATTAAACCCGGCAATTGCTTACATTTTTTCGTTAGGAGCGCCAACACCAAAAATTTTGGCGAACATTAAATTGGATCACCCGGTGGTTATTTCGACTAAATCAAAAAAAATAGAAGTGGATGAAAATGTTTTTGGAAAAATTTACAGCAAAATTGAGGCTGATGATATGTCGGTGTATAAAACTCCAAAATATATTTTTATTAGAGGAATTGATGAAAAACATGTTCGAGCTTTGATGGAAATGCAAATTTTTTTTAGAGAATTTAAGGATCAATTAGAAAGATATTTGAATATTCATAGAGAGTTGTGGGAGGAAATATCTGAGTATAAAGAAAAGAGAGTTTTGTTGGGTAAAAATATTGAGAAAGTGAGAATGAAATTAGATGGATATCAAAAAACGATTAATTTAATTGGTAGCCGAATTAATCAAATGAATGTTTATGTAAACACGAGATCATCAATTGCTAAAAAAATGAGTTTAGAAGAAAAATTGTCAAATATTTTTCAATATAAATTTGAAACATTGATTGATACACATGCTTATATAAAAGAAGTCTGGAATATGACAAAAGATTACCTTAATACAGCGATACAAGTGGTTTTAGAAGTTAAAAGCCAAGCAAATGCAAATACTATTCAATCTTTAACTTTAATTACAACTATTGGAGTGGTGTCGGGAATAATTGGTTATTTGTCTAAAGATCAATTTCCTAAAATTACACTTATTGGGATGTGTTATTACTTGATTTTAATTGGTTTAACTTGGTTGATAAATAGAATAGTTTTTACGGTGGCAAACAATAAAAAATATAAATTAGAATTCAGCTCGATTAAGACTTAATGAAAAGTAAATTTATAAGGGCGGTACTGCTACAATTTTCGGGAATAATGGGAGCAGGAATATTTGCTCTCCCCTACTTTTTATATAATTCTAACTTTTTTTGGGCAATAATTGGAATGTTTTTAATTGCTTTGGTAACAGCAGTGGTTAATATTTTTTATGTACAAATTATTAGCAACACACCGGGCGACCACCAATTATCAGGTTATGCTAAAAAATATTTGGGTGAAAAATTTAAATATTTAGCGGCAACGAGTTTGATTGTTTCTGGATTGGGAGCAGTGTTGGCATATATTAAATTAGGGTCAGGATTTATCCAAATTTTATGGCCAATAAATAGTTTTTTATCAGTAATGTTTTTTTTATTATTGATAATATTGGGGTATTTATTAAAAATAAAAAAAATTAAAATTATTTTGGATTTTTTACCTTTCGTGGCTATATTTATTGTTTTTTTATTATTACAAATTGTTTTGATTAATCCGTTTCCAAAAATTGAATTACAAAATTTTAATTTCACTTTTTTTGGGGTGGTAGTGTTTGCATTATCAGGTTTTACAGTGATACCAGAGATGAAAGATCTATTGGATGGTGGAGAAAAAGTAAAAACAAAGTTGGCGTGGGCTTCAATTATGGGATTGTTGTTGGCTTTTATAGTTTATGTAATTTTTAGTTATTCAATAATAAAATTAGTTGGGGATAATTTAACTGAAGATAGTGTGACAGGACTGGCTAAAACTTCTTATTTAATAGCAGGGATAATAGCTGTTTTTGGAATATTGACCACTTTTAAGGGGTCTATAAATTTTATGAATGTTTTTCATGAAATTTTTTATCGTGATTTTAAAGTGACAGAAAAAATATCTAGTTTACTAGCAGTAGTTTTACCAATAACAACATTATTACTTTTTAATTTATCTTTTGGGACAATTTTGGGAGTAATTGGAGCTGGAAGTATTTTTGTCTCAACAATAATAATTTGTCTGATAATGTTTAAACTTAAAAATAATTATTTTATTTTTAGTTTAATTATTTTGATTTTGATAGTTTTTGTGATTGGATTCGTGTCTACATTTTAAATTCGAATAAAATATATTTAAATTTAATTTACTTAGTTTTTCTTAGATTTTTTTAATCTTTCTGTTGTTTAATTAATTGCAAATTAAGTTATTATTAAGTAACTTTTGATTAAATATGAAAATTTTGTTAATTGAGGATGAAAGACAAACGGCAAGTTCGATTAAGGAAATGTTAAAAGTTTATTATGCAATCGATATAGCCTATACTGGGCAAAAAGGAGAGGATTTGGTGTTTGATAATGATTATGATGCAATAGTACTGGATGTGGTTTTGCCTGATATTGATGGATTTCAAGTTTGCCGAAATATTAGAGAAGGTGAAATTAAAACACCGATTATAATGCTAACAGGAAAATCAGAAACGAGGGATAAAATTAATGCTCTTAATTTAGGGGCGGATGATTATTTAACTAAGCCATTTAGTTTTGAAGAACTTCATGCCAGGCTACAAGCTTTAATAAGACGGGCTCCAAATGGTTTTTCATCTGATAAATTATCAGTTAATGGTTTAATTTTAGATACTGTTTCTAATACAGCTGAATATAAAGGGGATAGAATTGAACTTAGATTGAAGGAATTTAGATTATTAGAATATTTAATGCGTAATGCTGGTAAAGTATTGACGAGAAGTATGATTTTGGAGCATGTATGGGAAAGTGATACAAATCAGTTGACTAATACTGTTGATGTTCATATTAATTATTTAAGAAATAAAATTGATCGACAGTTTGGAGTTAAGATGATTAAATCGGTGCATAGCTTGGGATATAAAATTGCTACTTGAATTAACTTTTGGTTATAATTATTATTAATTAATTATTAATTTAGGAGATAAAAAAATGAAAGAATTAATGAAAAAAGTTTTGACTGATAAAAAAGCAAGAAATGTAGTTGCTGTGGCAGCGTTTGTAATGTCGATTGTGGTAGCAGAGCCATGGGAACAAATAATTTAAAGATTTAAAAGTTGTTAAGAGAAGAAAAAGAGCGAAAATTGTTGTTGTTGGTAGTTATTTTGCGTGGGATTATTTTTCTTTCTTTAATTGCAGTTTTGGTGAATGTAGTAATAAATGGTGTGCAATATGATTTTTTGTTTGAGTTTGTTCCTGGTTTATTTTTGGGTCTTTTTTTGTTTTTATTGGGATTAGTAAAGAAAGGATATTTGTTTGTACCGTCGTTTATTTTGATTTTAATATTATCTTTAATAGCTTATTATCTAGGAATATGTTTTGGTGTGGTGATATCTTATTTTTGGATTTTATTGATATTAGTAATAGTGTTAACAGGGGTACTTTTTACGATTAGATTTACTTTATTTCTGATTGGAATTCACGTGTTGTTAATATCTCTTTTAACTTTTTTACAAATTAATAATCGAATTGGATATGTCTCGTGGACAATAGAACCAACATGGGGTTCAACTTTGGTGAAAAGTGTAATTTTATGTGTTATTTGCCTTGTTTCTTGGTTGTCGAACAGAGAAATCGAAAAGGCCTTAAGACTGGCTAAAAATTCTGAAGTTGCATTAAAAAAAGAACGGGATAATTTGGAAATTGAAGTTGAGAAAAGAACGAAAGAGTTAAAAACAGTTCAATTGGAAAGAATGGTAAATTTATATAAATTTGCTGATTTTGGACGATTAACAGCAGGAATGTTTCATGATATTGCTAACCCGTTAACACAAGTATCTTTAAGTTTAAGTAATATAAAGTTGCAAACAAAAAATAAAATATCACATGAATTAAACAAAATTGAACCCACTATTAGGAGAGCGATTAAAGGAACTAAACAAATGGAAAAATTGGTTGTGTCAGTAAGAAAACAAATCCAACAGCAAGAGACAAAAAGTAATTTTAGGCCATGGATAGAAATAGTGTCGGTAATGGAAAGTTTTGAATATAGAGCTAAAGAAATGAAAATTCAACTTAGTATTATTGGTAAAAAAGAAATCAGTACGTTTGGTAACCCGGTTAGATTTTATCAATTGGTTAGTAATTTGATTTCTAACGCATTAGATTCGTATTGTGAAGTAGAAAGAGATAAAAATAGAAAAATTATTGTTGAATTGAAGATTGATAGAGACGAAATAATATTAAAGGTGGAAGATTTTGGTTGCGGTATTGGTGAAGAAATTAAACAAAAAATTTTTGATCCGTTGTTTACTACTAAAGATTCTGAAAAGGGTACAGGGATTGGGCTTTATATAAGTAAAACTATTGTAGAAAAAGAATTTGGGGGAAAGGTTGAAGTGAAAAGTAAATTAAACGAAGGAACTTTGTTTACTATTAGATTCCCTGTTAGAAAAAAAACCGATGAAAAAAAATATTGATCGAGCAATTAGTTTTATTAAAGGTCAACAACAAAATGATGGTGGTTTTTTGAGTTGGTCGAGTCCAAATAAAAATAATTTTAATAAGACTAAAAAATATAATTCTATTTTTCCATCAGCATTAATTTTATCTTGTTTAGATTCGGTAGAAAAATCGGAGGAAATCAAAAAGAGATTAGTGAATTTTCTTTTGTCTCAAAAAAGTGAACACTGGTCGTTTAATTATTGGAAACGCGACGCAGAAGAAAACAAAAGAATGCCCTACCCTGACGATCTTGATGATACTTTTTGTGCTTTGAGTGGAATCTATAAATATAATTCAAAATTAATTGACGGAGCAGTAGTAGTTAAAATTGTGACTTTGTTGACGGCGATGGAAAAAAAAGAAGGCGGACCATATAAAACTTGGCTGGTTTCGAAAAATGTTGATAAAGTTTGGAAAGATGTTGATTTGGCAGTTAATAGTAATATTGGTTATTTTTTGTCATTGCAAGAAATTGAATTAGAAAATATTAATAAGCTAATTAAATTAGCGATCGAAAAAGAAAATTTGACATCGCCTTACTACCCTTCCATTTATCCAATTGTTTATTTTATCTCTAGATTTTTTAAATCGGAAAAATTAATAAAAATAATTTTATCGAAAAAAAATGGTGATAATTGGGGAAACCCATTAAATACAGCCTTGGCGGTTAATTCGCTTTTAAATTTAAAAATTGATTTAAAAATTTTATGGCCAAGTATTAATTACTTAATTAAAAATCAAAAAAACGATGGTTCTTGGAAAGCAAGTGCTTTTTGTATTGATCCGGCGATAAATAGAGAAACTTATTATGCTGGCTCCCCGTCTTTAACGACAGCTTTTTGTGTGGAAGCGTTAAATAAATATTTTTTAATGACGATTAAAAAACCTGATCAAAAAAAGGATAAAATGGCTGGTGAAATTCACCAGGAAATACTACGAATAGCCCAAAAAAGAGTAAATTTTTTATCCCAAATACCTGAAGAAAATTGTAAAAAAAGTATTACTCTTTTACCGTATATTTTTTATAAATCTTTGGGAAAAAATGGAAAAAGGGTGTCAAAGAAATTAATTATTAAATGTGGATTGGCTAATCTTTATGGATGGATTGCCTATACAATTTATGATGATTTTTTGGATGGTGATGGAGATAAAAAAACTTTGTCGATGGCGAACGTGTGTTTAAGAGAATTGGCACTTATATATAATGGTATTTTGCCAAAAACTGATTTTGCTGATTTTTTTAATAACACGATGGATGAAATTGATGCGGCTAATTATTGGGAAGTTATTAATTGTTATAACGAAAAACAAATACCTAATTATGGTGATTATTTACAATTGGCTAAAAAATCTTTGGGGCATGCATTGGGACCAATTGCGATTTTGTATTCATTGGGATTTGATAAAAATTCACTAGAGGTAAAAAATATTTGGATTTTTTTTAAGCATTACTTGATTGCTAGACAATTAAATGATGATGCGCATGATTGGGAAGACGATTTAAAAAAAGGATTTATTAATCCGGTGGCAGTGGAAATTTTTAAGAAAGCAACCAGTAAAAATGATTTTAAGGAAATATTTTGGAAAGAAGTTTTAATTGAAATTTCGAATACTATTTTAAAAAATATAAGTAAGTCGAGGAAAAAAATAAGTGAAATTAAATTGATTGAAAAACCAGAATTAATTTTGTCAGTATTAGAAAATCCGGAACAATCAGCTAAAAAAGCAATCGAGGAACAGACAGAAACAATGAAATTTATAGGTGGATATTAAGATTTGATTAATTGCTAGGATTTTTAAGATTTTGTTAACTTTTTAACATTTTTTAACTTATATTTGGTTTTATTTATTTGTGAACAGAAAATGTTTTGGCTTATTTTTGATTGGGTGTCTGATTGGAATAAATTTGTTGAGGTTTGGTTTATTAATAAAACCTAAACAAGTAATGGCAACTGATTATTATGTTGACCCGAGTGGAACTAATGATGGGTCTCATGGAACAGCAAGCGGAGCAAACGCTTTTCAAACTATTCAATATGCCATAGGTGATACTAGAGTTGTTGATGGTGATACTCTTAATATTGCGACTGGTGAATATGTAGAACAGGTTAATATTACTAAAGCGATAGTATTAAATGGAACTGGAGGAACTACAGTTATTAAACCAAATTCGTTGGATGTATATGTAACAACACCATCCGGGATGACAACGGGGATAATTGTGGTTAATGATATAGGAAGTACGGTTACAGTAGAGAATTTAACAGTAGATGCATCTTCGTTATCAACTGACAGAGTAGATTGGTTCGGTTCAACAATACCCGATATGCGTTTTGGGGGAGTCTTTTTTTATAACACTAGCGGGGTAATTGAGAATGTTAGTAGTATACATAATGATCATGTAGTAATACCGATTGGGTCTGAATCGTGGAAAAGTGGAATACATGCTTTTTGGGCGGATGCTGATACTACTTCGGCAAAGGCAGTTGAAATTAGTGGTTGTACGGCCTCTAATTTTTTAAGTAGCGGGATTCAAATTGGAGAAACAACCACAAATATAACGGTAAATATTCATAATAATGTAATTAATGGGGGTGGAATTTTAACTACGCGACGACAAGGTGGAATTAAAGTTTATGATGGGGCAACAGTTACAGCAATTTCGGGAAATGTTGTTAGTGATCTACACTATAATACTGCTGATTGGGATACGGCAATAGAGGTAATAAATATTCAAGATGGAGCGGTGATTGAAAACAACACGATTATTAATTGTGATTTTGGAATTACTGATAGATATAGTTCAGAAGTGAATATTCAAAATAATGACATTTCTGGTTCGGGACATACTTATGGAACAGGAATTTATTTAGATAATGAACAGGCAAATATTAATAATTCAACACTATATTTAAATACAATTGGGAGTGGTTTTCCTCGTGGTGGTATTAGTTTGGAGGGATTTACTCCAAATAGCCATACTGTTGGAGTGAGTGTTTTGGAAAATACTTTAACTGGTGATGGGACTAGTAATTCATCCGCTATTTTTGATCTGGGTGATGGGGCGGTGACAACATCGATAACAGGAAATAATATTTCCGGATGGGATAAAGGAATTTTTTTGGATGTGGGAACTTCAATTGGTGGATACGAAATAACTGAAAATTTGATATTTAGTAATACTAGTTATAATTTACGAAATAATACTGCGGATACAGTAAGTGCTATAAATAATTGGTGGGGAAGTAAAAATTATCAGGTTACAAAATCATTAATTTATGGAAATGCAACTTTTATTCCATATTACATTGAAAATTCAAGAAATTATTTAGTGGTTAATCAAGTGGGTGGTACAGCCACAATCAGCAGTAATAATCAATATTTAGCCGTAATTACAAATTCAACTACACCGGCTAATATTACAATAAATAGTGGAATAACCAGTCCAACAATTGATTTTAGTGGGTTTATTTCTAGTGGATCAGGAACATTACCAGAGGTAAATATTTTGGCAAATAATGTTAATGGTGTGGGAATATCTATTCAGGCTTCAACTTCAATATCAAGTACAGATATTGGTTGGGATGGAATGATGTTGGCTCCAACAGCAATATCGACGACGATACCTGAGGTTTCGGGTGAAACGAGGACTGTGGAAACGGCAATTGATGTTGGAGTGACTGATGTTAAATTATCTTTTGATAAAGCAGTAAGGATATTGTTTCCAGATCAAGCGGGAAATAGAGTGGGGTATCTCAGAAGTGCTATACCATTCACTGAAATTACAACGACCTGTGGGAGTGATTCTGGTGCGACATTGGGGGTGGATGAAGATTGTAAAATTGATGTTGGTAATGATTTAGTGGTATGGACGAGACATTTTACTAAATTTATTGTTTTCAGTTCTGTTTCAACAATAACACCAACTCCAACACCCACCCCTACCCCAACCTCCTCACCTTCTACTTCAACTTCCACCTCTTCAATTAGTAGTACTGGTTGGGCAGCACCAGCATGTAGTGCAACTAAACCAGGAGGGACACCAATTATTACTAATACAATTAATGGAGATAATAGTGTGACTTTAACTTGGTCAAAAGCAAGTAATCCAGTAACTAAATATTTAATAGCTTATGGAACTTCTTCTGGATCGATTGAATACGGTAATCCAAATGTAGGAAATGCTGATACTACTAGTTATACAATCAAAGGATTATCTGGTGGAACTAGATATTATTTCAAGATAAAAGCAATTAATGATTGTATGCCAGGTGATTGGTCGAATGAGGTGTCAGCAACACCAAGAGGAAGAATAATAGAAACAACTACGGGAGGTACTACTGGTGAAACAACAACTCCAGCTGAAGGATTTGTGCCTGTTTCTCAAATTCCATCTCAACTTTTTGATATCGCCCTAATTGTAGATAAAACACAAATAACTAAAGCATCTGAATTAGCTGCCAGAGTAACATTTGTAAGTTTTGGAAAAGAAGATACTCCAGTAGAAATGACATTTACTATAGTTGATGCAAATGGAAAAGAATATTATAGATCAATTGACAATACCTCTATACAAACTGAAGGAGTATTTAATAAAACATTTGAAGGATTGTTATTAGATAAAGGTAAATACACATTAGTCTTAAACACACTTTATAACACTAATATTAAAGATGAATTTAAACAAAATTTTGAAGTTGGAGATTTTA
This sequence comes from Candidatus Shapirobacteria bacterium, assembly GCA_041661765.1. Lineage (GTDB taxonomy): Bacteria > Patescibacteriota > Microgenomatia > UBA12405 > UBA12405 > WARW01. Next base: position 99,373 of record JBAZTV010000001.1, on the reverse strand, counting down.
CTTCCTCCCCTACAACTAATTTCTTGGAGAACAAACTACTGATGATTATTATTGGAGGTGGAATCATATTAATCTTAATTTCTTGGATTATTGGGTTGGTGAGGAGAAGGAAATGAAAAAAATAAATGAATCACAATTTTTTACGATAACTTCTTTTGCGGTAGCATTGGTGATTGCGATGATAAGTATTCAATTTTTTTTTAACCAAGATTACATTAAATTAATAGATCAAGTTGAAAAAACTTTGACAAATTTTTCTAACGAAAAAGAAAATTCTATTTCTCAATTTTTAGCTGATAAAAGTGAACCGTTGGAATTTGTGGAAAATGAAGGATCAATTAATACTATTAATATAATTAGTGGAGGACAGGCAATTTCCATGGATGATTTAAGAAAATTATTGTATGTAGAACAACAAAAAACACTTCGACTTAATGCTTATTTAGTAAATGACAAAGGAGATTTATTAACAGCCCAAAAAGAATTTGATATCAGTAATGAACGGGCGACAACTAAAATTATTCGCAATGAACTTTTGGATCAATGTCTTAAAGGTAATAATTTTAGTCGAAAATTTTATACTGGAATCGATGAAGGAAATAGATCGGTTTATGGGACATATCAAAAAGTACCAGGCAGTTTGCCTTTGTGTTTATTTTCAGAAACAGAAAAGGTGACAAATATTGATATACCTGCACAACAAATACTTAAACGATATATTTTTTGGGGAATGCTTTTTGTTTTAGTGATTACTTTTTTAAGTGGATATTTTTCTAGTTTTTCTTCATCTTTTAGTATAGAAGAAATGTTACTATTTGTTCTTTGTGGGGCAGCAGGAATTTCTTATTGTTTTATTGTGACTTTAGTGACTCGAGGAGTTAATTATTTTTCTCTAGAAACATATTTTTTGGAATGGGGAATGGCGACACTTTCATTTTTTCTATTAATTGTGATGATCCCGCTTAAAAAAGGTAAATATCTTAAAATTGGATCATTACTTTTGGGTGTTTATTTTTTATTGACCATATTTTTTAATGAATATAGGCAGGCATATGAATTATCGAGTATTTGGAGAAATTTGATTTTAGTTTTAATGCGATTTTTGAGTATTACTGGATTTTTATCTTTATTTTTTAGTTTTAAGAAAAATTTAAAATTATGAGCAATTTATTATTATATTTTGGAAGTTTTTTAGATTTAATGTTGGCAATATTAATGATTTGGTTGTCGTCACAGGCAATGATGGAGAAGAAAATGGTAATCCCCTTTGTCCCCTTTTTTATGATTGGATTGGCTTACTGTTTTGCCTCAGTATTTTCTTTTTATTTTCTTTTGACTAATATTTTTTGGTTTTTTAAAGACTTATTTTTATTGATTAGTTTTGGATTATTTGTTTTTACTATAAAAAAATATGTTTCTGACTAATTTGGATACTATAATAATATCCTTATTTTTAGGGAGTGGAATTATTTTGATGACTTTATTTGGAATATTATTATCTTTCCAATTCAAATACAAAGAAGCAAGAATATTACTATCAATGTTTTTTAGTTTGGTTATTTCTTCGATAATTTTATTGCTGACTTATGGATTTATTATTCTTTTTAGATGGCCAGGAATGATCGATTTTTCTGTTTTTACTACTATAAACATAGTAGTAGTTTGGCTTTATATTCGACTATTTTCGGTTTTTAGACAATTTATTAGACCGACAGAGATTTTAATCGGAATAGGATTGATAATCCTAAATTTTATAGTTTTTACTATTCAAATTAATACTGGGAATAATTTGTTGATGTTATTGGCAGGGTTTTTATCTTTATTAACAGTAATTGATCTATATTTTTTAATATTAGCAGTCTTAATTAAATTTCAAAATGAACCTGAATATAAATAACAAAGTTTTGTTTGGATTTATGTGGATTTTGGGATTAATAGTGGTTGTAGTGGTGGTTAGTAAATCAGTATTGGCATTAAATTTAGTTATCCATATTCCAGAAAAATATTTAGAAATAACAGCTGGAGACCGGCTTACTTTTGAATTGGAAGTAAAATATCCAGAAAACCCTAGTCGAAAAGACTTACGATTAACTTACCAAATTAAAAATGGAGATGAAATTGTTAGTGAAAGTAAGGTTCTTAAGGCAATTGAAACTCAATCTTCTTTTATGGACTATATGACAATACCTGAATCTTTGGAGGTGGGAACCTATACTATTACCAACAAGGTTCAAGACTATGAAAATTTAAACGAAGAGGTTTCGGCAGATTTTAGAGTAGTTAAAGGAAAAGCTGATTTGATGAAATATATTTATATTTTAGGAGTGGCAATCGGAATTGTGGATGTTTTGGTTATTATTGAATTTTGGATGATTTATAGAATGAAAAAAAATGAAAAATAAAAAGTCTTTATTATTTTTGATTTTTATTTTATTAATAATATCGATGGTTTTTAATGCGGTATTTTATTACCAACAATCTAGGCAACAAAATATAAAAATTAAAGCTGATGCTTTAGATATAATTGACCAAAGATTAAATACCACTTATTTTGAAATTAATAATTTTCCATCTGGGGCGGCAGATAATCTTTTATTTTTAAGTAAATTATCTGAATTTCAAAAAATAAGTACAAACTCGGCTGAAATTAATAATATTAAAAATGATTTTTTAGAATTTTTAAATCAGAGTGAGGCTTATTACCAAATAAGTTATATAAATAGTGATAAAAAAGTTTTATTAATGGCTGAATTTGATGGAAAAACACGACAAATTATCTCTGATTCTAATGATAAGCAAAACGATAATTCTTGTTTTGATTTATTAAAAAATTTAAAAAAAGGAGAGGTTTATATTTTTCCTTTAACTTTGGAAAAAAAAATTCCAGTTTTAAAATATGCCACTCCAATTTTTGACCAGAAGACAAATAGATTAAAGGGCATAATTTTAGTTAAAGTTTATGCCAATTATTTTTTAGATAGTATTAGAAGATCACGAAGAGAAGGAGAAACGACCTATTTAATTGATAAGGATGGTTTTTATTTGGCTAACCCTAATAAAAATAAAGAATTTGGTTATTTATCCGAAAATGAAAATAATAATTTTTTTGTTGACTATCCGATTGCCTCCAAAGACTTAATTACTAAATGTGATGAGAGACGCCAAGAAACTAATGAGCAATTTTTTACTTATCGCTGTATTAACCCAACAATAAGTAATTTTGAATTATATGAAGGATCAAAAACAATTAATGAAAATCTTAATGATGATTACCAGTGGTTATTAATTACAGTGACTAATAAGAGTAATCGCTTAAAAGATTTCAGTCAACAAAAAAAAGATTATTTATGGGCAATTTTGATACAAGTATTAATTCAAGGATTTATTTTTATATTACTTTTAATAAACAATAAATTAGATGAAAAAAATAATTAAAAAAAATTTTTTAATAATTATTGTTGTGATAGTAATAATTGGATTAATTTTTAGCTCTTATTATATTTTTAGAAGTCCATATAAATTTAGAGGAGGAAATAGGGCAATTAAAATATTTTGGTTAAACAGCTATCACTCAGATTTTCCTTTAATTACAGAAAACATAAAAGCTTTTAAAGATGTTTTTGAAAAAGATGGAATTATTATAGAAGTAAAGGAGTTTGACTTGGATGAATTGAGGGATGTTTCGGTGGAACATAAAAGATTAGCAACTGAAGAAGCGATAAAAATGATTGATGAATATAAACCAGACCTAATTTATGCCACTGATGATGGAGCACAAATGGCGATTTTAAAATATATTAATACAAATATTCCGATAGTTTTTTCGGGAGTGAATGAAGATCCACAAACATATGGTTATGATAAAACTAAAAATGTGACTGGAGTTTTGGAAAGAGAACATTTTATAGAAACGATTGAATTTTTAAAATCTTTATATCCCAATAAAATAAAAAAAATTGGAGTGATCTCACAAGATGCATCACAATGGAAAGTAGTGATGGAAAGAATTCAAAAACAAACGACTAATTTTCCAGAAATCGAATTTATTGGATGGGATCGAGTTAATACTTTCAATGAATATAAGAAGAAAATTTTGGAATATAAAGGTAAAAAAGTAAATGCGATTATGAATTTTAGTATGGTTGGTTTGGTGGATGAAAATAATAAGAGTGTGTCAGAGACAGAAGTAATAAAATGGCTAATAAAAAATAGTGGAATTCCGGAAACTACTTTTTGGGGTTTTGTGGTTGAAGATGGGGTATTACTTTCAGTTGAGGTATCATCTGAAGAACAAGGGAGAAAGGCTGGAGATTTAGCTAGAGCAATCCTAATTGATGGTAAATTTCCTAGTAGTTTTGAATTTAAAGCAACCGAAAAAGGTTTACGATATTTGAATTTGGCTCGAGCTAAAAGTCTTGGATTAAAACAAGAAAATATTCCAAGTGTAATTTTGATTAATTCGAAAATTATTAACTATTTACCATCGGAATAGAATTATGATTTTGAGTCGAATAAAAAGTATAATAATTTTTTGTTTTTTGGGTATTTTAGGAGGTGGACTTTTTTGGCTTATAAGTTGTACTTTTACTAAAAATCAAATCTTAAAAAAAACATACCATCAATTAATTGAGGTTTCTGATTTAAAGAAAAATAAGATTGATTCGTATTTTTCAATTATAGATAATGAAATTAAAGAGTTGTCAAATTCAGATGAAACAAAATATTTATTAGATGAGCCATTAGTTTCTAGTGAACAAATAATGAAAATTAATGTCGACGAAGAGTCTAATATTATTATTAAAGAAATAGAAAATTATATTAAAAGAAATCCAAATAGAAATTTTAATGAATTTAAAAACGATCCTGTCTTTCAAAAAATTATAACTGGAATAATTGGTTTAGATGGTTATATTTCGATTGAAAATTACCAACAGCAAGTGTCCTCTTTTAATGAAGGTGGAACATTTTTTGGAAAAAATTATGATGATATAAAAAATTCTCCAGAGCTTTATAAACTGATTATTGAGGGTATAAAAAATAATCAAGATATTTATGGTTTTTATAATTGGAATGAAAAGAATAAAAATCCAATAAGAAGATATGTCCGTATGGCTAATTTGGACGTTAAAACTGGTGACGGAGTTGGTTTAGCAGTGGTGGTAGCAGCCACTGTTGATAGTTATAAAATGATTAAAGAGGTATCTGAATTAAATTTAAAATTTTTTGAAGAAAATGTTAATAAAAAGGATTTTAATAATTTATTTTTAATAAATCCTGATGGTTATGTCGTATATACAAATACAATTAAAGAAAAGGTTGGGTCAAATCTTAATTGGCCGGTTAATCAAAATTGGTATTTAACAAAAAAATTTATTGAAACAAAAAATAAAAAAGAGATTATATTTTCTGATGCTTACATTGATTATTATAGTGACTTGTATCCAGAGTTTTTAGTTTTATCGCCAGTGTATGATCAAAACAAATTATTAGGATATGTGGCTTTGATTAAAAATATGAATGTTGTTTTTGGAATAGTTGAAGATAAAGAAAGTTTGGCTAAAACTGGTGAAAGTTATTTAGTAAGTCAAGACCAAAAAATACTTGTTAGTCCATTAAGAAATAGTTCTTTTGATATGTTTGTTCAAACTATTGATACGGACAATATCCGTAATTGTTTCTCTGGAATAAAAAATCCATCGATAAATATTTTACTTAATTATAATAATGAAAGAACTATTGCCACAAATTCTTTAATTACTGGATTGCCTTGGTGTTTGGCAACGGAAATTAAAGAGACTGAAGTTTTAGATATATCTTTTAATAAAGAATTGTTTGCATCAATAATAATTTTTTTATTATTTTCTTTGATTGGTGTTTTAGTAACTATTAGAAATAAGATAAGACTATTGGAAAAAGAAAAAATAAAAAAAATATCAAAAATTGAGAATTTTTTTATAAAACTAAAAATTGGATATGTTATTTTATTTTCTTTAATTTTTACAATTGGTTATTTCTTTTTTATAATTTCATTTTTTAATGATTGGAGAAAGGCGGCATTTTATAATGATATTCCTGATCTAGTGATGATAATGGTTTTAATTAATTTGTTTTTTAATGCATTTAAATTTAAAGATATGGTGGCAAAAAAATTAATTCAATGGGGATCTATTTTATTTTTGTTTGATAAATTAACGCAAGTTTTTTTTGAAGAATATAATAATAATTTTGAACCTTTTCCTCTTTATTTTTGGCTGCTATTGGGAACTATAGAATTTGTGAGTTTGTTTTTAATTTTTTATGGATTTAAAAAGGAAATGAAGTTGTGACAATATTTTTAAACTTTTTAACAATAGTTATTGTGTTGATGTCAGCAATTGTATTAATGTGGCTAGCTTCTTTGAATATTATTCGTTCAAAAAAAATGGGAATTTTTTTGCCTTTTTTTACAATAAGTCTTTCTTATTGTATCAATGTTGCTTTAAATTTATATAACATTAATGATCAAAGAGCTTGGTTTATGTCTGAATCACTTCTAGCAATATGTTCTTTATGGATTTTAATTATTTTAATAAAAAAACGATAATGTTTAATATTAACCAAAATATAGAGCTAAGTGTTTTGTTTATTTGTGTCCTTTTAACAATTGTGATGATGGGTTTATTGGTAGTGGGATTATTTAAAAAAGCTGATAAAAAACAAATAGTTTTTATATTTTTAACCTATCTTGTAGTTTTAATAAGGATTTTCCTTGATATTTTTATGTTATATTTTTCACTAAATATTATCGATTGGGTTTATTATATTAATTTTTTATTAATATTGGCCCCGGTAATGTTTTTTTATATTAATAAGAAAAAGATTAACTCGTTATTATTTTATATGTTTTTTATATGCTCTATTATTTTTTTTAACTTAAATATTTTATCTTTATTTATACCATTTAGGATTATTATTTATAATACAAATTTGGTTTTATTTGCTTTTTACAATATACTTCTTTATCTTTCAATTTTAAGTTTTTTAATTAATATTCGTCATGATGGTTAAGATAATTAAAGTAATTTGTGTTGTTTTTATTTATGTAGAAATGTTTATTAATGCGCCATATGCCAGGGCTTTGAGTGTGTCAACAAATATTTCAGAAAAATATACTGAAATTCAGGCTGGTGACCGACTTTATTTTGAAATAGATATTAAATATCCAGAAAATCCACAAAGAAAGGATTTGCGATTGAATTATGAAGTGACTAAGGATGGAATAGTAATAGCCCAATCACAAGTTTTAAAAGCAGTAGAAACACAAGCTCAATTTTTAGATTTTATTGTGATTCCAGAAAGTTCTGAAACTGGATTTTATAACTTAAATGTAAAAATAAGTGATTATGAAAACTTAGCTGAAGAAGTGTTGACTAGTTTTCATGTAGTGGCGGGAAAAGATGAGGAATTAAAAACTTATTTTTTTATTTTGTTGGGAGTAATCAGCTTGGTGGCGATTTTGGCTATCATAGATATTATCGTATCTAAAAAGAAAAAATAATAATTTTTTAATAAAAGAATTATTAAATAGATACAATGTTATTGAAGGCGGGGCGTTTTAATATATACCCTTTATTTATTTTAGTTTTATTATTTTTGGTTTTTACTAAGCAGATTGAAGCGACGGCGTTATATTCTCCAGGAGAAACATTAACTCCAAGTTGTTTACCGACTAACCCAAATTGTACAGTGACACCGCCAGTGACAATTTCGACAGCCACTGGGAGTGGGTTGACGGTGGGTTCAAGCGGGGTAGAAATTACTGATGGCGGAATAACTTTTATTAAATGGGCGAGTAATAGTTGTATTAATGGACAAATACCAAAATTTAACGGAACAGATTGGGTGTGTGGAGATGACAGCGGAAGTGCTGATTTATTAACTTGGGTAGGGTCGACTAATGTGTCAACTTTAGGAACGATTACAACTGGGGTTTGGCATGGGAATGATGTGGTTTTAGGAACTTATACTTCGGGAAATTATGTGGCGGGAGCCACTGGTGGAGGCGGATTAATGATGACAGGAAACGAAGGAGGCACATTAGCATTGAATTTAGGTGCGTCTAATGTTTGGACGGGTCTGCAAACTTTTAATAATGTGACTATTAACAATGGTTTAAATATGACTACTACCTCTAACCAATTAAATTTGGGAGTTAGTGGTTCAAAAACTACTATAAATGCTAATACCCAAACTGCAGATAGAATCGTAACCATTCCAGCGATGAGTACTAATGATAGTTTTGTGTTTAATAATTTTGGGGCGACTTTGACAAATAAAACCATTGCTGCTGGCAATAATACGATTACTGGTTTGACGACTAACAATCTTTCGGTTGGAGCGAGTATTACAAATTCACAATTGGCTAATTCATCTATAACTATTGAAACTCTTTCTGGTAGTGGTTTACAGGGTGGTGGTACAGTGGGTTTGGGTGGAACATTAAGTTTATCTTTTGTGTCGGTGGCCACTCCTGGAATTTATGGATCTGCTACTCAAATTCCAGTGTTTCAAATAGATCAATACGGAAGCGTAATTAGTGTTACACCAACGACTATTACTGGTTTAACCAACAGTAATTTATCAGGGTCGGCTGGTATTAATAATTCGCAATTAGCAAATAATAGCATTAATGTGAATGCGGTGGCTGGAACAGGAATTGGGATTAGCGGTTCGCCAGTAGCTTTGGGTGGAACTGTAAAAATAGCAGGGCTTGATGCAACTAATGTGATTAAGGGAATGGCCTCTTTTGATGCCGTTAATTTTTTGGTAATAAATGGGGCAGTAGATACAATTCAAAATATTGATGTTTTAGCCAACCCAACTTTTAATGGAGCTAATTTAACTAATAGCTTGGTCGTCACAACAACGACAAATCAGCTGTCTTTAGGAGCAACTAATACCACCACCATCTCGGCGATTGCCCCAAATGCCAGTCGGATTGCGACAATTCCAGGTTTAACTATAGATGATACTTTTGCCTTTGTTGGTCAAACTCAAACATTTACAAATAAAACTATTGATGCTGGAAGTAATACTATTTCTGGGTTAACAAATTCAAATTTATCGGGAAGTGCGGGAATAACTGATGCTAATTTAGCGACGATTGTGACTGCTAATAAAGTTTCCGGTTCAGCCGTTCAATTGAATACTAATGGTGGAATTGGCGACAGCGGCGGTTTAACTTTGCTTCGCACTTGTTCAGACGGTCAATTGCTAAAATGGACAGCTTCTGGTGGTTGGGCTTGCGGATCGGATATTGCCGGCGGAACACCATCAGTTTATTTAGATGGTGGACTACTATCTGACGGTGGAGGATTATCTCTTATTCGCACTTGTTCAGACGGTCAATTGCTAAAATGGACAGCTTCTGGTGGTTGGGCTTGCGACGCAGATAACTCTGGGGGTGGTGGTTCTTTGACAATAGAAGAGTCAGACCAAACTCCGTCAGTGTCATCAATAGTGGAATTACAATTTGGATCTACTGGTGTTTCTTCTGATGAATTTATTGTGTCTGATGTGGGAAGTAGTGCGGCGAGAATTAGGATTGGGAATAAAGTGGTGATGATTGATACAGTTCAAACGTTAACTAATAAAACGATAACAGCGATCGGAAATACGATTACTGGGTTAACTAATTCAAATTTATCGGGAACTGCGGGCATAACTGATAATAATTTGGCAACAATTACTACCACTGATAAGGTTTCTGGTTCAGCAATACAACTTAGTTCAACTGGTGGTTTAGAAAATAATTCTGGGTTGTCATTAATAACAACTTGCTCAAATAGTCAAGTTTTGGCATGGAATAGTAGCACTTCTAGCTGGGGATGTGGAGCAAGAATTTCAATTTTGAGTAATATAACGGCAGCAACTGCGGCGAACACTATTAATAGTAATGATTTTGCTCAAATATGGAATTGGGGTTTAACGACTGATGGCAAAACGGCTTTTACTTTTGGGGAAAATACAGCTGCAACAAACGGAACTGGTTCTCAATATATTTTAGGAGTAAGTACAAAAGCGGGATCAACAGCTAATCCATTTAAGGTGGTGGCGCAAAATAATACTATTTTTGACACAACTGCTTTAGGCGCCGTAACAATTGGTAATATTGCTGCTAATCAACCAATTAATATTATTTCTGGGGATGGGGGTATAAATATTGGCAATAGTCCAAATGAAAAAATTATTAATATTGGTAATAATACTGGTGATACTTCGTTAAATTTATTTGTTGGAACTAGTGGTTTTTCTCTAGAAGGTACTGCTTCTTCAAATTATTCCATTGGTAGCTCTACAACAACTGGAACTTTTGATATTGGGGGGGTTAATCAAACTGGAACAGCTAATTTATTTGCCAGCAATGGGGGGATGACGGTTAACATTGGAACAGGAAATGCCTCTAATATTATTGCGATTGGAAATTCAACAACTAGTACCAGTATTGAGTTAAGAAGTGGAACAGGTAGTATTACGGCTAAAACTGGCAGTGGTAATGGAATGCAATTTTTATCTAATACAGTGACTGATGATTCGATCAAAATTGCGCCTGGACAGAACGGTGGAGCAACTTCTTATCAGGGAATAATTACCCAAGCTAATTTAACGGCTGGTAGAACTTGGACTTTACCTGATGCTTCAGGACAAATTCCCCTATCCACTTTAAATAATGGGCTTTTCTTTAATACTACTGGGCCGACTTCTTTAACTTTACCAACTTCAGGAACTGTGACGGCTTTGGGTAATTCAACGACTGGGAGTGGTTCAGCTTTGGTGTTATCTACCTCCCCGACTTTTACAACTTCGATTTTAACGCCTCAGATTATTGGTAGTGCAATTGCAGATGGAACAATAACTATTGCTGGTAACAATGCCCTGTCGGGAAATAATGCTACCGGCATAAATACAAAATTTAATGTGGGTGATAGTGGCGCGAATACAGCAATAGTAATTATGAATAATGGGTTTGTGGGAATTGGGACGACTAACCCTGTTGGCCCATTTGAATTAATTTCTCAGAATGATTTTTTATATGTGACCAAATACAGTAATGATGTTTATTCACCAGGAGTAGTCGGCAGAAAGGCTAGAGGAACGGAAAGTGCTCCATTGGCAGTCCAGACAGATGATAAATTAGCTTCACTTGGCGGTCGCGGTTATGATGGTACAACTTTTCCATTAGGAGTTTTAGGTAGTTCAGGAGCATTTCAAGTCATTGCTGGAGAAAATTTTACTGCCACTAACCGGGGAACTTATTTATCTTTTATTGTGACACCTTTAGGTTCGACTACTAGAAGTGAAAAAATGAGACTGGACCCAGCTGGTGCTTTGAATATTTTTAATACAACAAATCAATTATCTTTAGGGACAAATAACACAACAACCATATCAGCAATTGCTCCATCGACTAGTCGAATTGCCACTATTCCAGGTTTAACCATAGATGACACTTTTGCTTTTGTGGGACAAACTCAAACATTTACAGGTAAAACAATTGATGGTGGTAATAATACAATTACTGGCCTGACTAACACTAGTTTGGTTAATAGTTCGCTGACTGTGGCAGTTGGGATAGGGTTAAGTGGCGGAGGAACAATTTCTTTAGGTAGCACAGGCACAGTGGCTTTGAATTTGGGATCATCGAATGTGTGGACTGGACTGCAAACATTTAATGGTGGAATAAGTACAAATACTATTCAAGCTAGTAGTGGAAATATTACTTTTGCGGTTGGTGGAACGAATTCCAGCGGAAAAGTGGTTATTGGGAACAGTGGAACAACGGCACCAGATTTATTAGTGCTAGATAATGGAACTAGTGATCCGACTGGAATAAATGGAGCCACTTATTACAATTCTTCTACTAATAAATTTAGATGTTATGAAAATAGTGTCTGGAAAGATTGTGATACTACCGGATCTGGTGGAGCGGCAAAAAGCGCTAGTATAGTGGATAATACTATTGACACTCTTGGTATTGGTGAAACCAATATTCTTCAAGGAACTGCCCCGGCAATTACACCATCATCTGTCAGTAATAGGATTTTAATTACGGGATTAATTAAGGTAACTATGACATCAAATGATACTGAAACAAATACTTTTAGAGTTCGAAGAGGAGTATCTGGTTGTGGTGGAACACAAGTTGATTCTGATTTAACTTTACTGACAACTGGAAGCCATACATCTGATTCCCCTGTCGACAGTTATCTTGGTTTTAGTTTTATTGATAGTCCAAATACAACTTCTTCTCAGGCTTACACTATTTGTGCTCTGACTAGTACTGCCACAACTCCAAATACGGTACCAAAAATAATGATGACAATAATTGAAGTGGCGGCCTCGGGAGCAGACTTGGCAGAACTTTATTCAACTAATGATAATTCTATGGCTCCAGGAGATGTGGTGAGCTTAGATTCAACCTTAAATGCGGGGGTTAAAAAAAGCCAAAAGGCATATGATAATAATGTTTTTGGAGTAATTTCTTTGAGACCGGGGGTAATAATGGGAGAAGTGGATGATGAAGGGGTAAAATCAGTACCGGTGGCATTGTCGGGAAGAGTACCAGTGAAAGTGAATACTGAAAATGGACCAATTAAGGCGGGTGATCCCCTAACTTCGTCATCGACCCCAGGGGTGGCAATGAAAGCGACTAAAGCGGGAGCGATTATTGGAACGGCGATGAGCGATTTTGAGGGTGAAGAGACAGGTCAGGTTTTAATGTTTATTAAAAATGGTTTGGGAACTGGAACTAAAATTGCTGATTTATTGCCAGGGGTTGATGAAAATGCAACTGATTTTTCAAAACAAATTTTGGATGAATTGATGTGGCAGAATGATAATTTAGTTTTAACCGATTTATCGGAAATAATAACTGATCGGTTGGTGGCCGGAGTGGAAATAATTACTCCAAAGATTGTAACTGATAAAACTCAAACTAAGAATTTATGTGTAGGTGAAGAAAATAATGAAACATGTATTACTAAATCGCAATTGGATCAGATTTTATTGAAAATGGATATTGGAGGAACAACACCAACACTGACACCAACACCAACAGAAGTAGGAGCGACATTAGATACAACTGGATTGTAAGAGTAAAATAGAACTAATGGAGAGAATTGTAAGAATAGTATTAATGGTTTTATTGTTGGAAATTTTGGGATTTGTTTTGGTTCAAAAAGAAGAAGCTTTGGCACCGGTTTTAGAAAAAATACCGACGCTGACATCGAAACCCACTATAATTCCAAAACCCACAATAACAACTATTGAGAGTCAAAACCCACCCGTCCTACGGACACCCTCCCTTGAAAAGGGAGGGACTGAGCCATGGGGGGTGGCAAAACAAATAGATGAGGTGACTTGGACAATGAAAATAGGTGAAGATGCAACTATGGCGACGGCAAAGGAAATATTGGTGGCTTTGAATGAATATCGGAAAGTACAAGGTTCACAAATTTTAACTTTGGATGAAAAACTGAGTAATTATGCCCAAGAAAGGGCAAAATATTTAAACGGATTAAAATCAGTGGATCAACATAAAGGTTTTAGTGATTTTATTGAAAATCAGGATGGTTTTAATAAATTAGGATTTACAGCTTTGGGAGAAAATATTAGTTATGGATTTAAATTAAATGGGGTTCATGTGATTGAATGGATGTATGCCGGCGATAAACCTCATAACGACAATCAGTTGGATAATAGATGGAATTATGTGGGAATTGGGGTGGATGGATTGGCAACTTGCTTGATCTTTGGAACTGGAAAATTTTAGTGTATAATTGGTTAGAATGATTACAAAACTAGAAAAAGGATTGGATAAAATTTTTGTTAAAAAATTGCCAGAGTTGCCCAAAAAAATTAAAGAAATAATTGTAAAATATGGCCCGTATTTAGCAGTAATATTATTAGTTTTATCAGTGCCAGTGATATTGGCTTTTATGGGGTTAATGATAACAACGACATCATTGATACTTTTAGGTGGTACTAGAGGTTGTTTTTATATTATTTCAGTATTATTAGGAATAGTAATGATAATTTTACAAATAATGGCAATACCGGGATTATTTAAAAGAAAAATTAAATCTTGGAGATTATTGTTTTATATTTCATTAATTAGCGCTTTATTAAGTTTATTAAAGTTTGATTTAGGAGGTTTAATAATTGGAGCCGGAATTTCTTGGTATATTTTGTTTCAAATTAAAAGCTATTATAAATAATTAGTTTTTGATTAATTTGGTGGCAATAAAAGTAGTGATAGGAACAGCGATAATAAGAGCAACACTACCAATGAGAGTGCGAATGATTTCTTCAGCAATCGGTTCAAAACTGATTAATTGACCGAGAGGTAATTGATTATCAACAAAAAGAAGTAAAAGAGGTAATGAAGCCCCGGCATAAACTAAAACCAGTGTGTTGATCATGGAGGAAATATGATCTTTACCAATAGCCATGGCCTGAGAAAATATTTTTTTGTTTTTTGGATTGGCAATTCTTAATTGAGAAACAACGGCTGATTGAGAAATAGTAATATCATCAATGACACCAAGAACACCTATAATAATTCCTGATAATAAAATAGATTTAAAATCAAAAAAACCGGGTTTTAAGGAAAGTAAAAAACCAGATTCTTCACTGGTAGTACCAGTTAACTTGGCAAATTTAATAAAAATTAAGGATAATGCAATGGCAATAAAAAGACTAATAATGGTACCGATAATAGCGGCAGTAGTTTTTTTATTTAGACCATGAGAGAGGTAAAAAGTAATTGGAATAATAAAAATTATGCCTAGAGATACAATTAAAATTGGATTGGAACCATGATAAATATTGGGTAGGATAAAAAAGAAAATAACTAAAAAGGATAATGCCATTGACAAAAGAGAACGAAGCCCATGCCACGAACTAATAAGTAGGACGGCAATAATAAAAATCATAAAAAGCAAAAAAATAGCTGAGCTGCGATCATAATCAGCAATTTGATAACTGGTTTGGCCAGATAAGGGGTCAATGCCTTGACTTAAATAAAGCCAATCGTCGATTTGATAATTGTTTTGATTACTAAAAGTGGTTTGGCCTTCATCTAAAGAAAAATTATTGGTAATAGTGACTATAGTGTTATCTGAAATCTTAGAATCATTAATTTTTAAATCGAGATTTTGACCAGACCCAGTATTGGTAATTTTGATGACTTGAGCTCGATAATAAAGATCAATAGCAAAGGTATTTTTAGATAAAGAAAAAAAACAAGAAAAGAAAATAACTAAAAATAAAATTATTTTTTTCATCAAAGTAATTATACGCCACTAATCTATGGTAAATTCTAAAAATTAGCTTTATACTCTAAGTTATGGAGATAAATGAAAAAATTAAATTAATCACCCGTAATTGTCAGGAAGTATTAACTGAAGACGATTTGAAAAAATTACTAGAAAACGGAACTGTATTAAATCATTATATTGGGTTTGAAATATCAGGAATGGTACATTTGGGAACTGGCTTGATTTCAATGGGAAAGATTGCTGATTTTTTAAAAGCAGGAGTTAAATGTAAAATATTTTTAGCTGATTTTCATTCTTATTTAAATAATAAATTGGGCGGAAATTGGGAAAATATCCGCTGGGCAACCGAACATTATTTTAAAGAAGGGTTAATCGCCTCTTTAAAGTGTTATGGGGTGAATGAAAATCAAGTAGAATTTGTGACTGGTAAAGATTTGTATGAGAAAAATTTTGTTCACTGGGAAACTTTTATGGAAGTGGGTAAACATGTGACTTTGTCGAGAAATTTAAGATCAATTTCGATAATGGGCAAAAAGGAAGGTAACGATGTGGATATGGCAACTTTGTTTTACCCCCCACTCCAGGTGGCAGATATTTTTACGATGCAGGTTAATTTGGCTCATGCGGGAATGGATCAAAGAAAAGCTCATGTAATTGCCAGAGATGTGGCTAAAAAATTGACCATTAATCCATTAAAAAATAGTAAAGGGGAAATTATTGCCCCAGTGGCAATTCATCAAAATTTGATTGCGGGATTAACTGGACCGGAAAATTCAAATGAAGGTTTTGGTTTATTGACAGAAGATGGTAAAAATTTGACTACAGAAAGTGGAGATAAAATTTTGTTGGAAGAATCTTTGAAAATGAGCAAATCAAAACCCAATAGTGCGATTTTTATTCATGACACGCCAGATGAAATTAGAAATAAGATTAAAAAAGCTTACGGACCACCAAAAGAAATTGAATTTAATCCATTAATTAATTGGGTGCAAACTTTGGTGTTTTGGGGAGAAAAAACAGGTAATTTTAAAATCAGCCGACCAGAAAAATTTGGTGGAGATATTGTCTACACTAAAGTGGATGAATTAATTGAGGATTATAAAAATGAAAAATTATATCCATTGGATTTGAAAAATGGATTAGCGGATTGGTTGATTGAAAAATTGGAACCGGCCAGGAAACATTTTGAAGAACCAAAAGTGAAAGGGAGTTTGGAAAAAATGAAAGAGTTTTTGGGGAAATAAAACCCACCCGCCCTGCGGGCACCCTCCCTTGACAGGGAGGGTTTAATTTTAAATTTAAAATATTTTATGAAATTGTTAATACATGCTTGCTGTGCTGATTGTTTATTAAAAATAGTGGAATCAATTAAGTTGGAAAAAAGATTTAGTGAAATTGTAGTTTATTATTACAATCCGAACATTCACCCAAGATCGGAATATCAATCGAGGTTAAAGGCAATGCAATTGATGATTGGTGATTTGAAAATGATAGTGGCGGATTGGAGACCAAGAGAATGGTTTGAAACCAATCTCCCTAAATCCCTCTTTGACAAGAGGGACTTTTTAAAACCTAAAAGATGTGAGAGATGTTGGAGGTTGAGGCTGGAAAGGACAGCGGAGTTTGCTAAAAAAAATGGATTTGAGGCTTTTAGTTCGACACTGTTGACCAGCGAATATCAAAATTCGGAAATGATTGAAAAGATTGGAAAAGAAATTGGAGAAAAAGTAGGAATTGAATTTTTGGTGCCACAAAATATTTGTAAAAAATTAGAAACTAAAGGTTTTTACAAGCAAATATTTTGTGGTTGTTGTTATTCTTTGGTGGAGAGATTTGAGGGAAAATTTAAAGAAAAATAAAAAATTTTATTTTACAGTTATTGGATCTAAACCAAAAATATAAATTATAAAAAATATTGATAATATGGCCATAAAATATCTAAGTTTTTTGGGGATTAATTTGCTAATTAAAAAGACTAATCCAATTTCAATAATAGGATAAAAAATCATCCAAACCCACCAATTATTCCAAATCCAACCTGGATTAAATTTCAACATAGTAGCGGCTACGTATCCTATTAAATCTTGGTTTAAAAATTTAACACCCTGACCAAAAGTGATACCAATAAATCTAAAATTATCGACTAGCCAACCAAGATGACGTTGACCATCAATAACTGAGTATCTGGCAGTAAAAATTAATAAATTTACTATCCATACCGACCACCAAGCACTCCAATCAATTTTAAATTTTTTATTAATTTTGGTGATTAAAAATCCACCAATAAGTAATATTGACAACTGTACTAAAATTAAATTTTCGATAGTGGTACCAAAAAATATTTTCCAACCCGAATCATAATATGATCTAAAAATAGGTAAATATAATAATAAAAGCCAAAAAATTAAGCCTATGTTTTTACTCCATAGCCATAGAAGAGGGATGATAATTAAAAATATTGGCCAATATTTAATTTCTTTTCTGTTGTTTGTTTCTGATAAAACTCGGTTTAAAAATTCTGATTGATCGGCAATAAATTTATCACTAAAACTTAGATTGGGATTGTAATTGGTTTTTTCGCCTAGGTTTTGATTTTCCCGATATTCCGGCGTTAATATCCAATTACTTAAAATTATTTTTTTGGGATTTTTATTTTCATAAACGGAGCGATATTTGTCGCCAAACTCACTCATTTTTAAACTAATAACCTGATTGTTAGCAATCCAGGTTAATTGTTTTGCATATTCTTCTTCATGTCCGATACTTTCCATGCCTGTTTCTAAACCGACAGTAATTTGACCTAATTTTTCGACTGATAAATATTGGTTGACTAAATCTTTAAAATAATTAAGGTCTAATCCTTGGCTGGTGTAATCGTTGGCTTGAAGTGAAAAATTTGAGACTAAAGGACCACTGCCACTATAGGCTTTTTCTAAATCTCTTTGGGCCCATTGAATAACTACTGTTTTTGAGTTTCCTGGCACTAAAATATTATCAGGTGAAGGATGATATGGGTAACCCCACCACTGCCCCCAAACTCCGTATTTATCGGTAGTTTTTTGGTCGGCAACAATCATGACAGTGGTGATGTGATATTTTTTTTCTAAATATTGCTGTGACCAACTATCAATCCACCAAGCTCCGGCCGATTTTGGTAAAAATCCAAAAGTGTTTTTAAAATCAGCGACCATTTGATCAATTATTTTTTTTCTATCATTGAGACTGTAGGCTGATAAAAAAACAGCTTTGGGGCTGTACCAGACTGTTTGGGTGGGATAATAAACTCGAGCTTTTTTGGTTAAATTTTGACTAACTTCTAAAAATAAACCTAATTCTTGGTCTTGATTAAATTCTTTAATTTTTTTGATGAGTTCTTGATCATTAATTACATCGTCTTGAATTAACCAAGTGGCTTTTAGTTTTAGATTATTTATTGTTTGATATTGGTCATCTATAGGCTTAATAGTTTTATCGACCCATAATTCTCGACTCCTGACTGGATTGACAATGGTGGCATATTTTTCATTAGCTTGGATTTTTTCGATTCCAAAAGATATCCAAGTTAAAATTAAAAAAAATAAAAAAATAATAAAATGAGCTCTTTTTGAGAGATTCATAATAGTATTATAAACTCAAGTGTTAGTGAAAAGTTACATTTCAGCCTTCATATCTCTTTTGTTTTGATACATGTGAGTGTCGGCACGATCTTTAGTTTTATCTAGGTTAGAAAAATCTTGTTCTTTATTGTAAACAGCAACACCAAAAGCAAGATCTTTGTTTGGATTGTCAATTAATCTCTCTTTTATTCTATTGAGGATTTTTTCTTCAAAATTAGGAGTGTTATCATGGTTACGACAAATAATTATAAATTCATCGCCGCCAATACGAACAACTAAATCCTCTTTTCTGGAATTTGATTTCAAAAAATTAGCAGTATTTTTAATTAAATTATCACCAGCTTCATGGCCTTGATTATCGTTAACAGTTTTTAAATTATTAACATCAACAAAAACTAAACCAATTTTATTATTATCACGATTGGGATCAAAGTTTTCTTGTTTAAATTTTTCAAAAAAATTTCGATTATAACAACCAGTTAAAGAATCTACAACATTTTCTTCTTCTGCTTTCTTAGCTCTTTTTTCGGCTTGATCTATTTTTTCCTTTAATTGATTAGCAGCCTCAAGAATTGGGGTAACACTATCTGACTTTAGAGGTATATTTAAATCCAAATTTGGATTAAGAAATTCCATTTTTTTAACCACAGGCTCATATTATAACTTAATTATTAAAAAATTATTAAAAATTAGTAAGAAATATTAGAAAAACTTAGTGATATAATAAATTTTATTATCTTTTAATAAAAATTTAATAATTTTTTAATAATTAATAGTTTTGTACTTTATGAACGATAAAATTAGGAAACAGTTAGAGTCATTTTTTAGCCAGTTTGATGTAATTAAATATAAAAAGGGACAAGTTTTGTTTAGATCGGGAGAGAATTTAAATACGGCTTATATAGAAAAAAGCGGGTTTTTAAGAGCTTATGTGGTTAATGGTGAGAAGGAAACAAGTCTTCCGAATTTAAGACCATTGTTTTTTTGTGCTGGAATAAATGGGCTTCATAAAAAACCAAATAGATATTTTGTCGAGGCAATAACAGCGGTGGAACTTTGGGCAGTGCCAATGAATGAGTTTGTAAAATTTATTGAGAAAGACGAAAACATATTACGTGAGGTTAATAAAAAATTAATAGATGAACTACTTGATTTATCTATTAGTTGGCGACAAATTGTGGCAGGAGATGCAGAAAGTAAAGTGGCGGGATTGATCTGCTTGATTGCTAAAGATGTGGGTGAAAAAAAAGGTAATGAAATTGTAATTAAATTCAATACTCCACACCGGGTTTTGGCTAGTATGGCTGGATTGACTCGAGAAACTGTAACTTTACAAATTTTGAAATTTCAAAAACAAGGATATCTTTATAATAAAAAAAGAACGATGGTGATTAAGAATATTGAAAAGATTAGAGAAATTGCTAGAATCTAATAATGGAGACAAAAAAATTATTTAGATCAGTCGATAATAATATAATTGCTGGTGTTTGCGGTGGATTGGCTGAGTATTTTCAAATTGACGGATCATTGGTTAGAATTATTTTTATTTTATTGGCAATTGGTGGTGGAAGTGGACTTTTGATTTATTTAATTTTATGGTTAGTGATTCCAAAAGAAACTGAAAAGGAAAAAGAGAAATCAATGACAAAAGAAATTTCTGCAAGGCAGGATAAAAAAATAAAAGGAAAGAGAATTAATATTCTAGGCGTAGTATTAATCTTAGTAGGATTAACAGCTTTATGGAATCAAATATTTCCAAAAATGATTGACTGGGATATGTTTTGGCCAATTACTTTTGTTTTTGTGGGAATATTATTGATCTTTAGAGATTAGTTATTCACGACAACAATCAAGAATCTTACCGATAGTTTGGCTAATAGTTCCCATTAGGCTTTTTTGAGGAATGGGTTTTTCTTTGACAGGTATGTTTTTTTTAGGAAGTAGAGACGCGCCATGGTGTGTTTCCATAGAGGAATCTATTAAACCTAAATTTAAACCCCAAAAAAGATTATATAAATCAAAAGATTTTTTGAAATAATCATTGGCTTCTTTTTGGTCACCTTTGGTTAAACTTTTTGTGCCAACTTCCATGAGACGCATGGAGGCAGATAAAAGATGTTTACTAGTACACCAAACTTCACCATGACCTTCTTTGACGATTTTTTTCATTAATTCTTTTCTCATTTCCCTGGCTGAATTTAGAATATTGAGATATTTAATGTCGTCCAATTTTTGGGAAGTAAAAAACATGTGTTCTTCAATACCGATAAGATTCATGATGGCAATTGATAAATCTTCTCCAGAAGAAAGATCTAATTGATGACCTTTTTCTAATTCTTTAGTTTTATTAATGAATTTTTCGATTTCTTTGTTGTTCATAAAACCCTCCGTCCCGCGAAGCGGGGTATCTCCCTTTAAAAAAAAGAGAGTTTAATTTATAATTTAAATAATAATTTAAAAAGTAAAGTAAAAATGATTAAAGTGCCGACAGGAAAGACGACTTTTTGGTAAGGAAAAAGAATTTTACCACCATTTAATTTACGGGAATGACGATCAATAAAAATACCCAAAAACATAATTAAAAGACCTAAGCTTTGGCCAAAAATAATTTTATCTAAACCAAGAATCTTATTAGTAGAATAACCTGTTTGACCAGTAGAAATAAAATAAAAAAGAGTAAAACCAAACATTAATAAAGAAAAAATAATTGGGCTACCTAAAATTCGATTTTTAATTTTGGGGGCCAACCAAAAAGAAATGGCAGTATTGAGTCCAGAAATCCAAAGAGAAACCAAAAAATCATCGACGCCTAGTTTTTGGGCTAAAAACATTCCCCCACCAACAGTGACGATGCAGACAGGACATTGAGCATAAACGGTTTTGACTAAAAACATAATTTATTTTATCAATATTTAATGGTTTAAACGAGTTTGACAAACGGTGATGCGGTGATGAAGCTTTTCTAACTCAGGAGAGATGGGTTGATTGGTTTTTTGATAAAACTCATAAATTGCTTCGTCTAAAGCATCAGCGGCTAATAAAGAACAATGAATTTTGACGGCAGGTAAATCGTCGAGAGCTTTAATAATATCTTCGTTTTTTATCTTTAAGGCTTCGGTTAAAGTTTTATTTTTGGCTAAATCGGTGACAATACTGCTGGTGGCAATGGCAGCAGCACAACCAAGAGTTTCAAATTTAATGTCTTGAATGTAATCTTCCCCTTTTTTGTTTTTATCGATTTTTAAATAAAGTTTCATGACATCACCACAGGCAAGATTTCCAACTTGACCGACAGCGGTGGGGTTTTCCATGGAACCAAAATTGTGAGGATTTCTGAAGTGTTCGAGAACTTTTTGGGTATACATAATTATGATTTAAATGGCGAAATTTGCCTAAATTTATTAACAACTTGAGGTAAAACTTTTAACAGGTAATCCACTTCGGATTTAGTGGTAAAACGACCAAGACTAAAACGTAGGGAACCATGTGATTGTTCAGGTTTAAGACCAATAGCCAAAAGAACGTGGCTGAGTTCCAGAGAGGCCGAAGAGCAAGCGGAACCAGTAGAGACAGCGATGCCATAAAAATC
This sequence comes from Candidatus Shapirobacteria bacterium, assembly GCA_041661765.1. GTDB lineage: Bacteria > Patescibacteriota > Microgenomatia > UBA12405 > UBA12405 > WARW01. The sequence continues at coordinate 76,850 of JBAZTV010000001.1, read as the reverse complement.
TAATTCTAAAAGAAGGGACTCTCCTTCGACTCGAGTAAAAGAAATATTAATATTATTGGAAAGACGTTTAGTGGGGTGACCATTGAGATGAGAATCGGAAATTGATTTTAAAATATTTTTAATTAAATAATCGCGAAGTTCACATAACTTTTTATTTTCTTGATCAAAATTTTTAATGGCAATTTCGGCGGCTTTAGTAAAACCAACAACGGCAGGTAGATTAACAGTCGAGGAACGGAGACCAAATTCATGACCGCCACCATGAAGAAGCGGGGTAATTTTGGTACCAGTTTTAATATAAAGAAGAGCTGCGCCTTTTGGACCGTAAATTTTATGAGAAGAAGCGGTTAAGAGATCGACGTTTAACTTAGATAAATCAATGTCGGTTTTAGTAAAACTTTGAGAAGCGTCGGTGTGAAAATAAACTCCGCGATCATGACAAATTTGGCCGATGCTGGCGAGATCTTGAATTGTGCCTATTTCATTATTGCCATGAATAATAGAGACCAAAATGGTGTCGGGGCGAATGGTTTTTTTAAGCTCATCTAAATTTAAGAGACCAAATTTATCGACAGAAATTTGACTGATTTCAAAACCTTGAGTTTCTAACCATTTAGCACTGTTTAAGACACAATCATGTTCAATTGAAGAAATAATAATGTGTTTACCTTTATTTTTGTTGGCAAAAGCAATCCCTTTTAAAACAGTATTATTACTTTCGGTGGCCGAGCCAGTAAAAATAATTTCAGATGACTGAACTTTTAAAATATTAGCAAAGGATTGACGACAAGATTCGACAACTTGGGAAGCGACACTTCCCATTTGATGGAGAGACATGGTGTTGCCACAAAAAGAAAAATCAAAATAAGGAAGCATGGTATTTAAAACTTCGGGGTCGACAGGAGTGGAAGCGGCATAGTCAAGATAAACTGATTTATTTTTGGAAACAGCTAATTGATCGAGAGTAATAGAATTTAAAACATGACTGAATCCAGATTGAATTTTTTGCCAAACTGATTTGCTTTGACAATCACAAAAATCAGGACAAATGAATTCTGGTTTTTCGAGAGCATTAATGACTTCGCCTAGGGTAATTTTTTTGGGGTCACGACTGAGAGAGTAGCCACCACAAGCTCCCCTTTCAACTTTCAAGAGACCGGCTTTTTTTAATTTGGCAAAAATTTTTTCTAAATAATCGGAAGAAATATGTTCTTTTTTGGAAATCTGTTTGATGGAACAACAACAGTCTTGATCAAGAAGATTGGTCAGAGCGCGAAGTCCATAGCGAGATTTAGTTGATAAATTCATACTGGACTATTTTAGTCCGATATAGAAAGGTTGTCAAGAATTAAAATAAAAAAATAACAAGAAAAAGCCGTAAGGTGTTAAAAGTTAACCCTACGGCTTAGTTTAATTTGTTGATCTTCTATTTCTATCTGCTGATAAAAAATTTTACAAACTCCAGAACTGGTGAAAATTTGATTGTTTGACAAATCCTAGTTAAATAATTTTGTGGATGAACACGATTTAATAAGGAATTTGTCTCCTTGTAAAGTTCTTTTAATGTATCGTTATTTTCGATAGTTTCCTTTTTAATATATAGGATAATATTTTGTCTGTACCACCAGTAAACAGATTTATTGTCCCAAATTTTTGGTCTAATGCAATCAATTGCAAAGTAACCGTTTTTTTTAAAAATCTCAGACCAATAATCCTGATATTGTTCATTAAAATGATGGGTTCCACCTTGAAAAGGTATAGCAGCAGAAAAGAGAATAATTGACCCATGTTTTATTAAAGTTTTTACAAAAGTCTCACTGTTTTGCGGATAGAGATGTTCTGCAACTTCCAAAGAAACTACTAAGTCAAAAGTTCTTCTAAGATCAAGAGGTTTATTAAGATCATATGCTTTGAAATGTTCTTTAGTAATAACTAACGCATCTTCATTAACATAGTCACCGTCAATACCTGTGAAATCAGTTATTCCGTAACTATTAAAGACTGAAAGCCAAGGCCCTGTTCCACACCCCATGTCTACCACCGAAGATATATTTCCGAGAATTTTTAACACAATCGGAATAATAATCTCAGATGATTGAAAACAAGTTTTTTCCCATCGCTTAAAAAAAGAAGGTTTGTATATAGGTTTTTTGCCGTTCAACAAAATCACACCTTTCTTAATATTGAATTGTTTTTTTATATAAAAGAGTTAAAAACTCTTGGATTTTTATAGAAGGTCACACAAATTTTAAAGTACACTATTAAACAAATCTTGTTAATTAATGCTTGTATTAATTAGAGAAATTGAATTAATGGGGAGATTTTAACAAAAAATGTTTATTTGTCAATATTATAGGATTTGTAATCTGTTAAAAATGGATCGTTTTTTTTAATAAAAATAAAAATGAAATTATCTCTGACAATTGGGGCAATAGAAGGTACCACGACCACCGAGAGTGATTCGCTTAATTGGGGTTTGACAAACTAAACAAGGTTCGCCGGCTCGTTGGTAAACTTGAAAATTAAATTGGTGCTGACCACTGGAACCGTCGGGGTGGATGTATTTATTATCTTTGGCAGTGGAGCCACCAGCTTTAATTGACTCAGTCATAATTTGAATTAGAAAATGGTGTAGAAGTGAAGCTTTTTTAAAGTTAATTTTATTTGAGGGTGTTTGTGGATTAATTTTAGTCAAAAAAAGAGAATCGTTGGCATAAATATTACCAATGCCAGCAAATTTGGTTTGGTCGAGTAAAACTATTTTGATTGGACGGGAAGTATTTTGGATTTGCTGGTAAAAATATTCAGGAGTGAAGTTTGGGCTTAAAATGTCGAGACCGAGATTTTTTTGGGCTTCGGCAAGTTCATCCTGATTAAAAAGCTTGACCCAGCCAAATTTGCGCTGATCGTTAAAAAATAATTTCGAACCATTAGAAAAAGTGAAAACGAGACGAGTTGATTTGTTGGGTAAGATTGATTTATCTTCTTTGGGAGTGGGATGACCAAGCGAAACCCCTCCCCTTTCGGGACCTCCCCTTGACAAGGGAGGATAAAAAATCAATTGGCCGGTCATTTTGAGATGAAAAAGAAGAATTAAATTATTTTCTAAGTGAAGAGAAAGTTGTTTGCCAATGCGAGAAGTTTTAATTATTTTTTGGCCTTGAACTAATTTGGGATCGCCAATAAAAGATTTTGGAGTAAGAATTTCTAAATTAGAAATGGTTTTATTAATTAGATGTTGGTTGAGAAAAAGACGGACAACTTCAACTTCGGGAAGTTCTGGCATAATTTATTATACTAAATCGTCGAAGTCGATGGCGGTGATGGATTTATTTTTAGCAATGTGGTCAACCGAAACAGACATATCAGCGAGACTATCTTTAATTTCAGAAAAGGAATTTAAATAAACTTGAGTTGAGGCGATATAGCTCATAATTAAAACTAAATCTGAAATTAATTTTGTACCACTGGAAACAGAAATTATTAAATAAGCAAAGATTAGAGTGTAAAAGAAAACGGCGGTGTTTTGGAGAGTGAACCATTCAGTGAAACACCAATTACAAAGGCGAGCAAAATTACGACTAAAAGTTTTTTGTTCAAGATCAACATCGTTAGTTTCATGAAGTTTGGCATAATAACTTTCAATTTTAGTATTTTGGATATCTTTAAAATTAATGTAGCGTTGAGTGGTGTAGTGGTCGATGAAATAATAGACGGTAATATAGACAATTTCTAAAATAAAAACTTTAAAATCTACAAAAAGGATAATAAAAGGAATGGTAAATAGGGAAACAAAACTATCAATTCCTGGTTGGCGAAAAAGCCTTAAAGTCCAAGCAGTAGCATCGGCAAAATTACGAATGGTTTGAATGCTTTCATGTCTTTCTAATTTGGTTTCGTTTTTAATATCTTTAATAAAATAGTTATGAATATCAAAATTAATATCACTAATACACTCATCTAATTTGGTTACAGATTTAATGCGAACAAAGTTATCAAAAATTCTGACAGTAAAAATAATTAGAATGGAAAAAAAGATGGCGGAAAAATCTGATTTAATTTCAACCAAATTAATGGTTTTTGAAAACAAATAAATAGTGACTAAGGGTAAGAAAGTAGAAAGAAAACGAATTCCTACCCAAAAAATAAAATTGTGTTTATTTTGAATGAGATCAAAAATTAATTTTACAACTTGGTGAGTTTTCTTGGACATTATTTAAGTATTAATTAAAAAATTAAAAAAGTAAAGCTCTTTTGATAGAATGATGGGTATGAATGAAAATATAAAATATGATTGTGTAGTTATCGGTTCAGGACCAGCCGGGTTAACAGCAGCAATTTATCATGCGAGAGCGGATATTAAAACGATTGTGATTGCTGGAAATCAACCGGGGGGTCAATTGACAATCACTCCAATGGTAGAAAATTATCCGGGATTTCCAGATGGAGTTGGTGGTTTTAAATTGATGATGGATACTCAAACTCAGGTAAAAAAATTGGGGGTAGAGATTAAATCTGGAATTGTTCGTCAAATTCAAAGAACAAACCCCTCTGTCGATGAATCGACATCTCCCCTTGATAGGGGCGACTTTTTTTTAGAGTTGGAAAGTGGAGAGGTTTTACAAAGCAAAACTGTGATTGTGGCTACCGGAGCGGGAGTAAAATGGTTAGGTCTGCCAAAAGAGAAAGAATTAATTGGATATGGAATAAGTAGTTGTGCTACTTGTGATGGAATGTTTTTTAGAGATAAAACAGTGGCAGTGGTGGGAGGTGGAGATACAGCTTGTGAAGATGCTGTATTTTTGGCGAAATTTACTAAAAAAGTTTTTATGATTGTTAGAAAAGAAGAATTTAGAGCTAGTGCGGCGGAACAAAAAAAGGTATTGGAAAATGAAAAAATAGAGATTTTATGGAATTCAGAAGTAAAGGATATAAACCCGCCCATCCCCGCAGTGGCGTGGGCACCCTCCCTTGAAAAAGAAGGGCAAAACCAGGAAAAATTAGAGTCGGTTAGTGTTTTGAATAATAAGGCCAATGAAGAAAGAATATTGCCATTGGATGGGTTGTTTGTAGCGATTGGTTATAGTCCGGCGACAAAATTTTTGGAGGGATTGGTAGAGTTAAGAGAAACAGGTCAAATAATAGTAGGTAAAAATGAAAAATTAGTAACTATGACTAGTATGGAAGGGATTTTTGCAGCTGGAGATTGTGTGAATGAAAATCATCGACAAGCAATTCTGGCGGCGGGTGAAGGCTGTCGAGCGGCATTGGAGACACAAAAATGGTTGAAAGGCTAAGTTATTGACTTGATGTACAAATTTGATAAAATTTTTGTACAAATGACAATTACAGTACAAATATCTGATTTTAGAAATAACATCTCTAATTATATTGACCAAATGATTGCTGGTCAGGGAACGATTAATGTAAAAAGAGGGAATGTGGTGGTGGCAAAAGTATTTCCACAAATAAAATCAAAAAAATGGAAACCTAATTGGGATGGATTTTGGAATGATTTGGAAAAAATTTGGGCAACACAACCGAAAGGTAATAAAAAAACGAATTATAGTATGAGAATAGATGAGATATTATATGGAAAAAAATAAAATATTAGTTGACAGCTGTGTATGGATTGCTTTTTATGATGTTAATGATCGCCAGCACGATAAAGCGGTAGATATTTTTCAAAAACTACAAAAAAAGAACGATAGACCTTTGATTCATTTATTAGTTTTAATTGAAACGTTGTCAATTTTAAAATATAAGAGAATTTTAAAGAATGATCTCAAAAAAATAAAAATAAGCATGTTGAATAATAAAATTTTTGGTTTTATTAATGAAACTAAATTAGATTTTGATGGAAAAGTATTTGATAATTTATATAAAGACAATAAAATGGGTTTGGTGGATTTAATCTTATTGGATTATTGTAAAAAAAATAAAGTTGATCTGGTAACACTAGATAAAGCAATGAATGAAGAATGGAGAAAATTAAAGGCTAAAAACTAGTTTTTTAATTTTGGAAACAAATTTTTCGGTGGAGAAATCGGCAGCGCGGGAAATGCAGTCTTTGGAATTGATTTTTAATTTTTGAAATTTTTGAATGGCGGTGGCACATGATTTAGGGGTTAATTCATCAAAAAAAACACCAGTTTTACTGTCGATAACAGTCTCAGTGGTTCCCCCACTTTTATAGGCAATGACTGGACAGCCATGGGCCATAGATTCGACTGGAACCATGCCAAAATCTTCGTTGTCGGAACAAAAAATAAAAGCTTGGGCTTGGGAATAAAGTAGGTCTTTTTGGTCTTGAGTAACTTCACCTAAAAATTCAATAGTAGGGCCAGCCATGGCTTTTAATTCATCGGAAAAATTGGCAAAATCACGGCCGAAAATTTTTAATTTTAAATTTAATTGATTGCAGGCTTGAATGGCGATGTCGTAACGTTTGGCACGAGCTAATCGGCCACCGGTTAAGAAATATGGCTCGGATGATAATTTTTCCGTGCTCACGCCCTTCGGTAGTGCACCTCGGATATTGCGCGCGGAAACATCACCATCGCTCGCCTTTTCTTTTATTGTTTCAATAGGCGGATTAATAATGATGGAATCGCGGCGGTAGAATTTTTTGATGCGGTCGGCGGTGGTTTGAGAATTGGCGATAAATTGGTCAACATTTTGGGAAGATTTGAAATCGATAATTCTCAAAAGGTGATTTAAAACCTGAATTAAGGCATAAATGAATTTATTTTTAGTGAAGTTACGAGCAGTAGGAAGACCATAAAGATAACGAGGTGGAGTGTGGCAATAACAAACTAATTTGGCACTTTTTTTGTTAATTAAATTAGGGAAATAGGCACCAGTGGCTGAAGTAATAATGATGTCGAACTTAGAAAAATCAAAAGATTTAAAGGCTAAGGGAGATAAAAGACGAAGAGGGCTGATGATTTTGTGGACAAAAGGAATATATTGAAAAAAGCTTTGATGGACCCGGCTCTCCCATTTTTTTTGGAGACGAGATTGATGAGGACCAAGAAATTCTGGTTTATAGAGAGTGGTGTAAATAGGAGCTTTAGGGAAAATTTCAGATAATGTTTCGAGAACGGACTCAGCACCTCCGAATTCTTTGATGTAGTCTTGGACTAAAACTATTTTTGGAACAAACCCCTCTGCCCTGCGGGCATCTCCCTTTGACAGGGGCGACTTTTCTTTAGAATAGTGAGGTTTGGTGTGTTTGGATTTCATTTTTATGATTAATTTTAATTGGATTTTGTTTTTCAACTCGTTGAACTAAAGATTTAAAATTAAAGGTTTTAAAGAGAGAAATTAAATTAGTGAAAGAGGTTGGGGTCCATCTAGCGGAAGAAAGTTTAAAATTGAGAGGAATATTACTGATAAGCGTGGCTAATTTTTGCGAAAGATAGGCATTATCTTTACTATTTTCTAATTTTTCCCTAATGGATGGTTTAATATTGTCTAAATTTTGATAAATATTGTCTAAATTTTGATATTCAGAAAGGAGATCAGTGGCGACTTTAGGACCGATGCCAGCAACACCAGGGTAATTGTCGGACATATCTCCCATTAGAGCCTTTAGGTCGATAACTTGAGTAGGTAAAACTCCGAGTTTTTCTTCGACATCATTTGGTTTAAACATTTTAGTTTCCGAAAGACCGCGAATAGGGACAAAAAGAGAAACCTTTTTGTCGACTAATTGCATTAAATCTTTATCACCAGTGATAATGATAATTTCGTCAATCAACTTTCGCTTATTTTTATTTATTTTTTTGAGAGCTTTGGCAGTAATAGTGGCAATTAAATCATCGGCTTCAAACCCTCCCATAGAAAAAGTGGTAATTTCAGCCTGTTTTAAGGTTGATTCTAGTAATGGTAATTGAGAAATTAAATCAGAATCTGCTGGTTTACGTTTAGCCCGATAACCTAAAAATTCATGGTTGCGAAAATTAGGACCGGGAGAATCGAGGCAAACGACTAAATATTTAGGATTAAGAGTGTTTATGGCAGTGAGAAGCATGGAGTAAAAACCGTAGAGAGCATTGACGGGTTGACCATTGGAAGTTAAGGGTGGAATTGAATGATAGGCTCGATGAATAATGGCATGACCATCAACAATGACTAATTTTGACATAAGGTAGTTTATCAAATTAAAACCCTCTGTCCTTCGGACATCTCCCTTGACAGGGCGACTTCATTTTTATTTTAAATTAAACCGTTTACTGGTAGAATTAAAGGATGGAACAGCACGCGATTCCACAGCAAATATCATCCTATGAATTTAAACTTGTGGGAGATATGACGTTGAAGCAATTTTTGAAGGCGGCAGTGGGAATAGTTTTGGCAATAATGATTAATTCAACTAAATTAATAATTTTGGTAAAGTGGCCGTTAATATTACTTTTTGCTGGGGGTGGATTAGTTTTGGCTTTTATACCTTTCGAGGATAGACCATTGGAAGTATGGATTTTTTCATTTTTAAAAGCAATTTATTCACCAACAATTTATATTTATCGGAGAAAGGCTAATAAAAATTGGCTTGATTTAGATTTAACAAAAAATATAAACCAGAATGAAGATGATATTGTAATGACTGGAGGACGATTAAAATCTAATCTTTGGGGAAATAAATTAAAAGATGCAATAGGTGTAATTGGAATAAAAAAAGGTGGAACTAAAGAAGAAATTAATATAGAACTTGAAGCAAAACCTGAAATTAAAAAAATAATCACTGAAAAAAAACTAGCAGTAGAAGTAAGTCCGAGTGAAAAAGTTGAAGAAAAAGTAGAAGATTGGAAAGATCAAAAAGCAAATTTAAATCTTAAAACAGAAAAATTAGGAGCGACAGGAAAAGCAATTTTTGGCTCTATTCCAATGCCAGATATTCCAGAAGTACCTAATGTAATAGTGGGTATGGCAACGAATATGGAGGGAGCGATAATTGATGGAGTAATTATTGAAGTCCAAGATGAACAAGGAAACCCTTCAAGGGTATTAAAAACAAATTCTTTAGGTCAATTTAAAATAACAACTCCTTTGGCAAATGGTAGATATCTGATAATTGCGGAAAAAGATGGTTATAATTTTGATAGAGTTAATATAGATTTAAATGAACAAATAGTTCAACCAATTAGAATTATTTCTAATAATTAAAATATGCCAACAGATCCACTAAAGATTGCTATTAAAGGAAGTACTCAGGAACATTTACCAATAGAAGATGTGGTTGATGGGATTGTGATTATGAAAGATGGATCTTGCTCAAAGGTATTAAGTGTGTCGTCTGTTAATTTTGATTTGTTGTCTGAGCCAGAACAATCGGCTTTAGTCTTTGCTTATGGAGGAATTATAAATTCTTTAAATTTTCCAATACAAATTATTATTCAATCACATGCCAAAGATGTAAGTTCTTATTTAAAAAATTTGCAAAATATGGAGGAAAAGCAATTAAACCCGCGCCTAAAGGAAAGGATTAGTCTATATAGAAAATTTATCGAAGAAACAGTTAAAAAGAGTGATATTTTATCAAAATCGTTTTATATTGCGATTACTTTTTCGTCTTTGGAGTTGGGAATTAAAACTGGTGGAACTAAAGGAATAAAAATGTTTTTACAGCAAGGCAGGGGTCAGGAATTACCATTTACTAAAGAATATATTTTAGAAAAGGCTAAAATTAATTTGGAACCAAAAGTAGATCACTTATTGAGACTTTTTTCGAGACTAGGGTTGGAAATAAAACCTTTGAATAATAAAGAAGTAATTGATCTTTTTTATAGAACTTATAATGAAGAAACTGCCGTTAGCCAAAAGGTTCAAAATGTAAATTATCAAGCACCGGTAGTGACAGGAGGGCAAATGGAATGAAACTTTTTAATATTAATAAAAAAACAACAGTAGTAAATAATCCAGCAACACCAACAGAGGTAGTTGATCCAAATAAAAGAGATTTCACTCAAGGGTTGGTGACAACTAAAGATATAATTGCTCCATCAGCTTTGGAAGTGGATTTTAACCATATTAGAATTGATAATAAATATTATCGAACTTTATTTGTTGCGGCATATCCGAGATTTGTGGGAATTAATTGGTTGTCGTCATTGATTAACTTTGATTCTTCTTTAAATATTTCAATGTTTATTTATCCGACCGATGGAAAAGAAGTTTTAGATGATCTTCGCCGAAAAATCACAGAAATGGAGGCCGAGTTAAGTACTGATATTCAAAGGGGTAGATTGATTAATCCAGCAACACAAGCGAAATTGGAGGATGCTTTGAATTTGCAGGCTAATTTGGTTAAAGGCGAAGAAAGATTTTTTCAATTTGGACTTTATGTAACGATAACGGCTGATTCTATAGTTGAACTGGATAGAGTAAATAAAAATTTAGAGGCAGCCTTGGGATCGTTGTTGATTATAAGTAAAAAAGCGACGTTACAAATGGAAGATGGATTTGTATCGACTTTACCTATTTGCCAAGATAGATTGGCAGTTAGTCGAAATATGGATACTACCTCTTTGGCAACTACTTTCCCTTTTGTGTCGTCAGATTTATCAGATGATCAGGGAATTATGTATGGGATTAATATGCATAATGGGTCTTTGGTAATTTTTGATAGATTTTCAATGCCAAATTATAATTCAGTTGTTTTTGCTATGGCTGGAGCTGGTAAATCTTATTTAATTAAATTGGAGGTTCTTAGATCATTAATGATGGGAACGGATGTTATTGTGATTGACCCGGAAAATGAATACAAAGAATTGTGTGATAATTCTGGCGGCCAATATATTGCATTTGGTTATGGTGAAGGTTCAAAAATTAATCCGTTTGATTTAACTTTAGCCGAAGAACAGGGTGAAAATGGTTTAAATACTAAGATCTTATCTTTACATAAACTATTAAAAGTGATGTTGGGTGAAATGGATCCGATTGAGGAATCAATTATGGATAGAGCAATGATGGATGCTTATAAGATGAAAGGGATTACTCCTGATCCAGTAACTCAAGACAAAGAACCACCATTAATTGAGGATTTGTATAAATCTTTGATTGGAATGGAAGATGAAAAAGCTAAAGGTTTGGCAGCCAGATTGGAAAAATATATTAAAGGATCCTTTTCGGGAATTTTTAACCAAAAGACAACGGTTAATTTAACTAATAAATTTGTAGTTTTTGGAATTAGAAATTTGGAAGATGCTTTGAGACCTGTGGCAATGCAAATTATTTTGGATTATATTTGGACGGTTGTTAAAAAGACATTGAAAAAAAGAATATTGGTGGTGGATGAAGCCTGGTATTTGATGCAACATGATGATTCAGCTGAATTTTTAAGAGGAATTGTTAAAAGAGGCAGAAAATACTATTTGGGAGTGACAACAATTACCCAAGATGTTGATGATTTTTTGAAAACTGCTTATGGTAAAGAAATAGTTACTAATAGTTCAATTCAAATTTTATTAAAACAACATAGTGCGGCTATTGACCAAATTGGAGAAGTATTTTATTTGAGTCAGGGAGAAAAACAATTATTATTATCGGCAAGTAAAGGTGAAGGAATTTTCTTTGCTGGGCAAAACCATGTGGCAATTCAAATAATTGCTTCGGCTGATGAACATAATTTAATTACTTCTAATCCAGAAGATATTTTAAAAAAGCAAAGTTTATTGAGTGATCAAAAGCCAAATAATGGAATGAAACCACTAATTAAACCGATAGAAACGAAACCGTTTCAAAACCCATCAGCTGTTTTCAATCCCTCTAAATCTCCCTTTGACAAGGGAGACTTAAAACCAGTCGAGGTAAAAACGACTCCAGTGGCGCCAAAATTTAATATTCCAGAAATAAAAACTGTAGAGATTGAAAATAAAATTCCGGTTCAAAACCCCTCAGTCCCACCAGAAGTACCTAAACCCTTCACTAACCCTTCCCTTGACAGGGCAGGGCAAATAAAATCAATGGAGATTAAAATGCCTGAAACGACAACTAATTTTAATGTTTTAGAAATAAAACCGATGGAGGTAAAACCAGTTGAGTCAGCATTGACTGCTAATAAAACTGATGAAATAAGAACCATTAATTTTACTCCTAAAGTTAGTGTTCCCGAAATAAAACCAGTGGAAATTGAAGTAAAACCCTCCGTTCCGCCACTGCGGAACACCTCCTTTAATCCCACAGTAGCGATGACTGAAATAAAACCGGAGTTAAAAACTGAGTCGGTGTTATTTAAAAGGCCAGAAGTTGTAGTGGTCTCGGAAAATAAAAAACCGATTTTTGTTAAAACTGAAGAACAAAGAATACCTCAACCACCACAATTGGCAAGAAAACCACAACCAATATTTGATTCAAACCCCTCTGTCGATAAATCGACATCTCCCCTTGACAAGGGAGAATTTAAAAAAGAAGACAATAAGATGGATTATGATAAATTGTTTGGAGACGGGATAGTTTAAGATTGATATAATTTGGTAATGGCAAACAGAACGGATGGAAGTTCAGCTTTACAAGATATTGATCGAGATGTTTTTTCTGGTGGTGCGAAAGTTTTTAATATAGATGATTACAAAAAAAATAAAAATCCAGTTGAACAGAAAATAGTAGAATTAGGTGAAAAAATAACAAAAAATTTAAATGGGGATGGTAATCTAAAAAATGAACTTGAATCTAAAATTAAGTCTATTTTTGGAGAAGAAGAGATAAAAACAAGTGGAGAAGAAATAAAAGATTTGATAGAAGTGGTTTCAAAAAATTTAATAGTAGAAGATAAAAAAGAGACGGAGATTGAAGTAAAAAAAATAAAAATAGAGATGAATAAGTGGAAGAAAGAAAATGTAGATGGAATAAATGAGTTTAAAAAGGAAGTTTTTGAAAAAAAACTACTAGAAGAAACTAAAAAAATGAATCCCGATTTGAAGGCAGAAGAATCAAATAATGTAAGGGCGTATGGGAAGTTAGTTTCGGAAATATATTTTAGTGAAAGTATAATTGACGAGCAAAAAGACGAGGCACTACAAAATAATAACCAATTTGGTCCAGGTAAGTTAGAGAATGCTTGGACTGATTTAAGAGGCGTAACTAATTTCTTAACTAAGAAGCCGGAAGAAGTAAAAGAAATTAAAAATAGATATGAATCAATTAGAGGTGTCTTAAAAAATGTAAATCTTCCGAAGGATATAAAAGAAGTGCGATCATTTGAAAATGTAATTTCTGGTTTTAACGATCAGGGTGTGAGTAATTTATTTTCTAGAACTCAAGGTTATTTGGGTTGGTATAGAAGAGTGGATAAATTGACAGGCGGATGGCTGAATAAGACAATGTTTGGGACAAAACAAAAGTTAATAAGCAAAATTGGAAATCAAGCAATTAGTGAATTTGCAAAAAATTCTTTAGGCGTCATAGCAGAACAAGGTTTTCAAAAGGGTATTTCAACGGTTTTAAGTGGAATTTTAAGTGGTGGAGTTAAAGCAGCGGCAACGACTGGTACTGCGGCGGCGGCAGGAGCGGCAACCGCAGCTGGGGCAGCGGCAATTTCGGCAACTGGAATAGGGGCGATTGTGGTGGCAGTAGCGGCGGCGGCTAAAATATTAAAAAATGTAGTTAGTAAAATAGCGGAAAAATTGGGAATAGGAATTAAAAAGGGTTTGGAAGAAAATTTTGGAAAAGTAGGTGGGGCAATTATTGGTGGTGGTATGTTTATTGTGGGTTTGCCGTTTCTTTTAATTGGAGCAGTATCGGCAGCAGTGATGGGACCAATAATACTTTTAGTTTTTGGGGGATTATTTGGATATCAAATATTAATGGGAAATTCAGTTTCAAGTTTAGTACCACCGGAAGAAGCAGAAACTTCCACTTCTATATTTTCAGAAACCCCATATATCTCATCTTCAGGTCCGATTGTTTTACCAACAGTTGATCCAAACCAAACAGTTACAGGACAAATGGTGGTGGATATGGCTAGCTCTTTATTAAACAAAGTTTGTTACTGGTATGGTGGAGGTCACCAATCTGGTGAACCAGTGAGGGGCATTGATATGAATTGGGGTACTACTAACTTTGGTAATAATAATTCTCCTTCTGGATCAGATAGAAATGTTTATGGATTAGATTGTTCTGGTTTTGTAATTTGGACTTACCATCAACTTGGAATAGAGACTAGGGGTAATGTGGCAAGTATTTATGCTGGCGCGAAAGATAAAAGCATATCAAGTAATAGCCTACAATTGGGTGATATAGGAATTGAGGGATCAAATGATCATATTGGAATTTTTGCAGGAAGAGATTCATCTGGTAATTTATTATGGATTCATGATGGAGCCGGGGGAAATCTTGATATTTGTGGAGGAGGATCGGGTTTTGTAAAAATGGGAACTTATTCAAGATTTACAAAATTTGCAAGAATTTTATAAATTAAGTTAGAATAAAACAATGATTGAATTTTTAAAAAAATATTTTATGTTGTTTTTTTTAGGTTTTTTGGTAATAGTGTTAATTATATTAAAGGTTTTTTATGGAAGTACACAAACTAATAATACTGAAAATATTACTATTACGCCACCAAGCCAGATTGTAGTACCGACACAAATAATAACACCAACTATAATTGAATATGAGTCTGACAATCCTAGATCTGAAAATAATGAGGTGGTAGTAATACCTTATAAAGGTAAAATAATGGAAATAGCAGGGTATTTAAAACCTGGGGTGTTGGTAATTTTAATTGAAAAAGAAGAAGATAAAGATAAAGCTGAGACTGAATTTAAAGAATGGTTGGAAAAAAATCCACTATTTAAAACAGATAGTTTTGAATTTCAAATTTCTAAAATAAATTAGTCTTGCAATCTGACTGGCATGATGATGTGGGAGAAATCTTTATCTGATTGATCGTGAAAAAAGGCTGGGGTTAGGGATTCATTTAACTCGATAATAATTTCTTGGCTTTTGCAAACGCTAAGAAAATCTATTAAAAATTTATAATTAAAGGCGATTTCTAGGGTTTCGCCTTCTATTTTAGCATCGACAGTGGCTTTGTTTTGACCGATTTGAGGAGCGTTGGCAGTAAGTTCAATAAAATTGGTTTTAATATTAAAACGAACAATATTGGCTGATTCTTTAGCAAAAACAGAGGCGATTTTAACAGCTTGGGTTAATTCATCTTTATTTAAAAAGACTTTAGTGGAAAAAGATTCTGGAACTATTCTTTGATAGGCGGGATACTCCCCTTCAATAAGTCGAGAAACCAGCTCTACATCATCTAGAACGAAGACCACTTGATGTTCGTCAGATGTTAAACCTATTTTAACTTTAGTGTTGGTTTTAGCGAGTTTAGTGACCTCTAAAAGGCTTTTGGCAGGAATTAAAAAGGTGATTTGGTCGGTTTTTAAATCAATAGGATTAATTAGTTTAATCTTTTTAAAAGATAAACGAAAACCATCGGTAGCAACTAAATTTAAACTGTCAGAAGTAAATTGACAAAGGATGGCGGTTAAAACTGGACGACTGTCGTCGGTGGCAGCGGAAAAAGCAATTTGGGAAACGGCTTGAGTTAAAATGTTTAAATCTAATTCAAAACAAGTATCTGGGTTGAGGGTGGGGAAATCAGGATAATCAGTGGAAGGATTAGTGGTGAAAGTTGATTCGGTTTTTGATGAAGATAAATTTAAAAGATTGTTTCCTTTTAGAGAAAGATCAATTTTTCCAGGGGTTAAATAAGAAACAAATTCAGTTATCTCCTTTGAGGGAATAGTTATTGTCCCCTCTTCTTCAATTTTGGCTCCAATCCAATAATTAATACTTAATTCTAAATTAGTAGCTGAAAGTTTCAGTCTACCGTTGTCGGTTGACAATAAAATATTATTTAATATAGGTAATTGATTTTTTGAAGAGACGAATCGAGAAACATTAGTTAATGCAGTGTTTAAATTTTCTTGTAAAAGGGAAAGTTTCATTGACTTATATTATCAAAAAATAGTTTAGGTTTAAAGGTTTTTAATAAAGATAATTAATATCCAAAACAGTAGTAATGTTTAGTAGGGAGTGTTAATAAGTGGGGTAGTTTTAAAAATAACGGAAAGTTATGATTTAATTAAAGTAATTGGAGTGTTATAAAGTAAGAAAAGGTTTAAAATAAGGTAAAAATTAATAGCTATAGCTTATAGTTTGTTTTTGAGTTTGGGTAAACTTCGGGGGAAAAATGAAAAATGAAATGTGGATAAAATTGTGGATAAGTGGTTCGGTAAAGTGGAAAACTTTTTAAGGGTTAAAAAGTGTTTTTGATTTGGTTGATAAGTTGACGAGTTTGTGGATTAGTGGAAAAGTCGTTGGTTATTTTATCTCGAGCATGCATAATACTGGTATGATCACGACCACCAAGAAGATGTCCAACTTCTTCTAAAGGTAGGTTTATTTGGGTTAAGAGTAAATAAGCAGTAATGTGACGAGCGGTGACCAATTCTTTCTTGCGACTTTTTCCACAAAGGTCACTGGTTTTAATATTAAAATGTTTAGCACAGACAGAAATAATATGACGAGGATTTAATTTGGTGGTGGGTAAACTAAAATTAGTAGAAGTTGAGGAAGGATTGAAAAATTTTTGGACAAAAAGAATATCTATCTCCCCTGTTTGTTGAGATAGAGATTGAACGGAAATTTGTTGAAGCTTACCTTCAATTTCGCGAATATTTGATTCAATATTATTGGCTAAAAATTCAACAGCCTCGGGAGTAATTTGAATCCCCTTTTCTTCAATTTTTTGGCTGATAATAGCGATGCGCATTTCGTAGTCGGGAAGTTGAATATCGACGGTTAAGCCACCCATAAACCGAGAGACAAGACGATCTTCAAGATGGTCAATTTCACTAGGTTTACGATCGGAAGTTAAAATAACCTGTTTACCGTTCATATGGAGGGCATTGAAAGTGTGAAAAAATTCCTGTTGGGTATATTCTTTACCAGCGATAAATTGAATATCGTCAACGAGAATGCAGTCTAAATTACGATATTTTTCTTTAAAATGATTCATGTTTTTGGTTTTAAGGGCACCAATTAATTCGTTGCCGAATGATTCAGCGGAAAAATATTTTATTTTTAAATCAGGATTCTTTTTGAGAAGTTCATGTCCGATAGCCTGCATAAGATGAGTTTTTCCAACTCCTACCCCACCCCAAATAAAGAAAGGATTATAAGAAAGACCGGGATTTTTAACAATACTTTGAGCGGCAGCAAAGGCAAAATTATTACTATTACCAACAACTAAGTTTTCAAAAGTGTATTTTGGGTGAAGAGAAGAATTAGTAACCCTGTTGGGAGAATAGGAAAAAAGTGGAGTATTGTTGGTGGTATCAAAATCGGTTTTTAAATTTTCTTGGACAATAAAATTAAGGGTGTTGTTGTTTTTGGTTTGATTGTCTAGGGCGTTTTTGATGACGTCATAGTGGCGTTTTTTGTTGAAATCAACAGAGTAAGTATTGGGACAACCAATAATGGCAAGATTATTCTCAAGGTTAATGAGTTGGGTTTTTAAAACAAAAGTTTGAAAGATAGCTGGGGCAAGAGTTATTTTTAACTCTTCTTGAGTGTTTTTCCAAATTCTTTCAATATCCATTTTTAAATTCCTCTCTCCGCTGTCGCGGAGTTTCTCCCTTTGATTAAAGGGAGATTAAAATCATAAAAAATAACGGTTAAATAGGCAGGAGTTTAAAATCGAAATTGTGGAAAAATCGATTGGGGTAATGTTTATATTAGATGAGTTTTCCACAAAAGAAAAGATATCAAATTAAACAAAACCCACCCCTCCGATAAATCGGAGACCCTCCCTTGACAAGGAGGGTTTAAATAATATTAGATTGTTAGTTTTTATGATAAAATAGCAGCTATGACAAAAATGACTTTACAGCGAAAAGCAAAAAAACATGCCCGTGTTCATGGATTTTTGAAAAGAATGATGGATCATGATGGTAGAAACGTGCTTAAAAGAAGAAGAACTAAGGGTAGAAAGAAAATAACTGGCTAAGTCTATATTAAATGATAAAATTGGTTGTGTTAAAAAGAGAAAATAGAATTAGGTTGAAGAAGGAATTTGCTGAAATTAAAAATAAAGGGAGAATTTTATACTCTCCTCTTTTTGGTTTTTTGACGTGTAAAGAAAATGATGATCAGAAAAAATTTGGGTTTATAGTGTCGAAAAAGATTTCTAAAAAAGCGGTGGATCGGAATAGAATTAGAAGAGTCTTATCAGAAGTAGTCAGAAAAAAATTAGAAAAATTTGAAAATGGGACAAGAGTGATTTTTTTGACGAAAAAAGAAATTTTAGGTAAAAAATATGATGAAGTTGAAAAAGAAATAAATAGAATTATTGAGGGGCAGACACAATGGTCTGCCCGTACATAAATGAAAAAAATAGTATTGAAGATGTTGGTTTTTTATAAGAAATATATTTCTGGGACTGGAATTGGAAATCATTGTCGGTTTACACCAACTTGTTCCGAATATACTTATGTAGCCGTGAAAAAATATGGGGTGATTAAGGGCTTGTTTTTGGGAATAAAAAGAATTTTAAGATGCAACCCCCTATCAAAAGGTGGAATTGATTTGGTAGAATGAACGATATGAATTTATTTCTTGCTCCGTTTGTAAATGCTTTGTTTGCTGTTTATTATATGGTAGGCAATTTTGGATTGGCCATTATTATAGTGACATTGGTGATTAGATTAGTTTTATTACCATTGGTGATGCCAAGTTTAAAATCGGCTAAAAGAATAAGAGAATTACAACCAAAACTAAATAAATTAAAAGAGAAATTTGGAAAGGATAAACAAGCTTTGGCTAAAGCTCAAATGGATCTTTATAAACAAGAAGGAGTTAATCCATTGTCTGGTTGTTTACCTCAGATTATTCAAATAGCGGTATTGCTTTTGTTTTTTTATGCTTTTAATATGGTGAGTCTTTTTTCTGAAGGAAAAGTTCCCTTGGAAAAGATTAATAATAATTTAATTCAATCTTTTAGAATTGATCAAAATTTTAAATTTGATATGAGTTTTTTTGGTTCTGATTTAATACAGACTCCAGCAAAAATATTTTCTCAAGGAATGGACTCAGGTTTGATATTGCCATTGATACTTTTACTTGGTTCGGGTTTTTTACAATATTTAAGTGCTAAATTGATGATGCCTGCTCCAAAAGTAAGTGAATCAATTGCTAATACTACTAAAGATAAAGAGGATGATATGATGGCGATGATGAGAACTCAATCGACTTATATGATGCCGTTGATGACAATTTTTATTGGTTGGAGTTTTTCATTGGGGTTGCTTTTATATTGGTTTATAACGTCTGGTTTTATGGTGGTTCAACAAATAGTAGTTGATAAAATGAATAAAACCCCTCAGTCCCGATAAATCGGAACAGCTTCCCTTGATCCTCCTACGCTAAAGCTGCGAACGGACAAGCAAGAGAGCAATTTTTTTAAAATTTTCGTGTTAAAATAGCGACTATGGATAATAAAAAAAGAAACGAAGAAATATTAAAATTCACTTGTGAACTTTTGGAAAAAATGAATTTTGAAGTGGAAAAAGCTTTTGTGGAAGATGTGGATGGTGAAGAAAATCAGGTTTTAGTTGGAATAACAGTTAAAAATCCAGCTGGATTAATTGGTTTTAGAGGTCGAAATTTAGCTTCAATCCAATTTGTTTTATCTTTAATTATCAGATCTCAAATTAGTGAGGGAATTAGAGTTCTTTTGGATGTAAATAATTATCGAGGAGAACAAAAAATAAGATTGGAAAACATGGTTAAGTCTTTGGCTGAAAAAGTGTTGGAGACTGGTAATCCGGTTCCGATGGCGAGTATGAGTTCTTATGAAAGAAGAATTTGTCATATGACATTAGCTGAAATTGAAGGAATAGAGAGCGAATCAGAGGGTGAAGGTGAAGAGAGACATATTGTGATAAAGAAATCCTAAGGGATTAAACCCTCCGGTCCGAAATTTCGGACCACCTCCCTTGATCCTCCTTTGCTAAAGCTGCGGACGGACAAGCAAGGGAGAAGTATTTAATATGTTAAGATTGGGTTGTGTGGCTATTTTTATTTTTGCTTTTAATTCCGACTCAATTAGGTAAGCATTTTTGGCCAGAATGGAGCTATTTATTGGGAATTAGGATTGATTATTTGTCCCCTACTTTGTATTTATTGGATTTGGTTTGGGTAATTTTAATTGGAAGTGAACTTTTTAAAACCCCTCAGTCTCGACAAAAATCGAGACAGCTCCCCTTGACAAGGGAGCAGCTATTTAATTTTAAAAATTTGGTGATTTTGGGTTTTGTGGGAATAAATATTTTAATGGCGGTTAATCCTTGGGTGGCATTTTATAAATGGTTAAGGGTGGCTCAATTATTAATAACATTTTTTTATTTTAGAAAAAATAAAGCCTTAATAAAAGAAAATTTAATTAAAATTATCCCCTGTTGGATTATTTTTGAGAGTTTATTGGCGATGGCTCAAATGGCTAAAAGTGGAAGTTTAAATGGAATTTTTTATTGGTTAGGGGAAAGAAGTTTTAGTTTTAATACAATTGGAATCGCGCAAATGTCAGTTTTGGGAAGAGGTTTAATTAGGGCTTATGGAACTTTTTCTCATCCAAATAGTTTGGCGGGGTTTTTATTGGTGAGTTTATTGTTATGGTGGTGGTTGAAACCCTCCCCAAACCCCTCCCTTGACAGGGTGGGGCTTAAATTAAAAAAGAGAGGGTATATTAATAATACTTTTTGGTGGGTGGTATTTTGGTTGGGATTTATGGGAATAATGGTTTCGGGGAGTAGAACAATTTGGATTTTGACTTTGGGTTTAATTTTGGGATTTTTATTAAAAAATATAAAAAACAAGTTTAATATTTTTGGTTTAATATTATTGTTTTTTGGAGTGATAATTTTTGGATTGAGGTTGGTTAATATGGAGTATCAAGTGTCTAATTTTTTGGGCGGATGGGATTCAGACGGAATTGGAAAAAGGATTCAATTGAATGTGGCGGGATTTAAAATGGTAAAAGAATCATCTTTATTTGGGGTAGGTTTGGGAAATTTTTTGGTGAGATTACCTGAGTTTCAAAAAAACAATGGAATTTTTTGGTTGCAGCCGGTTCATAATATTTTTATTTTGGCTTGGAGTGAGGTTGGAATATTGGGATTATTTTTAATGTTTTTATTTTTTAGTGAAAATTTTTCTAGAAAAAAAATAAATTGGATTTTTAAAATAATTTTAGGAGTAGTGGTTATTAGTGGTTTGGTTGATCATTATTGGTTGACTTTGCCACAAAATGTTTGGTTGTTAGTATTAGTGTTGGGAATTGTTTAAAATAGATAATGTTGAAAAAGTCGCTGTTAAATACTTGGGTGCAGATTGTAGCTAAAGGAATTACTGTTTTAATTAGTTTAGTAACGACTGGTTTACTGACAAGAAAATTGGGAGCTGATGTTTATGGTAGTTATATTTTAGTGACATCAGTGCTGTTACTTTTGGATTCGATATCTGATTTTGGAACAAAAGTGATAGGGGTAAAAGAGGCTTCAGGAAAGAACGGCAAGGAAAGAAATAATTTGTTCATGCAGGTAACTTGGGCAAGATTATTAACGACCTTATTTGCTTTTGTTTTGGGGGTAATTTTAATTTTTAGTTGGAATGGTTTTGCTTTGATTAAAGGTGAGGTGTTTGTAGCTTTGATGATGATTTGGTTTACGTCGGTGGCTGGAAGTTTGGAAATAATTTTTCAAACAGAGTTGAGAATGGGATTAAAAGTGATAATAGATATTCTTTTTCCGTTAATATTTTTAATAGTTTTGCTGGTTTGGCATGAACCGATTAGTTTAATGTGGGTATTTGGGGTTTATTTGATAGCTAGGATTTTAAGTTTAAGTATTGGATGGAAATTATTGAAGAGGGTTTTGGGGACATTTAAATTAGAAATTTTAAACAAAAAATTTGTTTTAAGTTTTTTAAAAGCTTCGTGGCCGATGGGTGTTTATATGTTAGTTTTTACTGGATATGACAGGGCGATTGATTCATTAATGATTGATAAATTTATTGGAATCAAAGAAGTGGCTTTTTATGGTTTAGCTTATAAAATTTATTCGACAATGGTGCAACCGGCTTATTATTTTGTGAATAGTGTTTTTCCGGTTTTTTCAGGTAAATCGGAAGGTAAAAAAAATTTGTTTAAATGGTCAGTTTTAATTATGTTGGGGGCTTTAATGGTGCTAATCCCTCTCGCCTATTTATTGGCGCCATTAATGGTAACGGTATTGGCTGGAGGTGGGTATGAACCATCAATAACAGTTTTAAGAATTCTTTTGATTCCCCTCTTTTTCTCTTATATCAATCATCTATTTGGTTTTACTTTGATTGCTAAAGGTGGACAAAAACAAATATTGATTTTAGGTTTGGTGGTGTTGGTGGTTAATTTTATGGGTAATCTTTTAATGATTCCAAGGTTTGGAATTATTGGAGCGGCTTGGGTGACGGGTTTTTCGGAAGCATTGGCTTGTGTGTTGACGATTTTAGCGCTGAAAAGAACCTCAAATCCTCTCTCCGGGTAAACCGGTATCTCCCCTTAACAAAAGGAGAAGTCTTTGTTTTTTTATTTTTCTCGTTATATATTTTTTGCTACGAATTTTTTATGTCTGGTGAAATGCGGAGCGTTTCAGGAACAAACCCTCCGTCTCTCCCGCAGTTGCGGGATCGCCACCTCCCTTGACAGGGAGGTTTTATTTTTATTTTTGATATATTCCCCTGCTTGAAATTAGTACAGATTTTGGATTTTAATTTTGGCCATTTGAAATTGGTTGGGACTATTTTTCCTTTTATTTTGGGCAGACACAACGGTCTGCCCCTACATAAAATTTCCCTTTTAAATTTAAAAATTATGACAAAACTATGGAATTGGGTTATGACGTTTTTTCACGTTTCGGAGGTATGGATAATAAAAGTTAGAACATATTTTGAAGGTAATAACCGCATAATTGCCGAAATATAACCGCAAGGGATTAATGGTTGGGCAGACACAATGGTCTGCCCCTACAAAACTTCCTTAAAAAAGGAGGGGAATAAGATAGATCGGTAAATAATATTTAAGTTAAAATAAACTATGAATTCGGCATTGCCTTACGCTTTAATTATTGGAATAGATCAATTTGCGGCTAAAAAATTGGCGGAGGAATTGTCGAATAAAGATATAAATGTGGTTGGGGTGGGGGAATATGTGGTTGGATTAAGCGATATAAAGAACTTTGAGTTATTGATGGATTTGTCGGAAGTTAGTGGTAAATTTAATTATGTTTTTGATTTTTTGGGAGATAAAAACCTGTGGAAAATGGATCAGTTTAAGGGTGAAAAAATTACATTGGTTTGCGTAAATGATAAAAAGAAGGCTGATTTTTTAAAAAATGATTTAGAGAATTTAAATTTGAATTGGAGAATGGTGGAAGCGGAAGGGGTTTATGGTCCAGGAATGGACGAAGATAATTTTTTAGCGGAAGCAATAAAATTGGCAGTGGTTAATAAAAATTTGGTGTTACCAAATTTAAAAAGTAGGTTTAGAATCTTGGCAATTGAAGATTTGGTTGAAGCAATTTTAAGGGCGAGTTTTTTGTCGGGAACGGAAAAAGAATTCTTTTTAATTTTGGGTAAGGAGACAAATAGTGAAGAAGTGGCAAAAGTGCTGATAGATGAGGCAAAAATGACACGGTATAAGGTGATGCAAAAGGAGATTGAAATTGAAAAAATAGATGAAGAAAGATTGAAAGAGTCAGTGAAAAAATTACGATGGGAGCCAAAAAATGATTTTAAAGATGGAATAATAGAAACTTTGCAATATTTTTTTTCGAGGGCTGATGAAGAAAGTAGAAAACCTAAAAAACCCTCCGTCCCGATAAATCGGGACACCTCCCTTGACAGGGAGGCTATAAAAAAAGAGCCGGAGCCGATTAAAAGAGAGGTCAATAAAAGAAAAATGGAGGTGGTGGTGGAAGAGGAAATTTTGAAACCCATCCCTAACCCTTCCCTTGACAGGGCAGGGGAATTAGAGGAGATAGAAAGTTTTTATAAGCAAAAAAAGATGGGGTTGGAGGTGGAGAAGATTAAGCCGGAGGCTTTTAAAGAAAATGTGGTGGAGGAATTTGATGATAGTTTTGAGGATGAAATAATAAAACCCACCCCGTTAATTCAAAACCTATCTGTCTCCGCTGTTGCGGAGACATCTCCCCTTAAAAAAAGGGAGAAATTTAAATTTAAAAATAAATTTTTTAAAAAAAATAAATGGACACTGCCGTTTTTATTTTTAATTATTTTTTTATTATTAATAGTGCCAATAAAATGGACAATATCGACAGTTTTGGCTTTTAATAATATTAAAGAAAATGTAGTTTTAATTGAAGCGAAAAAATATAAACAGGTAGAAACTTTGGTGGATAAAAATTTAACCAGGATTAAAGAAATTGATCAGCAAATTGACGATACTGGATTAAATAAATTTGAAATAATTAGAAATTATCAGACATTACTTAAAGTGGGGGAGGATGTTTTGAAACTGGAAAAAGATTCGATTGTGATCAGTCAAAGTGCGGATTTAATAAGTCAGGCGATTTTTAAAGAAAGAGAAATAAATTTTTCTGATGAATTAAATAAAGAAGAAGAATATTTAGTTAATTTTGATAATGAGTTGGGCTTAGTTTTAGCAAGATTGAACGGTGATTATAGTTGGATGCCAGCAAAATGGAGGATATCTTTACAAAAAGAAGCCCAAGATTTAAAGGAAATAAAAGAAAAATTGAATTTGGCGTCGAAAGGAATAAAAATTTTACCAGAAATGTTGGGTTTGGATGGAAGAAAAAGAGAATATTTAGTATTGCTTCAAAATGAAGCAGAATTGAGGGCAACAGGAGGATTTATTGGAAGTTATGCGATTTTGAGTTTTCAAAATGGAAAACTTTTAAATTTTGAAGTAAAAGATGTTTATGAAGCTGATGGTCAATTAAAGGGACATGTGGAACCACCAATAGAAATAAAAAATTATTTAGGAGAAGCAAACTGGTTTATGAGAGATGCTAATTGGAATCCTGATTTTGTAAAGGCTTCGGCAGATATCCAATGGTTTTTAAGTCAGGAAATTAATAAAAAGGTGGATGGAGTGATTGGAATTAATTTGGCAGTGGCGAAAGCAATTGTGGGAGTGATTGGAGAAATTAATGTGACTGATTTTAAAGAAAAAATTACTAAGGATAATTTATATGAACAGGCAGAATATTATTCAGAAAGTAAATTTTTCCCGGGATCGACTCAGAAGGCGAGTTTCTTAGGGACTTTGGGAAGTCAAATGTTTGAAGAAATAAAAGGGTTAAAAGCGAAACAGCAATTAGAATTAGTTTTTTCTTTGGTTGATTTATTGGAAAAAAATGAAATTCAACTGGCTTTTAATAATAATGAAACAGCTAAATTGGCAGCTGATTTAGGATGGGATGGAACAATGTATCAAGGGAAATGTACAAAAGAAAATTGTTTTTCAGATTATTTATTTGTAGTGGATTCTAATTTTGGGGTGAATAAAACGAATTATTTTTTATCTAGAAGTATGGAACAGGTGGTAGATATTAATGAAAGTTTAGTGGAGAGGACATTGAAAGTTAATTATGAAAATTTGGCTAAAAGTAATGATTTTCCTGGTGGTGAATATAAAAATTATTTAAGGGTTTATTTACCTGTGGATATTAGTTTATCGCAAATTAGTGTGATTGATGATAAGAGTAATTCAAGAAAAATTTATACGGGTGATGAAATTAGAATTAAAGAAATTAATGGAAAAAAAGAAGTGGGTTTTTTGGTGACAGTACCAGTGTTGAGTAAAGAAACGGTGGAAATAAAATATTCTAGTGCAAATACCTTAACAGGTAAAGACAAATTTTCTTATGTGAGTTATGTTCAAAAACAGTCTGGGTTTGGAGATACTGGATTGGTGACATTAGTATCTTTTCCAAAAGATTGGCAACCATTACAGGTGGAACCACAGGCTAGTATGATGGGAGGAAAATTGTTATTTAATCAAAAACTGAATGAGGATATTAGGATGGGGGTTGAGCTTGGTAAATAAAACCCCTCAGTCTCGCTTTGCTCGCCAGCTCCCCTTGACAGGGGAGCTTAAACCCTTGCCCTGTCAAGGGAAAGGGTGGGGATAGGGTTTATAATTGGTTATGAAAAAAGTGGTGGAGAATTTTGTTTGCGAAGTGTGTGGGGAAAAGATAATT
Organism: Candidatus Shapirobacteria bacterium; assembly: GCA_041661765.1. Classification (GTDB taxonomy): domain Bacteria; phylum Patescibacteriota; class Microgenomatia; order UBA12405; family UBA12405; genus WARW01. Next base: position 50,562 of record JBAZTV010000001.1, on the reverse strand, counting down.
GGAAATGGAACGACGGATCATTGTCCAAATTGTTTGTGGGGAAAGCATGTGGATGAAATAATTCCTGGTGATAGGGCAAGTCATTGTAGGGGATTAATGAGACCAGAAGCGGCGGAATGTCGAAATGATAATTTTAGAATTTTTTATAAATGTGAAAAATGTAATCATGAGTTTTGGGTGAAGGCAGCGGAGGATAATCGGGGTAAAAAGGATAATAGGGAATTATTGTTGGAGTTGGTGAATAATATTGGAAGATAAAACCCTCCTGTCCTGCGGACATCCTCCCTTAACCCACCAGAGGCGGGCAAGCAAGGGCGGAAGTCTTTGTTTTTTAATTTTTTGAACCGATTTTGATGGTATAATCATGGGATGAAATTCCTTGAAGACTTAAAGAAAAAAATAAAGAGGCCAGAACAGAAAAAAGATTCTGCAAAGCAAAATGAGACTAAAAAACAGAATGATAAAAATCAAATACCTAAGGAACTTTTGGATAGATTACCACCGGGGGTGAAAATTAAAAGGATTGAAATTGGACCAAAACAGATTGTTAAATTTATAATTTATTTGGTTTTAGGTTATTGGATTTTATTGACATTAATGCAACTTTTGGTACCAGAGACAGTTTCTCAGGTGCCAATTTCGGAAGTGATTCAGAAAACTAAAAATAATGAGGTTGAAAAAATTGTGGTGGCTGATAGTCAAATAGTGGCAACATTAAAAAACGAGAAGAAAATTTTAGTAGCTTCAAAAGAAGTAGATATTTCTATGACGGAAATTTTACAGAAAGAGGGGGTGGATTTGTCGACATTAAATTTGCAAATAGAAAATAGACGAGGATGGAAAATGTTGGGAGATTTTTTAGTTTTGGTTTTGTCTGTAGGATTGCCAATAATGTTTATTTTGTGGTTATTTAAAAAGCAAGGTGGTGGAGCTGGTGGTGGAATGTTTGGCTTTGGAAAGTCGACAGCAAAATTATTTATAAAAGGGAAACAAAGTTTAACTTTTAAAGATGTGGCAGGAGTTGAAGAAGCGAAAAATGATTTAGTGGAAATAGTTGATTTTTTGAAACATCCAGAAAAATATCTTAAAATGGGAGCGAGAGCGCCTAAAGGAGTACTTTTAGTTGGACCAAGTGGAGTTGGTAAGACTTTATTGGCAAAAGCAGTAGCAGGAGAGGCTGGAGTACCATTTTATAGTATGGCTGGATCTGAATTTATGGAAATGTTGGTGGGTGTGGGAGCTTCTCGTGTTCGTGATTTGTTTGGAACAGCTAAAAAAGCAGGAAAAGCAATTATTTTTATTGATGAAATTGATGCGATTGGTAGAATTAGAGGAGGAATGGATGGTGGACATGGAGAAAGAGAACAAACTTTGAATCAAATTTTAGTAGAGATGGATGGGTTTGAACCGACTTCGGCAGTGGTGGTGTTGGCTGCAACTAATAGAGGAGATTTATTGGATCCGGCATTGCTTAGACCAGGCCGATTTGATCGAAGAGTAGTTTTAGAATTACCAGACTTGGAAGCAAGACAAGAAATATTAAAAATTCATGCGAAAGGTAAACCATTTGAAGAAGATGTTAATTGGGATTTAGTGGCTAAATCAACAGTGGGGTTTTCGGGGGCTGAATTGGAAAATATGTTAAATGAGTCGGCAATTGGGGCGGCTAGATTAAATAAAACGAAAATTAGTATGACTGATATTGATGATGCTAGTTTAAAAGTAAAATTAGGAGCGGAAAAGAAACGAACACAAAGTGATGAAGATAAATTGATGACGGCTTATCATGAGGCTGGCCATGCGGTGGTGAATTATGTGGAAAAATTGGATCCGGTGTCAAAAATTTCAATAATTTCTCGAGGAATGGCATTGGGTTTTACTTTGGTGCCACCACAAAAAGATATTATCCATTACACTAAAAGTAAATTAATTAAACAGATGGCAATGGCAATGGGGGGGAGAGCAGCAGAGGATCTTATTTTTGGTGATATTACGACTGGGGCAGCATCAGATATTTCGAATGCAACTGGGATGGCAAGGAATATGGTGGTGGAGTGGGGAATGAGTGATTTGGGACCAATTAATTTGGGACCACAAATTGATGTAGGTGATTTTGGTAAGGCTTATATGGAACCATCAAAAATTTCTGACAAAATGCAAGGAAAAGTGGATGATGAAATTAAAAAATTTGTAGATGAATCGTTTAATGAGGCTAAAAATGTTTTATTGAAAAATAAAGAAAAACTGGAAAAGGTGGCAAAGGCTTTGGCAGAAAAGGAAAGTTTAAATCAGGAAGAGTTTGAAGAATTGATGGCTTAAACCCCTCTGTCTCGCTTTGCTCGACATCTCCCCTTGAAAAAGGGAGAAGTTATTATTTTATTTTAGTGAATCTGTGGGTGAGTTGGCCGTTGATTTCGGTGGGAGTGGTCCAACCGTCTGGACCGTCGAATGATCGACTCCAAATAATAGCGGGTTGTTGATTAAGTTCTTGATAAATAACTCTGATTTCTTTAGTGTCTTCTTGGATTACTAAATTTAAAACAAGATATTGGCCACTACTTTTAGTGTGTTGATATTTGGCGCCGATGTTAATTTTGGTTTTGGCTTGTTCAAGTTTTATTAACAAAACTTGTCGGTCAGTGTGGGTCATTGGTAATTTTAACAAAAAATTATTTTTTATTTTTCAAAATCCACCCCTACCCCTCCTTTGACTTAAAGGAGGGGTTTTAATTTATTTTTCTTCCTCAAGATTAATTATTCGTTGTAATATTGCTAAACTGCCGAGGGTGACTGGTTCGATACCGGTGATGCCAAGTTGACTGTCGCCTAGATTTTGAAGGCTAGAGTAGGGAGTATCGGAAGTATAATTTATAATACCGAGATCGAAGGGGCAATTATTGAGATCAATAATAGATTTTTTTGGGGCTTGTTGGTCGTAGCAGCTTTCGGTGATAGCGCTTAAGTAGGGTCCGGATTCCATTTCAATAACAGTAATGTTGTTTTTAAAATAAAAATTCAAAAGAGCCTTATTTTCAAGAAAAGTGCCAAAGACGGAAACAGCTTTTTGGTTGGTTAAAATTGAACCCTGATTGTTGATGAAAGGGAAAAAGCTATTAAAACAGTTTTTAAAAAGATAAGAATTTTGAGTATGTTCATCAAAAACAAGACGGGGAACTTGAATGTCACCGACTTCGCTATTGAGAGCAGCAGCTTTGCCTAGAATATAAACTCCTTTAATGTTTTTAACGTTTTCCATGATTTCGCTGAGAATATGATAAGCAGCAAAGCCAAGAGGATAGTCGATGTTTAAAATTAAAGCTTTTGATTTTTCGAGAGTGAGAGGTTTTTTAATTTTAAGACGCGGGTCGAGATATTTTGATTTAATTAAATTTTTTATGGGAAAAATTTGGGAAGTAATATCAAGATAATTAGTGTTTGGGAGATTGAAAATACTTAGTTTTTTTTGAAAAGTTTGATAATTTTTTTTGACTTCTGGATGGGAAAGAAAGTGTTTGGAAACAAAATAAATAAAATCGGAAGGGTTTAAAAGTGAATTTTTGGATTTGATTTGTTCCCAAATTTGATAAAGAGTTGGATGGTTGATTTTTAAATCAGAAAGAATTTCAAACTGGTGGGCAAGGGGGAAACCAGTAAAAATGTTCATTAAGCTATGGGTATTACTGGAGACAAAATAAATTTCTTGATGAGAAAGGTGAAAAGCAGGAGAGACATTAGTGGCAATATTTTTCCACCATTTTTGAGTGGATTTGGTGTAATTGAGCCAAGAGGCGGCTAGAAGTTGAACCTTGAGATTAATGGGTGAACGATAAATTTTTTTAATTTTAGAACGCCAATTTGATCCGAGAGAAGAAGTGAATAGTTGCCATTTTTTGGGATCAATGTTTAATTTTTGAAAAAATTTTTCAGATCCAATATCTTTTTGAAGAAGAGAGAAGAGGGAATAATTTTTGTGAAGAACTTGGTTTAATTTATTCCATTCGACTTGAAGAGTAATAAGAATATTAATGAGGTCGTCAATGTCGGAAACTGAGGCAATAAAAAAGGCCAAAGTTTTTTTTTGAATATTAAGATAGGCAACTCGACGACGATTTTTTGATTTAACTTCTTTCCATTTGGAAACACTTTTATAACCAGACTCTTCAAAAACTTCTGGGCTTTGACCCATGATTATTTTTTCAACTTCGTGACTGATTTTGGGAAGACGGTCGAGGGAATAAGTTAAAGCAGAAAAGTCTACTTCTTTAGTGTGACCGAGAGAATGGAGGAGAGAATGCATTTTGAGATGAGAGTTGGAAAGAGAATTGATGGTAATTTCGAGATTTGATTGAAGAGCGGAACGATAAGAACGGATGTGGTTTTCGATGGAAGAAATGTTGGAGGATGGTAAAAGCGAAGGCATAAATAATTTTAACAAATTAAACCCTCCGGTCTGCAAAGCAGACCACCTCCCTTGACATGGAGGCTTTTTATTTAACAAGAAGGAATTTAGATTTGGTATAATTAGGGCATATGAGTGGAAGTGAAGCACCAGTATTAAATCCGATGGAGTTTATGAAAAAAACAGCCGAGGTTAGTAGAGTGAAAGAGAATAATAAAAAAACTCAAGATATAACAAAAAAATTGGTTGATAATAGTGGAATTTTTGCTGGCCAGATTGAAGAAGAAAGATCGCAATTGGTTTGTCAAGAGATTTTTGTAAATTTAGGGACAAAATATCAACCAGATGAAAAAGGTAGTGTGGTGGGTGGTATTGAATCAACCCTTAAAAATCCATCTGCTACTGATATTCAAAAAACTATAGCAACAGAAAATTTGAATATTTTAGGTAATACGGCTTTTAGGGCAATTAATTTTTCTTTTAGAGATTATCCGGAAGGTTTGATTACTTCAGCGTTAACAGGGCAACAAATTGATGATTTTTTACCAGTAGAAATGAAAGGATTAGGAAAGTATGTAGTGGAAGCAGACTCGCGATTGAGTGAAAATGAAAGAAAGTCAATTTTAGATATTAATAGTAATGTGTCGTCTATTATTGACGATGAGAATGTTTCTATTAAAAATGTTTTAAAACAAATAATAGAAGAGACTAAGGAGAAACCAGATGATTCTTTGGAAAAGCAATATGGACAATTGGCAGTGTCGGTGGTTTTGGAAAATAAAAATATAGAAGTTGGAAAAAATCAAAGGGAGTTAGATGATGATGTAGATGTAGAACCATTTACTACTGATCCAGATACTCAAGAGATGAGAGGAGGAGCGAGATGGGAAATATCTCCGGAAAATGCGGCAATGGCGATGAAGTTTATGGATGATATGAGATGGCAGACATATACTCCACCAGAGTGGTTTAAAAAACTAGGTAAAACCGAAGAGGGTAGAGAAACTCAGGCTAGAATTGAATATATGGTGATGGTTAATAATGGAGCAGCTAGTTTACTTTATGCTGGAAAAGATTTGGATAAAATTCGGGGAAATAAAATGTATTCTGCTTTTGATAATGAAAAATTTACAAAATTATTTAATGAAGATTTTAAGTTGGTGATGAGTAAAATGTTGCATGATTTATGTGAGGAATATTCAGACCAGAATGGAAAAACTTGTATGAGATATAAAGAGAAATTTTATAAAAAGTTGTTTTATAAACAAGATAACGATGGTAAGTTTATTAAGGATGAAAATGATAGAAAAATAGAAGGTATTTTTGGGAAGGATAAAGGTAGATGGGATTATTTTTTGGATGAAAATGATAGAAAAATAGAAGGTATTTTTGGGAAGGATAAAGGATCAATGGATATTGATCAAGATGTGTTTGGTAAAATACTTGAAATTAGGAATTATAAGGAAGAAATGGCTTTATTTTTAGCCAATCAAAATGGAAGGAAAGAGGCTAATTATATGGATAAAATGAATGCCTATACTGCTTGGAATTTATTTTACATGTTTGGTGATTCGAGTTTAGCCGACAGAATGAGATTATTGCCAACGTTTACGGGAATTGTTAGTGATGGAGTAAGAACTTTAAATATGGAATATAAAGCATTGGGGAAATTGAAAATATCCAGAAACGAAGTTCCTTTTGAAAGTATATTTGGAGCGGAGTGGTTTGGTGGGTCGTTGGGAAATTATGTTCAAACTGTAATGAAATTAGAAGAAGATTTAAAGAGACCTATAACTGGAAAACAAACATTAAGAGAAAATATTCTAGATGGGACTTTGCCAATATTTGCAAATAAAACTTGTTATGGATTTTTTGATTTTGTTTGCGGAACTAGAGATTTATGTAAACCGGATGGTAAAAATTTTGAAAAAGAAGACGGGGAGACTTTATCAACATTATTGTGGAAGTATGCTGATTTTGATAATGGAAAATTAGTAGGTCAAGAGAAGAAGGTTGATTTCAGTTTTGCAAAAGGTCAATCTGATTCTTTAAATTTTTTTAGAGATCAACAAGAGGCTGCAGCTTTGGTTTTTAATTGTGTTACAGGTAAAGAAGATGTGAGAGATGTTGATAAGTTTGTAAATAAAGTAAGATCGGCTTTTGGTATGGTTGATCTTATTAATATAAATAATGAGAGGACTTTTACTTATACATCAAATCCTGCTATGTGGGCTAGTATTTTACTAGGATCTTTTGGGCCAGACATGTCACGACTTTCAAATGAACATATTCGTCTTAAAATCCAGCCACATAAGAATTCTGAAGGGAAGGCAGTGGAAGCGGCTTATAATATATTTCTATCAGAGTTTTTAATTAAAACTTTAAAGTTAAGTAATAATGATGTTGATTTAAATGAAATAATGAGGTATATGGGTCTTGATTTGAAAAAAGGAGAAAATCCTCAATCATTTTTTGTGACAATTAGAAATCAAGCACAGTGGGTTAGTGATAAGACACAAACAAAATCTCTTATTAAAAAGCAAGCTGATAGTTTTAATTATGATATGAAGTCTTCTGAAATAAAAAATATTTTGGGTGAATTTAAAAAGATCAATAGAAAGGAAATTAAGAATAAAGATTCTGGAAGAATATATCAAGATTTGAAAAGAGCTATTGATTCAAGGAATGTTGAAGTGGCCAAGAAATTAATGAAAACTTTTTTGGAAAAAAATAAATAATAGAAAATAAGATTAGTGTCTATTATGAGCTCTTTGCCATATGGTGTTGGCTCCTCTGAGGGCTCTTTGCCATGACCGATTGCCTTCACCAGTTAGATCTGATGCTCTATTAAGACCTTCACCTGTAATAGCTTCGCCAATTTTACCAGTTTTACCAATTGAAGCGAAACTTTCACCAATGGCTTTGCCCCATGGAGATGGTTTGAGTTGGAATATAAATTCTGGAATCATGGCTGGGAGTTTGGCAAGAATCATTAAAGCGCTAATTCCGATTAGAGGACCTAATAACCAACTGCCGCCGAGCATTGGAGGAGCCCAAAGATTACTTGTGTTGACACTGTCGATAATCATGTTAACTAAAACTAAGAAAATAAGAGAGAGTGGAAAAACGGCTAAATTGGCAATTATATTCCAAATCCAACTTGAAAAATTCATTTTACTGTTGGGAATTGCTCCCATACCAATTTCAAGAGGAGCAAGAATTATCCTTAAAATAATATTAATAAAACATTTAGCCATACCAATGAAAAACTTAACGACATTTACGATAATTGTTATTAGAATTATTGCAAATATAAGAATAAAAGCTAACCCACCAACAGCGCCTCCAGCGATTAAGCCAGGGACCCAACCTATACCAGCAGTTATAAGAGTTGTGAATCCGCCTATAAGACCAGCAATTGCTCCAGCAACAATGCCTGATAGTGCGGACATAGTTGCGATGGGGACTGCTTTGTAGGTCAGACGAAGAACAGTCCAAAAATCAGCAGTCACAAGATTGGAAAATGTAGGGCTAATACTAAGAAAACCGGGGAAAAGTTCAGAATTTAATCCACCTTTGGAACTGAAAAGTATAGCGAGAACTAAACCTTGAAAAACATAACTTAGATCAATAAGAAGTCCGGCGATGGCATAGGAAAAAGTTACTAAAATAAGACTAGTGATTAAGCTAGGTATGGCGGATTGAATGGAAATAACGGCTTGTTGACTTATTTTGACTCGGAGCATGATGGCAATGCCAATACCAACAAAAACTATTGAAAAGAGAATATAAACGGCATTTCTGAAGGATTTCCAAATATTTTGAATACCTTTTAAACCGTCATAACCATTAGTAGCGTAGGCTGGTTTGCCGAGAAAATTGTTGAAAGTTTCGGCAATATACTGAACACCGGAGGCAGGTGGATTATAAAGAGTGGCGATAGCGTTGTTGGTGAAACCAATCATACCGCCAGGGATCCAAGAGGTGACTGTGCCATTAAGAACAGAATCGGGAATGGTGCCGGCAATGGCAGTATTAATAGACATGGCATTACTCATCATGGATTCGTTCATCCAGGATTCTTGATTGTTCCCCTTGTCTATAGCAGCTTGTTTGGCTTTAAATTTTTCGATGGCAGTATCGGCGGCGAGGATTTTGTGTCCTAGAAAACCTAGAAAAACGAAAGCTATTAAAATGGAAGCAAATTTAATTTTTTTATTTAATTTGGGAAATTGGGGAATTAATTTGGTATCGCGGAAATTGAGTTTCTGTAAGATATTTGAGACGGACATTGTAGATAATTTTAGCATAAAAAAATATTGCTTTATAAACAATAAAGTTTTTCGCCGGTTTGAACTTCGGCATCATAACCATTAAATGAAGGAGTGGTATGGTTAGAAAAAGTAACGGATAGAGATGGTCCGCAAAAGGAACGAGCATATTCGGTGGCGAATGGAGTTTGATTATTTGAATCAACAATAATTTGGCCTTCAGTATCTTTAATTGCTTTGTCTAAATTAGGACTACTATTAATGGCATTGCAACGAGCATTTTGGCAACTAGAACTAGTACAAATTGATTTGGTTAAATTTTGAGTGTAGACGTAAGCATATGTACGAGCGGCTACTACTTGAGCTTTTAAACTTTCATAACCACCTGCACTGGAATCACCCCAAGAATCGGGTATTTCTTGAAGACCACTAAGGTAAGTTTCGAGATTTAGAGTGGTTGATGAACAGTCGTCGTTATCATTGGGAATAATAGTAATATTAGCATTGGAGATGTCAATGGTTTTAAGAGTGATGTCGCCGTAATAACTTTTAAGTATTTCTTCATAAGTTTTGCCTGACTTAGAAAGACCAAAAGCACCAATGGTGCTCATGCCTCGACAGTGGCTGTCTTTGGCATTGCACGTACCAGGACTAACGACACCACCACTATTAAATCCAGTGCCGGTACCTGTACCAGCTTCTGATGGACCTTTTTTCCAACTAGCGGGGCGGAGGCTGTTTAAACCACTCCAATTTTTATTAGCAGGAATAAAATTTTTATTGAGTTTATTTTTTGTAGCATTGGCATTGTCACCGGAACTTTGATTGCTGGCGGAAATTGGAGTTTGAACTATATTTTTGGAATTTTCTTCTTCGGTGGAACCGTTTTTAGGGACTAGATAAAAATCATTATATATTTGTTGATAACAATTAAGATTGTTTTGTGAAATTTCTGGAAGGCTGGTGCCAATAACAGCATTAGTAATATTGGATTCAATATTAATTAAATTATTTGAACTATCACAATAGAATTGTTTATTAATTTGAACAAAGTAATGAGCTAAATCTTTAATAGAAACTGTTTTACAATCAGAATCAGAACCAGAGGAAACAACACAACCATTTGATGAATTACAAATTTGGGTGAGGTCAGTGTTGGGATAACCAGTAGTATTTAAAATCACTTTTTTAATAACATTGCCTTTGTAGCAGGTTTGGCTTTGGGAATCGGTGAGACGAGTGCCAGAAGATGAATGTTTACCATTGTCTGAGGTAGTGCCATATTCGGTCATGTCAGAATTAATATTTTTGGTTGATCTTTCGGCAATGGCGTAATCAGTTTTAATAAAAACTTTGGAAATCCAATTCCAAAATCTGGTCCATAAACTTTCTTCTGGGGTGACGGTGGGTGGAGTGGTGGATTGATTTTCAGATAAAATAGTTGTTGGTTGGGCGTAGACAAAACCCACCCCTGACCCCTCCCTTGACAAGGAGGGGAATAAAAATAAGAAAAATAATAAAACGATTAAGATTCGTTTCATTAACTGGGAATATTAAACTCAGTAATATTGATGCCTGTAAAATCACCGATGAATTTGATGATTAGGTAGGAAATAATAACTCCAACTAGGCCAATAATGGCCAGGGTGAGGGTGGAAGTGGCTTTAGCTGTTTTTTTTGGATCGCCACTGGAAGTTAGATAACTGAAGCCACCGCGAATGAACATGATAAAAAAGGCAAGACCAGCAAAATAAACGATAACTTGGGCAATATTAGCAAAAAGGCAATTAAAACCTTGGATAGTGGCGACGTCGGTATCTTTAACACAAGTACTATTCCAAACTGATTGGGCATAAACTGGGGGAGGAGAGAAAATATTTGAGATTAAATTCATGGATTAATTATACTATAAAGTTAAAACCCTTTGGTACTTCGTACCACCTTTCCCTTGACAGGGCACTTTTATTTTTATTAAAAAAAAGGAGAAGTCTAAACAAAAACCCCTCCAAATTATTGGAGGGGTGAAAAATCAAATTGATTTTATTGGAAAGTTGGAATGGTTAGAGTTCCAAGGATGTTGATGCCAAAGATGGAGCCAATAAGTTTCATAATGGCCCAAGCGGCAAAGACAATAACTAAACCGATTAAAGCATTGGTAATTTCAGCACGAGCGGCAGCAACCTTTTTTTCATCTCCACCAGAAGTGATCCACTTGAGACCACCGATGACAAGAATAAAGAAGAAAACTAACGACACGACAATTAAAACTAAACTAATAGCACCAGAAACCATACCGTTAATGGTTAAATTTTCGAGGTTAGAAAAGCTTCCCTCTTTACCAGTAAGTTCTAAACTTTGAGCGGCGTAGATTGGAGCAGCAACAGCTGCAAATTGAATTTTGTTTTTTATTTCTTTGATCATTTTTTTGATTTAATAACTATTAATTAATTTTACCAGTAAATTTTAAATATTAAAGGGATGGCCAGGTAATGGTTAAACTTTCTAATCCGGTGATACCGAAAATAGTGCCAACAATTTTGAGTAGGGCAAAAATGGAAAAGACGATAGCAATACCAATTAAAGAGTAGATAAGGCTATGTTGAGCCTCTTCATATTTTTTAGGATCCCCTTGAGAGGAAATCATTTTGTAGCCGGCAAGAACTAAATGAAAAATAAAGTAGATTAGGCCAAAAATAAAAAAAAGAGAAATCATAGTTTGAATGGCACTGTTAAAGTAGCCAGTGGGGTTACTACTAATATTAGAACTATTTTTTAAAACAGGATTGGTGATGGCCATATTAAATTGGTTTAAAAACGGTTGATAAATCAAAAATACTGCTCATTCCGAGTAAGCTGGCGATTAGGGCACCGAGCCCGTAGGCGAGAACAATAACAGCTAAACCGATAATATTTGTGGTTAATCTTTTTTTACCAGATTCGAATTCTTTTGGATCTCCTTGGGAAGCAATTAATTTATATCCGGCTAAAATTATTTGAATGGTGAAGTAAATAACACCAACAAGGGTTAAAATGCCAATGACAGAACTAATAATTTTTTCTAAGGTGGAAACAGAATTGGATCCAGGTTTAATACCTGGACCAGTGAGAGTGTAGGCTAAAAGATTATTGGTTAAATGGTTCATAGAGTAGGGTTAAGAATATTAATTCCAGTTAAGTTGCCGATGACACTGGCGATGACAAAAGCAGAGGCAACAATAACGAAACCAACTATACTTTGCCAAATGGTAGCCCAAGCTTGGGAGATTTTCTTTTCATCTCCACCAGCGTTGAGGTAACTAAAACCAGCCATAATTATTTTAATAATAAAGAAAATACCAGCAACTGTGCCGGCAACTTTAAAAATAGCGCTTAAAAAATCAAAGAAACCTTGAGGACCGTTAGCAAAAGAAGTGGGGTTGGAAATGTTTCCAAAAATTGATGCCATAATTATAAATTTGGATTTAAAATGTTTAGTCCAGTAATAACTTCGATAATTTGGATTATGGTATAGGCTAAAAGCACAATAGCGAATCCAATTACAGCGTTGGTGATGGCTGTTTTGCCTTGATCGGCTTTTTTGGAATCACCACTGCCTGCGTTCATTATAAAGGTAATTCCACCAAAAATCAAAAGGCCAAGAAAAATAATACTGGCAATAGTAATGGAAGTTTTGAGAATAATAGAAATAAGAGAACTGGTAGTGGAGTAACTGCCGCCAAGAGTGTTAGAAGTTTGTCCAAGTTGGATGTCACTAAGATTAAAGGCTAAAACGGAGTTCATATTTGTTTGAATTATACTATAAAAAAACCTCTCTGTCCTGCGGACATCTCCCCTTAACAAAGGGAGAAGTCTTTGGTGGTTTTTTTTGAAAAATCGGTGTTATAATACGCAACATTAGAGATCTTAGATGTCAAATTTCAGGTCTCAGATTTAGAACTAGATATAAAGTAAAATAAACATATGAAAAAAATAGTTGCCCCACTATTAATAGTATTTGCTGTTTGTTTTTTAGCTTTTGGATTTAAACCAATTTTAGCTAAGACAATAATTACACCAACGGTAACTGCAACTCCAACGGCAACTTTAATGCCGACAGTGGTGCCGACGATTAATATTACTGAAGCAAAAAGTAATAAAATTAGTTATGAAGTGGGTAAATGGAATGGGTTTAATAGTTTTAGATGGATGATAAAGACGGCAATTGATAGAGGTGTATCAACTAATACAATAGTTTTGTTATTGTTATTACCATTAATAGCAACTTTGGTATCTTTTTTGCATTATGTGGTGGGCTTGTCGGGTTATGGAATCTTTATGCCGACAATGATTGCGGTGGCTTTTCTGTCAACGGGATTTTTTGGAGGATTGTTGTTGTTTGCATTAATTTTGGGAATTTCTCTTTTGGGTAATATGGTTTTGAAAAAATTGAAGATTCATTTTTGGCCAGCAAGAGCAATTAATTTGATGTTTATTTCAGTAGCAGTATTTGCATTAATGTTATTGACGAGTTTTGTTAACGTTATTGATATTAGTGAGATTTCAATTTTTCCAATTTTATTTATGATACTTTTAACTGAAGAGTTTGTAAGAACTCAATTGGTTAAAAGTAAAAAGGAAGCTAAAAAATTAATGGCGGGAACAATTGTTTTGGCTATGAGTGGATCGATATTTATGAGTTTTGGTTCAATTCAAAATTTGGTTTTGAAATATCCGGAGTTGATTATATTGGTAGTATTAGTTTCAAATTTATTGATTGGGAATTATTCAGGAATAAGATTGACAGAAATTAATAGGTTTAAAGGGGCGATACGAACTAAGAAGATTTAAACCCCTCTAAATCTCCCCTTGACAGGGGAGACTTAACAAAATAAATAAATTATGTTTAATTTAAGAAAATATCGGCAATTTCTGACTAAGAATGAGAGAAATAAAATTTATTTGAGGAAAAATAGTGCTAGTGGTAGAGCGATTGCTGATAGTAAATTTAAAACTAAAAAAATAATTTCTAAAGCGGGGGTGTCGGTGCCAAAGTTGATTACTAGATTTAAGAATGACCAAGACTTGGCAAAATTTCGATGGGAAGATTTGGAAGGAAACTTTGTGATTAAACCAGAATCAGGATATGGCGGGGAGGGAATTTTAATTATTCGAAAAAGAGGAAAATGGGCGGGTGAGTGGCAAAAAATGAATGGAGAAATTGTTAGTAGTAGCGATTTAAGTTTGCATTGTCAAGAAATTTTGGCGGGGAAATATAGTTTACATGCGATGCCTGATAAGGTACTTGTGGAAGAAAGAATTAAAATTCATCCATTGTTTTTGGCTTTGACTAAATCGGGAACACCAGACATTAGAGTGATTGTTTATAATAATGTGCCAGTGATGGCGATGTTTAGAATTCCGACAGAAGCGTCGGGAGGTAAGGCAAATTTACAACAAGGAGCGATAGGTTTAGGGGTAGATTTGGCAACAGGAATTACAACTTTTGGGGTTGAAGGAAAAGGGGAACAAATTTATCGAATTTATGATTATGGAAAAAAGAAAAACAGAAAAGTAAATGGAATTAAAATTCCGTTTTGGAAAGAAATTTTAGAGACGGCAATTAATTGTCAAAGAGCAATTCCGGCTTTAGGATTTATGGGTGTAGATGTAGTCTTAGATAAAGAAAAGGGACCAATGGTATTAGAAGTGAATGCTAGACCAGGACTTTCGATTCAGATTTGTAATAAGGCAGGATTAAAATTGAGAATGGAAAAAGTAGATGAAATTACGGTGAGAAGTGTGGAACATGCAATTACTTTGGTTAAATATTTATTTGGAGAAAGTTTTTTTGAGAAAGTTGAAGAAAAGGAAAAAAGAAAAACAGTGGAACCAATTGAAATAATTAAGGTTAAAATCATAAAAGGATTTAAACCAATTTTACAAAAAAGCCCGATTATTAAGCAAGGAAAACATCGAGTGGTAAATGTAAGAGCTAAGGTGGATACTGGGGCGTTTAGGAGTTCAATCGATAGGGATTTGGCTGAAAAATTAGGATTATTAGCTAAAGAAAGAATTTTATATTATCGAAATTATCGATCAAGTTTGGGAAAACATATAGATCGACCAGTGATAGGAATTACTTTTTGGTTGAATGGTAAAAAAGTAATAACAGCAGTGAATGTGGCAGATAGAGGAAAATTGAGAACGAAATTTTTATTGGGGAGAAAGGATTTAGGGGATTTTTTAGTTAGTGCGAAAAAATAAAAAACCCACCTGTCCTTCGGGCATCCTCTCTTGACAGGGAGGCTTAAAATAAAAAATAATTAAATATTAAACATAAAATGAACAAACAAACAAAAATAGCAGTGTTTTTTGGAGGGAAGATAAGTCAACATTTGGTGTTGGTTAAAAAGGCGGCTAAAAAATTGGGGGTTAGTTTGGATTTGGTGTCATACAACAAAGTTTGTTTTGATACGGAAAAAAAAGAAATTTTAATTAGACCAAATTTAAGTGGGGAAAGTAGAATAAACCAATTTGATGATTATAAAAAAGTAGACGATTACGATGTGTTGTTTTTTAGAACGACGGGAAAACATTGGGAAGAAGTTGATTTGATTATTAATCAGATAAAAAATCCCTCTAAATCTCCCTTTGACTTAAAGGGAGACTTAAAAAAACCAATCATCGTTGATCCATTAGTGGAAAGTGGAAAACCAAGTATGGCGTGTAAGGCTTGGCAAATGTTGGCTTTGAAAGAAGCGGGAATAGAGGTACCGAAAACAGTTTATGGAAGTTTGTGGTATTTGTATGAATTTATGAATAATCAGTCTGATCGCCAAAACATTTTTGTTGGTGCTCACGCCCTTCGGCATTGCACCTCGGATGTTGCGCTCCAAAAAAATATTTCTGGCTCGACTGATTATATTTGGAAATTTCCAGTAATTATTAAGGGTTCGGGTGGAGACAGGGGGACGAGAGTGTTTAAGACGGATAATTTGGAACAATTAGAAAAATTGGTAAGAGATTTGAGAAAAAGTGAAATTGATGAGGGAAGAAGATATATGCTGCAAGAGTTTATCCCTAATGATGGGGATTTTCGAGTGTTGGTGTTGGGAGAAAAAGTGTTGGGAGTGATGAAAAGAAGCAGTCAAAATAAAGATGAATTTAAAAATAATTATTCAGCTGGAGGAAAGGTTGAATTGGCTGAATTGTCGGAAGAAATTAAACAATTGGCAGTTAAGGCAGCTAAGGTTTGTGGATTGGCAGTGGCAGGAGTAGATGTGGCTTTTAGAAATAATGACTTGAGCCAGCCGATAATTTGGGAAGTGAATAAAGGACCACAATTTAAGGGATTTATGGAGGCAACTGGAATTGATGTGCCAATGGAAATGGTTAAATTTTTAGTATCATTGAAATCTCCCTAAATCCCTCTTTGACAAGAGGGACTTATTAATTAATAGTGAAAATTATGAATAAAAAAATCGTTACATTTACAATGTCGTTAAGACAAAGCCAATTTGAGGTGGATAGATTGGAATCTGAGGCAAAGAAATTGGGAGTGGAAGTGAATAGAGCTTTGTATAAGGATTTGACTTTTAATGTAGAGAATGGAAAGGCGAAAGTTTTTATTAAAGGAGAAGAAATTAATGGGAAAAATACTTTGGGAATGTGGTTTAGGGTGGCGGGTACTAGATCGGGAAAATATACTGAGGCGAGAAATTTAGCAATAAGATTATTGAGTGGGCAGACACAAGGGTCTGCTCTTACAGAAAAATCAATATTTTGTGCTAATAAAGAAGGATATTTACATTGGACAAGAATGGGGAAAATTGCTCAACATGGGGTGTTTTTAGAAAATGAGGTGTCAGTAATTCCGACAAAAATATTCTATACGAAGGAACAAGTTTTAGAGAGCAAAATTGGGGAAAGTTTTGGTTGGCCGATAATTGCTAAACATGAAAGAGGGTTTCAAGGTAAATCGGTAAGAAAATTTGAAAACTTTAAAGAACTAAGAAAATTTGTCAGAAGAATTAATGAAAAAAATGTAGGGATGTTTTTGTGGCAAAAATGTTTACCAACCAGATGGGATTTGAGAATTATTGTGTTGGATGGAAAAGCAATTGGAGCCATGAAAAGATCGGCGGTGGGAGATGAATTTAGAAGTAATTTTAGTTTAGGGGGAAAGGTTGAAGGTTGGGATTTGTCTCAGAAAGATAGAGAAATTGCCGAAAAAGTGGCTAATGTTTGTGGATTGGATTATTGTGGAGTAGATATCATGAAAGATGATGAAGGAAATAGTTTTGTGTTGGAAGTGAATCGACAATGTCAATTTCAGGGATTTGAAAAGTCGACTGGAATTAATGTGGCAAAATTAATAGTGGAGATGTTTTTGAAACATTGTTAAACCTCTCTGTTTTAAAACCCTCCGTCTCTTCCCGCTGCTGCGGGATCGCCACCTCCCTTGACAGGGCGGCTGATATTGATGTTTTGGTATTTAAATTTAGTAAACTTATTGCTACAATAGGTTTACTTTTACGTACGGGTGATTAGCTCAGTTGGTTAGAGCACTGTCCTGATAAGACAGGGGTCGGAGGTTCGAGTCCCCCATCACCCACAAATTAGATCTTGGATTGTTGATGATAGATCGTAGATAAAGCGTTTGACTTTTGGAAATGGTGTATTAATATTAATGTATGAATAATTACATTTATAATACTTCTGGTTATCATGCTGGTTATGGTTATGCGGCAGGAATTGGGGGAATGGGAATGTTTGGTAATTTTATTTGTTTTTTATTTTTAATATTGATGTTGGCATCGGCCTGGAAGATTTTTGTGAAAGCCGGGAAACCTGGCTGGGCGGCATTGGTTCCAGTTTATAACATGGTGGTTTTATTGGAAATTGTGGGGATGCCAATTTGGTATATATTTTTAATGTTTATTCCCTTAGTTAACATAATTATTGGATTGGTGGTTCTGCTTAATTTGGTTAAGTCATTTAAAAAATCAATGGGATTTGTTTTAGGATTGATATTTTTGCCGATGATTTTTTATCCAATTTTGGCTTTTGGAAAAAGTAGATATACAAAAATAAGGAATTAAATTGGATTTATTTGACTATTGAAATGAATTTCTTTAATCTAGTTTAATGGAAACAACTGGTGTTGGAGAACTTTATTCTAAAGTTGAGATAATGGCTAGGTCTAGAAGTGTAGTTGAAAGTGATATTAAAAATACAGAAAGTCATTTAGATGTAATGAGAAATGAAGGAAATGAACTTTATGATAATCTTTCAGAAAGTGATCGGGATCAAATAAATGATTCGTTTTTTGTTGTTATAGATAATAATGAAATGTCTTTATCTGAAAAAAGTGAAATGATAGAGAAACTTTTAGAAGAATATAAAGATCAATCTAATATAACTAAAATTGTAAATTTAGGTTTTGAAATTTATAAAAAAGAAAATGAGTTTTTTTCTTTAAAAGAAGAGTGTAAACCTTATGTAGTTGAGGACATAAAAATCTTTGCAAACGAACTTTCGGGCCAAATTAATTTTAATAAAGTAGTGAATTATTTTTTAGACAATAAAAATGATGAATTCCTTGGTCATATTGTATCAATTGATGATATTCTCTCATTGAGAGAAGTGATAGTATCGGGAGATGATGAGAAATTAGAACAAAATGATCTTTATTCTCTATATTCAATTGAAGAGTCTTTGAAAAAGATAAGAAGTAGATGTGATAATCATGGATTTTTAGATTTTCAAGAAAAAAACAATTTGTCTGATGGAAAAAATGAAAAAAGTGAAAGTATAAGTAAAAAATCTTTATTAGAGAAGGTGAATAGAGTTAATGAAAAATTACTTGAAACTAATACCTTACATATGATTTATAGGCTGACGAATAATTTTAAAAATCCAACAATGTTGTTTTTAAAATTATTAGATCATCATTACTATTTTGATTCTGAGGTTGATGATTCACACTATGATCCAAGATTTTTAAAAGCAATAGAGAAGAGGTTTATAGAAGATGAAAAGAAATTAATAGAGAGTGGATTATTACCTCAAAATGATGATGAAAAACAATGTTTTATTGAATCTAAAAGAGAGGAAAAAACTTTAATTAAGATAAAAATAATAGGTTTAGAGGCAAGTGATGGTAAAAAATTAGTAGTTACCGAGGGTATAGTGAAAGCCTTTTTGGAAGGTACTCTCCCCACTGCTTTTTTAAAAATAGGAAAAATAGAGGTATCGAGAGAGCGATCAGAAGATGATATTGATTTTGGAAACAATGAAGATAATGCAAATGGAAAAACTAAAAAAGTAATAGTTGGTGAGTTTAAACCAATATTAAATGATAAAGGAAAATTAATTTATGGAAATATTACTATCTATGAACCATTTGAAATGGATAATGGTGATAATAATGAAAAAAAAGAATTTTTTATTAGAGGAGCTTTTTTGGATACTTTAACACATGAAATTGGTCATGGAGTACATAATGATTTAGGAGTTGATGACTTAAAGAAGTGGGAAAATGTGATGAGAGATGATGAAACAGAAATAACTTGGTATGTTGGATATGCAGGAAATAAATCGAAATCAACTAAAAAAAGAGAAGATTTCTGTGAGAGTTTTATGATGTTTACTAAAGATCCAAGTTTACTACAGATATTGTCGGAAAGTAGGTTTCGGTATATGAAGGAATTATTTGAAACGTATATGGATTCAGAAAATTTATCCAAATTTAAAGTAAGCTTAAATTTAAATTTATTGTTGAGTAAAATGCATTGGGAAAGGAAAGGATTTACAAGGGAACAAATTAGAAATTTATATTTATCTAAATTATGAAAAAAATAAATATTTGGGATAATGATGAAAAAATAGGTGAATTATTTTTTGATGATAAGAATAAAATAGTAGAGATACATTTTGAAAAAAATAAAAATGAAGAATATGTGGAAATAATTAAGATTATGGTAGATAGAATGATTAAAAGAGGTTATTCGGAGTTGATTTTTGATGAAAAAAATATTCGAATAAAAAATGCTGATGAAAATGTAGTTTTGGCAATTAAGCAAGAATTATTTATGAATTTGGGTTTGATTTTCATTAAATGAAAAAGGTTTTTTTAGGTTTGGGATTATTTTTGGTAATACTAGCTGGATATTTTTATTGGAATGGAAAAATGGAGATATTAAATCCGTTGTCTGAGAATCAAAACCCCTCTAAATCTCCCCTTAACAAGGGAGCTTCTATTAAAGTATTTGGTTTTTTGCCGACTTGGATGGTTGGAAAAACAATTGAATATACGGATGAAATTGATTATTTGATTTTTTTGGGAATAGAAGTTGATGAAAAAGGGAATTTGATTTGGGATGGTCAATCGAAAAAAATAAATAATGAAAATTATTTAAAACAAAAAGACTTGATTTGGGAAAATGGTGGCAAAAATATTTTGGGGATTAAACTGTTTATTGATGAGAAAATTGATAGATTAATGGCTTCGACTGAAGCCCAAAATAATTTGATTAATCAATTAAAAACTCTTCGGCAAACAGAAAAGTTTGATGGGATTAATGTGGATTTTGAATATCAAGGAAATCCGACAGCAGTTTTATCGGAAGAAATGGTCGGTTTTATGGCTAAGTTAAAAGAAAGTGATTTGGGAGAAATTAGTTTAGATATTTTTGTGAACACTATTAATAAGGGATCAGCGGAACAAATTAATGGTCTGATTAATTCAGTCGATAATTTAATTATTATGGCTTATGATTTTCATCGACCAGGGGTGAATTATGCTGGAGCGGTGGCACCAATTGAATCGAAACCAGGAGATAGAAATATTATGGAAGTGGTGGAAAAAATTTTAGCTTTGAATATAAATAAAGAAAAAATAGTGATGGCTTATCCGCTTTATGGATATGAATGGAAAACTTATACAAAAGATTTTGAAGCACCAGTGATTAGAGGTTGGTATCAAATGGCTAGTTGGAAACGGATGAAAGAGTTTTTTGATGGGCAGACACAAGGGTCTGCCCTTACATCAAATTTTGATGAACTATCGATGACGCCGTGGGTGGTATTTGAAGAAGATGGGGAAATACATCAGATATATTTTGAAAATGAGAGAAGTTTGAAAGCAAAGCTTGACTTGGTGAAACAAAATCAGTTGGGAGGAGTAGGATTTTGGGCGTTGGGATATGAGGGAGAAGATAAGGGTATTTGGGAGTTGGTAATGTATAATTAGGACATGGAATTTTTAATGAATATAATTGATTTTGTTTTACATATTGATGAACATCTTTTAATTATTACCCAAACATACGGTACTTTGAGTTATGGAATTTTGGCGGGAATACTTTTTATGGAGACAGGATTGGTGTTCACTCCGTTTTTGCCAGGTGATTCACTTTTATTTGCAGCTGGAGCTTTGGCGGCACAAGGAATGTTTAATGTGGTGGGACTTTATTTATTGTTAATAACAGCAGTTTTTCTTGGAGATAATGTTAACTATTGGGTGGGACGATTGGTTGGTCAAAAACTATTTGAATCAAATAATAAATTTCTTAAAAGAAAACATTTAGAGAAGACACAGGATTTTTATGCTAAATATGGGACAAAGGCAGTGATTTTGGCAAGGTTTGTACCAATAGTGAGAACTTTTGCTCCGTTTGTGGCAGGAATTGGGAAGATGCCTTATTTAAAATTTTTAACTTTTAGTGTGATCGGATCTTTATTGTGGAATACTTTGTTTATTTTTGGAGGGTATTTTTTGGGAAATATTCCGGTAATGAAAGCAAATTTTGAATATGTGGTATTGGCGATAATATTTGTCTCAGTGATACCGATTGGAGTGGAAATAATTAAAGTAAAAATGAAGAAATAATTGGTTCTATTGAAAATAGATTTGCGTGTTGACGGGAATATTTAAATTAGGTAGAATACTTCCACTTATCGAGATGCTAAAAGTCAACCTAAAAAATAATAAAAACTTTAATAAAGGGGGATTGCCCGCTTAGAAAAGTAAATTGTAAAATAGGAGATTGACCGAAAGCATTTAGCTTTCGGTTTTTTAATGCTTGAAAGCAGTACTTTAAAGAAGAAAGCACTTGGGCCTGTGGCTTAGTTGGTTATAGCGCCTCATTTGCAATGAGGAGGTCGGGAGTTCGACTCTCCCCAGGTCCACCTACGCTAAAGCTACGGTGGATAAATCCACTAAATAAATGGTTAGAAATAAGGAGACAAAGAAATTTATCTCCTTTAACTAAGTATTTGTACATTAACAATTTATTGAATCGAAAGTAATTTAATTTCAATTTCGTTTATTCTTGGCAACTAAATTGAGTTGCCAAATATTGAGAAAAGTTTTAATAAAGCAAATGGTGGATGCCTTGGTTGCTAAAGCCGAAGAAGGACGCGGAAGACTGCGAAAAGTGTTGGGGAGTCGTCAACAGACAGTGATCCAACAGTATCCGAATGGGGAAACCCCTCTGATCGAAATATCAGAGATGCACAACGTAAGTTGGAGCATGGTAAGTCGGGGAACTGAAACATCTAAGTACCCGGAGAAAAAGAAATCGTATGAGATTCCGTTAGTAGCGGTGAGCGAAAACGGATGAGCCTAAACCATATCGCAAGGTATGGGGTTGCAGGGTCTGGTATAAGGACTTGAAAAATTATAAGAACGCCATGGAATGGGCGGCCGAAGAGAGTGAAAGCCTCGTATTTTAAAATCAAGTAAAGTCTGACCGGATACCTAAGTACCGCGGGACACGTGAAATGTCGCGGGAATCTGGGGGGACCAACCTCCAAGGCTAAATACTTTAGCAGACCGATAGTGAACTAGTACCGTGAGGGAAAGGTGAAAAATACCCTAAGTAAGGGAATGAAATAGATCTGAAACCATTTGCTAACAAACAGACAAAGGGGACTTGTTCCCTGATGTCGTGCCTATTGAAGAATGAGCCTGCGAGTGTTTCTAATTACCAAGTTTAACCTGGCTAAGCCAGGGGAGGCGTAGCGAAAGCGAGTGCCAATAGCGCGATTAGGTAGTTGGATATAACCCGAAACCGGTTGAGCTAACCTTGAGCAGGGTGAACCCAAATGAAAATTTGGGGGAGGCCCGAACCGATCATTGCTGCAAAAATGTCGGATGACTTGAGGTTAGAGGTAATATGCCAATCGAAACCGGAGATAGCTGGTTCTCTCCGAAATATATTTAGGTATAGCGTCAAGTGTTTCTTTATGGGGGTAGAGCTACTGGATGAATGTTTACGGGGCAACTCGTGGCATTTAACCAAACTCCGAATACCGTAAATTTAACTTGGCAGTCAGTCGGTCCGGGCTAAGCTGGATCGGCAAAAGGGGAAGACCCCAGACTCTCATCTAAGGTCTCTAAATCTATGTTAAGTGGAAAAGGAAGTGGTTTTTCTAAGACAGTCAGGAGGTTGGCTCAGAAGCAGCCATCCTTTAAAGAAAGCGTAATAGCTCACTGATCGACCTCGCAAGAGGCCGAAAAACCGCGCCAAAAATGTAACGAGGCTAAAACATAGTACCGAAGGTGGAGATTCACGATTTATCGTGAGTGGTAGGAGAGCGTTCTGATTGCGGTGAAGGTCAAGGCGTAAGCTAGGCTGGAGCGGTCAGAAGTGAGAATGCAGGCATGAGTAACGAAATCAGAGTGAGAACCTCTGACGTCGAAATATCCAAGGTTTCCTCAGCTACGTTGTTCGACTGAGGGTTAGGCGATCCTAACATGAGGCTTCTGTAGTGGGAGCGTAGTGGATGGACAACGGGTTAATATTCCCGTCCTTTCTTGTGTTCGTTTTAAGTTGGGGCATGACGATGTGTGGAAGATTTGGGGTCCTAGTGAATTGGGCCTTTAAGTGTCTAGCTAGAAGGGGTAGGAAAATCCGCCTTTTCGTTTTAACGTGAAGCATGAATAAAAGTTTGCCTATGGCAAGCAATCAAATTGAATCCATGTATCCGAGAAAAGTGTCGCAAATAGAACATAGGAAATTCGTACTAAAACCGACACTGGTGGATAAGTCGAGTAGACTAAGACGATTGGATGACATATGTTTAAGGAATTCAGCAAATTATCTGGGCGTAAGCTATGCAAGATGCCCTGCCTGGGATAACACCCGGGCTACAACAAAAGAATACACGGCGACTGTTTACCACAAACACAGGTCCATGCTAACCCGTAAGGGGATGTATATGGGCTGAAACCTGACCGGTGCTAGAAGGTTAAATGAGAGGGTGATGTCCGATTTATCGGACTGAGCTTTTGAGTGAAGCCCTAGTGAACGTCAGCAGTAACTCTAACTGTTCTAAGGTAGCGAAGTCCTTTGTCGGGTAAGTTCCGACACGTATGAAAGGTTTAACGACCGTGTAACTGTCTTAAACGTATATCCAGTGAAATTGAAAGAGCGGTGAAGATGCCGTTTAATTACTACAGGACAAAAAGACCCCATGAAGCTTTACTGGATCTTTACATTGACAAGGAAATAATGATTGTTTAGCGTAGGAGGAAGTCTTCGGACACCAATGAAACACCTCCCTTTGTTATTTTTAAGTCTTACTTACTCTAATGAATCTTAGAGAAGGACCGTGTATGGTTGCTAGTTTGCCTGGGGCAGGCACCTGCAAAAGAGTAACGCGGGTATACAAAGGTCAACTTGGTCCGGCAAGAAATCGGGCTATAAGTGTAAAAGCATAAGTTGGCTTGACTGTGAGACTTACAAGTCGAAGTCCCATTAGGGACGTTCCAAGCAATTTTGATTTTGGAATCAGGGTCGAAAGACGGTTTTAGTGATCCTCGTGACCTATTTGGTATGGGCACGGGCTTACTGGATAAAAGCTACTCTGGGGATAACAGGCTAGTCACGTCCGATAGTTCATATTGACGACGTGGTTCGGCACCTCGATGTCGACTTGGCGCATCCTGGCCCTGAAGAAGGGGCCAAGGGTTGGTCTGTTCGCCCATTAAAGCGCTGCGTTAGTTGGGTTCAGAGCGTCGCGAGACAGCTCGGTCTCTATCCGTAGTAATCGTTCGATTCTTGAAGGGATTCATCCACAGTACGAGAGGACCTGGATGAGGAAACCGCTGGTGTGCCAGTTGTTCCGTCAGGGGCAGCGCTGGGTAGCTACGTTTCTATAAGATAACTGTTGAAAGCATCTCAAACAGGAAACTGACCCTAAGATAAGGAATCGTTGTTCATCGCAAGATGAATGAGAAATCGCCGGGAGACTACCGGTTAATACTTTACAGGTGGAAGATTTGAAAGAATTTAAGCTAAGTAAAGAGAAGATTAAAGAAACTTTTTCAATATGTTTGGCTTTCAGCCCCAATCAAAATTTGGGTTTGGAAGCTGAATAGGGCAACTCAATTTAGAGGCCAAGAAAAAAGAATTTTAATTAAATTACAATACATTTCGATTAGTTTAGTTTTTGAACTCTGGTCATTGGAGCGAGGTGGAACCACCTCTTCCCATTTCGAACAGAGAAGTGAAACGCTTTAGCGCTGACAATAGTCTTCCCGCAAGGGATCTTGAAGATAGGTCGTGGCCAGAATTCAGAAACTAAATACAATCTCCCTAAATCCCTCTTTGACAAGAGGGACTTAAAAAGAATTCGATTCAATAAATTTAAGTGTTTTATTATTAATTTATTTGGGCTCTCCTGCGCTAAAACTACGGAAGAGTACCCCTACAATCCCGAATAAATCGGGATTTTTTGTTTTATGGGTCACCTTCGCCAAGGCTACGGTCGACTAAACAAAAAAAAGATAAAAATATGAAAAATAAGGACAAAAAAGTAAAAAAAAGTGATGCTGCTTTAACAATGGCGGATCTTTTAAAGATGGAAGGAGTTCAATTAGTTGGACTTAAAAAAGGACAGGAAGTTAAAGGGAGAATTACAGCAATTAAGAATAAAGCAATTTATATTGATGTTGGTGGTAAAACCGACGCAATGGTAGCTGGAAAGGAGTTTGAATTTGTAAAAGATTATGTGGCTGATTTGAAGGTAAATGATGAAATTGAAGTTCAAATTAAATCACCAGAAAATGATAAGGGCCAAATTTTGGCTTCAATTCGTGGAGCAGCTAGTGGCTATGGTTGGAACTACTTTAAAGAAAAGGAAAAGAGTGGTGGTGAGGTGACTGTCTTTGCTAAGGAATTAAATAGAGGTGGAACGGTTGTGGTTGCACCATTTGGTTTTTTTGGATTTATTCCTGGTTCTCAAATTGGAAGTAAATATGATGGTGATCCAGATAAAATGATGGGTAAGAAAATCAAAACTAAAGTTTTGGAAGTTGATCAAGCTAAAAACAGATTGGTTTTTTCGGAGAGATTAGTGTCTGAACCGGAAAAAGTGGGTGAAGAGGTTGGGGCAATTGAGAATTTAGCAGTTGGTGATGTTTTTGATGCTGATATTGTTAGAGTTGAGCCATTTGGTATTTTTGTTCGAGTTAATACTGATAATAAGGGTGCACCTTTAAATTTGGAAGGATTGGTTCATATTTCGGAAATTTCTTGGGAAAAGGTGAGTGACCTTTCTCAAATGTATAGAGCTAAAGATAAAGTTAAAATTAAATTGATTAATAAGGATGATAGTAGATTACAATTTTCAATTAAGAGATTGTCTGATGATCCATGGTCAATAATTGAAGAAAAATATCCAAAAGATAAAGAAGTTGAAGGTGAAGTGGTTCGAATTGCTAATTTTGGAGCTTTGGTGAAATTGGAAACTGGAGTTGAAGGGTTAATCCATATTTCTAAATTGACTGGTGGGGTGACAGTAAAAGAAGGTGAGACAGTTCAAGTTTATATTGAAAGTATTGATGTCCAAAAGAGAAAAATCTCTTTGGGAATTGTGGAGACTAGTAAGAAGAATGTGATTTATAAGTAAATTGTGGTTTTAGTAGAGACGTTGCGCGCAACGTCTCTACATGATTATAAAAATCCCCGAGAAATCGGGGATTTTTAGTGGTGACTTCGTGAGAGGCCCTAGAAATTAATTTTTATTTTTTTCTGATTAATTTATCTTTTAAATTTATTTTTAAACCCTCCTGTCTTTTTGACATCCTCCCTTAAAAAAGGATGAAATATTTTTAAAATTTGTAGAGACGCCACGCATGGCATCTCTACAATAATAAAATATATAAATATTAATTATTAAGGGCGAGTCACGCCTCGCCCGTACAGAGCAGTATTGTTATAATTGGTAATGAAAAATAAAGAGACGGTTTTTGTATGTAGTAATTGTGGAAATGAATTTGGAAAATGGGCGGGGCAGTGTGGTGGTTGTGGGGAGTGGAATTCATTGAAAGAAGTTTCAAATAAATTTTTAGGAAATGGAAAAATAAAAAATAAAATAAAAATTGGAGGAGAGAAATTAGAAATTGTTAATTTAGGGGATTTTGATAAAAACAAGGAACAGACACGAGGGTCTGTTCCTACAAATTCATGTGTGTTTTCTACGGGTATTTCCGAATTTGATAGAGTTTTGGGTAAAGGAATTGTTCAAGGGTCGGCGGTACTTTTTTCTGGAGAACCAGGGATTGGTAAGAGTACTTTATTGACTCAATTAATTGGAAAGATAGGTGGATTATATGTGGCTGGGGAGGAATCGGCGGAGCAAATTGGGTTGAGGGTAAAAAGGTTAGGTTTAAATGCGAATAACTTCGATGTTTTAGGCACAAATTCGATTGATGAATTGGAGGAGTTTTTGGATCGAACACAAAAGTTGTACAAAATAGCGGTGGTAGACTCGATTCAGGTGATGGCGTCCTACGCCAATGGCTCCGGATCGCTGATATCTGGGGGAGCCGGATCTGTAAGTCAGATTAAGGAATCAACTTTTAGATTAATACAAATGGCAAAGAAAAAAGGGATGGCAATTTTTATTGTGGGACATGTGACGAAGGATGGGGATATTGCTGGACCAAAACTGTTGGAACACATGGTAGATACGGTTTTGTATTTTGAGGGAGAAAAAAATGGGGACTTAAGAATTCTTCGAACTAGTAAAAATCGGTTTGGTCCGACGGATGAGGTGGGGGTTTTTAAAATGGAGGAAAAAGGACTTCGAGAAATTAAATCGGAAGAAATTAATTTAATCGAGAGTAAGGAAAGTAAAATTGGGAGTGCTGTTACTGTTGTGATGGAGGGAACTAGACCGATGATGTTGGAAATTCAAGCTTTGGTAGTGGAAAGTTTTGCGCCGATGCCGAAAAGAATTTTTTCGGGGATTGATTATAATCGGGGACAATTAATGGTGGCGATTGCTCAAAAAAGTTTAGGGATACCTTTGTATAAATATGATGTGTTTTTGTCGGTGACGGGTGGAGTGAAAATTGATGAGACGGCGGCGGACTTGGCGGTGTTGGCGGCAATGTGGAGTTCGTATCGAAATCTGCCCCTTGGTTCAAACCCCTCTAAATCTCTCCTTAACAAGGAGAGAAATCTTCCTGTTTATGTGGGTGAGGTGAGTTTGTTGGGAGAAGTGAGAAAGGTGAGGAATTTGGAGAAAAGAAAGAAGGAAGCGAAAAGTTTGGGGAGGAAATTGGTGGAGATAAAGAATGTGAAGGAGTTAAAAACTTGACTTTTTGTATCTTATAATATATAATGCTGAGAATTAAATGATTACACTATTTATAAAAAGCATGAATAGTAGTGGTTATTTAAAGTACTTTGAAAATTAAGAGATAAATTTAAATATTCTTGTAGGTGGTACTGTGGACACTAGGTGTCTAGATTACTGCTTATGCAGAATAAAAAATAAGAAAAGGGGAATTTGTAATGAAGAAAAAAAGTGTGGTTGTTTCTAATGGAGTTTTGAAAAGAAATCCAGAGTTAAAGGAAATAATTTGGAAGGTGTATGGACCAGAGGTGGTGTTTTACCAAGGAGAATCAATTTTAAAAACTATTGATAAAATGGTGGTCGATTCTGAAAATACAAGCATAATAGTCTGTGAGGGTAAGTTTTTTGATGTTATTAATTTTATGGAACATTTTGGGAAAAATTCATCATCTTTGGTTTTATTAATATTAGAAACAGATGATGAGATTGGATTTCATCCAGAGATTCTTTCTTTCAAGGAGGTTTCTTTTGAAGAAATACAAGAAGAAAATGAAATAACAAGAATAATACTTGTTATAAAAAAAATTCCACTTAAACGCAGTGATTTTTATAGAGGACATCGCCATTCGGTAAAATAATAATTTATCTTTTAGTTTAAGGGGCTCTGAGAGGTGATTAAAAATGGGTGACGCGTATGTGTTATCAATTTTTAATTTTCGATCGGGGCCTTTTTCATTTTAAAATATTTTATTATTTATAATAATGTTGGCATAATAAAAAAATGTGATGATATAATTGGCCAGTAGTACTTTAATAACTAACTTTATTGATATCGAAATTATTTAAGAAAGTGAGGGAGGTTTTTGAAATGATGGAATTGGCAGAGGTGATTAGGAGCTCAGTTATGAACGGATTAGAATTGGAAGTAATCAATAATAGAAATGGTAATAAAATTGTAAGTCAGTTTTTGTGTTTTTCTCTAAGAACCGGGTTGTGGCAAGTTAAAGAAATTACGTTTTGGTCGAGAATTAGTTTTAAGTTGTGGGGAAAAGAAGAAGTAAAATGGAAATACTTAAAGGTGGAGCAAATAGAGGTTTTTCATACAATTAGTGTATTTACCGGGAAGAGAGTTGATGAGATAAAGGATTATTTGGAATTCTATCTGACTGATGGAATGTGTTAAAGTATGTCTGTCTTAAGGGGAAATATAATGTCTAATTTTTTAGATATTGTGTTTTCCCTTTTTTTTTGGTTTTAAAGCCACTTAGCCCTGCGGGCAGTTCTCCTTAATCCTCCTTCGCTAAAGCTACGGACGGACAAGCAAGGGAGAAGTCCTTATTTTAATTATCCTCAGGTTATCCACAATGACTGAAAATGGTTTAAAAGTGGTAAAAATAAACCTATTTTTTATAAATAAAAAATTATAGGATTGTTGATTTTGGGGAGGCAAATTAATATAGGATATAGACAAGGGCAAAAAGGGAGTTATACTAATTTAATGCTTCAATTAATTAAAAAAATGTTTTCTTCTAAAAACGCAAAAAAATCCGGCAAGAAAAAAGATACTTGGGCGGAGAAACAGTTTAAAGAGATGGGTAAACTTAGAGGAAAGCTGATTTTGATGTAACTTTAAAAATAGACCCGAAAAGAGAAAAGGGCTGATACCCCGAATTTCACTTAATCGGTTATATACCGGCTTCGCCGGTATCGTGTCTTTAGACAAAAATTCATCGTCTATGACTTGAATTTTTAGCTAAAGAAACGAAAAAGAAACAAAGCTACCGATGTTCTCAAAGCAGGTGGAACACGAATAACATTGTTTCTTCAATATCTAAGATAGGTAAATTTGGTAGAAAAGTCAAATTAAGATTAACCGATCTGTTGGTTAAATTAAATTAATTTAGCTTTGAGAATAGAGTTGAGAGTAGAAGAGGGGGCAGGTCTTCTACTTTCAACTCTATTTTTAAATCCACCCCTAACCCCTCCTTTGACGAAAGGAGGGGGAACCCCTTGACAGAGAGGCTATTAATAGATAGAATTAGTTTGAATATAAAGAAATTTCCCGTTTTTGCCTTGTTTTTTTGTTAATTTGAACAGACACGAGGGTCTGTTCCTACGTAAGTAATTATTATTGATTAAAAATTTCCAAAAAAAATGATAAAGAAAAAAACCGACGATGTCGTTGTTGCGGATCCAGTTGTTAAAAACCCACCCGTTTCTGCTGTTGCAGAACCTGTTGTTCAAAATCCCTCTGAGGTTAAACCCTCCCTTTCCGATGAAATCGGAAACACCTCCCTTGACCCAGCCAGTGGGCGGGCAAGCAGGGAGGCTGTTAAAACTGAAGAAAAACCAAAAGATAACAATGCAGTGGTTTTTGTAAAAACTGAACAACCAAAAACTATTTACGTACAACCAGGTCAAAAAGCACCAATTCAACCTCCAAGACCACAGGCTCAATATAACCCACCAGCTCCAGTTCAAACGGAGTCTATTTTAGGGGCTTTGGAAATTATGCAAGATGGGCAGGGGTTTGTTCGTCCTAAATTTATTCCAACAGTTAGAGATGCTTTTATTGGATCAATGCAAATTAGACGGTATGGATTAAGAGTGGGGGATATGATTTTGGGTCAAGCTAAGGCTCCTAAAGAAAATGAAAAATATTGGGCAATGACGAGAATTGATAAAGTTAATGATTTGGAATTATCACAAGTTCAAAATAGGCCAGATTTTAAAGATTTAGTGCCAATTTATCCACAAAAACAGGTAAAGCTGGAAACTGCTGCTGATATAGCTTCGACAAGAATTATTGATTTATTTTCACCAATTGGATTTGGTCAAAGAGGTATGGTGGTGTCACCCCCTAAAGCTGGTAAAACTACTTTATTGAAAGAAATTGCGGCAGGTATTGCGATTAATTATCCAGAAGTGCATTTGATGGCGGTGTTGGTGGGTGAAAGACCAGAAGAAGTGACTGATATGCAAAGATTTATTAAAGGTGAAGTGATTGCGTCTTCTTTTGATCAAAAACCAGAAGAACAAACTCGATCGGCAGAAATTGCCATGGAAAGAGCTAAAAGATTGGTAGAAATGGGTAAAGATGTGTTTATTGTTTTTGACTCAATTACCAGACTGGCTCGAGCTTACAATTTAGCAATTCCAACTTCTGGGAGAACATTGTCGGGTGGTTTTGACCCTGCTGCTTTGTATCCTTCAAAAAGATTTTTTGGAGCCGCTCGTAAAATTGAAGGTGGTGGTTCGTTGACGATTATTGGAACAGCTTTGGTGGATACTGGTTCAAAAATGGATGATTTGATTTTTGAAGAATTTAAGGGAACTGGAAATATGGAATTGAGATTGGAAAGAAATTTGGCTGAAAGAAGAATTTTTCCAGCTTTTGATATTTTGAGATCGGGAACTAGAATGGAAAATTTACTTTTAGAACCAACTGTAATGGCTAAAATTATTTCAATTAGAAGAATGTTTGATGCTTTAGGCAAGGCGGAAGAAACTACTGAGATGATTTTGGGCCAAATGGCTAAGACTAAAAATAATCAGGAGTTTTTGGATAAGATTGGGAAAAAGTAAACAAAATCCACCCCTAACCCCTCCTTTGACTTAAAGGAGGGGAATTTAATTTGTTTTGTTTTAGTAGAGACGCCATGCGTGGCGTCTCTACATGGTTAATTTTTTAGTTAGGGGTCAGGCATGCCTGACCCCTACAATTGGTAAGAATGGGGTGGGTTTTTAATTTAATTGGTATAATATAAAAGTCATGTCGGATTTTAAAGAAAATATTAATAGTGAAGTAAGATTGTGGAGTGAATTCCTTAAGGCGCAGGGGAGATTTTTGAATGGATTTGGAAAAACTTTTTTGGGTTGGACCTTTTTTTTAAAAGTATTGACTTCGAAAATGATGTATCGACAGAGAGGTAGATTTTCTCAGACTTTTATTGGGGCGAGTATGGCAATTTTGGCTTTCTTAACTATAGTTTTTTCGAGTCAATTGGAAGCTTTAATTAATAGTAGTGGTAATCAAGGAGAGGGAAGTACTTATTTGATTATGGCAGCAGATAATAGTGGTGCAGATACTTTAGTTTCGGGATTACCAAAAGGAGAAACTACGGAATATCGGGTGGTGGATGGAGATACAGTATCATCGATTGCTCAAAAATTTGGGGTGACGATTGATACAATTATGTGGGAAAATAGCTTGAAAACGGTTGGTGCGATTAAGGTGGGGCAGATTTTAAGAATATTACCGGTGACGGGGGTTCGATATAAAGTAAAAAGAGGAGAAACTATTTATAGTATTGCTAAGGCGTATCAGGTGGATGCTCAAAATATTATTGATTATCCTTTTAATACTTTTAGTAATGATGAAACTTTTGCGTTGAGTGCTGGACAAGAATTGATTGTTCCAGATGGAATAAAACCACAAGAGACTGTTTTGGATAAGACAAGATATGCGGCTAGAACGGTGGCACCAGTGGCAGGTGTTAAAGGCGAAGGTAATTTTATGTGGCCAACTTCGGGAACAATCAGTCAAAAATATTATTGGTATCACCGAGCTGTGGATATTGCTAATCATAGTAATCCAGCGATTGTGGCGGCACAAGGTGGAACAGTGACGAGTGCTGGATGGAATGGTGGTGGTTATGGTAATTTTGTAGTGATTAATCATGGAAATGGATATACAACTTTGTATGCTCATATGGTGACTAACTCAGTGATTGTTCAAGCTGGACAAGTGGTGAGACAAGGGCAAAAAATTGGAACAATGGGAAGTACCGGTCGTTCAACTGGAACTCATTTGCATTTTGAAATTAAAGGTCCAAATGGGAATTTGGATCCGTTGAGTGTGTTGAGGTAAAATCCCCTTCGGCTTCGCCGCTTTCCCCTTTGACTAAAGGGGAATTTTCCCTCCTTTTGTCAAAGGAGGGGCAGGGGTGGATTTTTAAAGCGATAAAAGTGCGGGGAAAGAGCTATTTTGATGATTGTCAAAAAAAAATGCTTTTGTTATGCTGAATCTATGAACACCATTTTAAAATATTTTGTCCGATCAATTTTTTTAATTTTCCCAATTGTTTTTATTCCGGTTGTGTTGGATGGGTTTGGTTTTGGAAAAAATTTAGCATTGGCAATGATGGCTTTTGTGGCATTAATTTTATGGACAGTCAAATTGATAACTGATAAAGAAAAAACAGTAAAGACAAATAAACTTTTTTGGTTGTTTTTAATTTTTGTGATTTGGTCGGGTGTGACGTTTTTTAGACTTGATACTGGATCAAAGATGGTGTCTTTGATGAATCCAATGGGAATGGGGACGGTTATTTCTTTTTTCATTTTGTTTTTTGTGTGGCTTCAAGTTAATGATAAGGAAGAAACTAAGAAGCAATTTTTGTTTTTGACAATTGCGGGATTGATTTCAGGTATTATTTCATTAATAGTTTTTTTGTTGCCAGCAAGTAAATTACCATTATTGATTCCAAAAACTGATCCATTATTGTCGATCAATGCGGCATGGTCTTTGACTGGTTCAGTTTTAGCTGAAGTGACTTTGTTTCTTTTTTTAATCTTTGGATGGTTAAAGGGGTTATTGAAGAAAGTGAAAGAAAAATCTGATTTAAAGGATTATTGGATGGAGGCAGGAGCTACAATCTTTTTCTCGCTTTTATTTTTACTGGATATTTATAGAGCTTTTAAAGCTGGGTGGATATTTTTGGATTTTAAAAGTGCCTGGGTAATTGCGGCGGAAACTTTTAAAGTGGCTCCGATTTTTGGGGTGGGAATTGGTAACTTTTTGGAAGCTTTTAATTCATTTAAACCAGTGAGTTTTAATTTGACAAATTACTGGTCTGGATCATTTTCATCTTCTTCAATGGGAATTTTGCAAATTTGGACTGAGTTAGGGGTGGTGGGTTTGGTTTTAGTTTTCTATTTAATTGCAATGGTTTTGAGATTAAAGAAGACAGTTAAAGTTGGACAATTGGCTTTATTTTTGGCTATATCTTTATTATTGCCATTGAATTTATTGACAGTGTTTTTATTAGTGTGGATTTTGTCAAATAATATTCTTGTAACTAAGGAGAGTAAATTGATTTTGAATGTGGGTGAAAAGAATTTTAATGTGATGCCTTATGTTGTGGCAGTGTTGGTTTTGGTAGGAGTGGGTTTTGGTAGTTTTTGGGCAGGAAGAATGTTTTTGGGTGATTTTTATATGAGAAAGTCGTTGGTGGCAGCAACTAAAAATGATGGAACTAAAACTTATGAATTGCAGATTAAAGCAATTGGATTTAATCCAAATTTAGCAAGTTATAGAAAAACATATTCTCAAGTAAATTTGTCTTTAGCCCAGACTTTGTTGAGTAAAACAGATATTAGTGATGATGATAAAACAAAGGCTTCGACTTTGGTGCAACAATCTGTACGAGAGGCAAAGGCAGCAATTTCATTGAATCAAAAAAATCCAGAGTATTGGTATAATTTGGCGGGAATTTATAAGACTTTGGTTGGATTGGTGGATGGAGCGGCTGATTGGAGTTATCAGGCTTATCAACAAACAGTGATTTTGGATCCAGTTAATCCGGTTTATTCTTTAGATATGGGTGGTTTGCTTTATGCGGCTGGTAGTTATGAGCAAGCAGAGAGAGCTTTTGAACAGGCAGCAACAAATAAGGCTGATTTTGCTAATGCTTGGTACAATTGGTCTTATGCGGCTAAGCAACAAAATAAATTGGCTGCGGCGGTGGCTAGATTAGAACAAGCTTTGACTTTGGTGTCGGCTGATTCGACTGATTATGAAACAGCGGTGAAAGAATTAGAAACTTGGAAGGCTGAATTGGCAAAATTAACTGAACAACAGGCTAAGGCAGTTGAAGCAGCTAAGGCAGAGGCGGCCAAAAATCAGACACAAACAATACAACAGGCACAGCCAGTAGAACAGATGCAACCTGTGGAACAACCAAAAGCACCAGCGGATGGGCAGGTGCAAGGAGCAGCTACGGATGTGGGAAGTGAACAAAAGGTGGAAGTGCCAGCTGAGCAGTTTGCACAACCAACGGTTGCTGAGGTAACTGTGGCACCGGCACAATAAGAACCCCTCTCGGCATTCGCCGCATCTCCCCTTGATAGGGGAGAAATAATAAAGAAGTTAAACCTCTCTTGAAGAAAGGGAGGTTTTTGGTTTGGAAACACCTTTTATTTTAAATCTTCTCTCCGGATAAACCGGTATCTCCCCTTAACAAGGAGAGAAATTAATCTTTTTTTAAAACCCTCCGTCTTCCGATTACATCGGAATCCACCTCCCTTGACAGGGAGGCTTAAAACTTTATTATTAAAGTGTGAAAAATATTACTAATTATTTAAAATCAATTTGTTGTTTTAACCCACCCCTAACCCCTCCCTTGACAAGGAGGGGAATAAAAATATGAGAAAAAAAATTGTTTATGACTGAAGAAAAAATATGGAGAGAAATTTTAATGAAGAGAAAAACAGGATATAAGTTTTTAAGACAAAAACCAATAAACCGTTTTATCTTGGATTTTTATTGTTCTGAATTAAATTTAGCAATAGAAATTGATGGAAGTTCACATAACAAAAGGAAAGGATATGATGAAACTAGAGATAAATTTTTATATCAAATTGGAATTAAAACTATTAGATTTACTAATGATGAAATATTAAATCAAATCAATATTGTAAAAAATAAATTAGCAAATTTAATTTCCCCTCCTTGTCAAGGGAGGGGTTAGGGGTGGGTTTAATTAATGATCCACCATTTGAATTCGATGTCTTCGGAAATTGGGGAATCGAGACCGACAATGAAAGATTTTTCTGATTTTGAAATGACTTGGAGATTTTGATTTTTGCCACCTTTTGTAACAGTGACATATACTTGGGAAGTAGAAGAAATATTGTTGTTGGGAATAGTAATTTCTTTTTGGCCAGAGGAAATAATTGAGGTTCCGGAAAGAGAATTTGATTCAGTTTGGTTGGTGACAGTAATTGATTTGTCTTCTTCGGGAGCAGCAATAATGAGACCTCCTTCGCCCATGGCTTGAATAGTTGGAGAGTCGAGAGAAGATGGAGCGGCGATGGGTGGTAAAATTTGGCTCTCCTGCGCTGAAGCTTCGGAAGAGCGTGGATTTTGAGCAACTAGTTTTTCGAGGGCAGCTTTTTCGGATTCGACTTGGATTTTTTGGGTTGGATCGGTGATTAGAGTGGTTAGTTTACTGTAAGTGTCGAGGGCTTGAGAAAGAAGACCGACTTGTTGCTGGATTTTGGCAAGGTCATAAAAATTTTGGGCTTTGGTTGGTTCGAGAGCAACGGTTTGGTTTAAATAGAGAATAGTTTTATTGGCATCACCTTTTTTGGCATAAAGTGAAGCGAGGGAACGGGTGATTTCAGCAGAGTTGGAATTTAATTTGAAAGCAGAGGCAAAATCAGATATAGATTGATCTAAAAGATCGGGTTTTGAACTAGTAAGAGCCTGGTAAATATTACCTCGTTGTTGGTAGCCACGATAGTCGTCTGGGAATTCTT
Source organism: Candidatus Shapirobacteria bacterium (assembly GCA_041661765.1). Taxonomy (GTDB): domain Bacteria; phylum Patescibacteriota; class Microgenomatia; order UBA12405; family UBA12405; genus WARW01. The sequence goes on along the minus strand of JBAZTV010000001.1, from coordinate 13,779 downwards.
TTATTGCCTGAGTTGCGGCTATAATTGAATTATTAAGTAGTTCGACAGAGGATGAATTATCAGTGGATTGTTTAGAAACGGCTTGGGAAAAATATTGTTGTGATGTTAAAAGATAATGTTGGATAGACTTAGGTACTTGTGTGGGCCCTCCTACGTCTTGTTGACTACGGACGGGTGAAGGAGTGATTTTAGATGGATTGTTGGATTGGGAACCATTGCCTTTTAAAAAAACGAGACCGCCGAAAGAGAGAAGGGTGAGACCGGAAATGGACAGGAGAGGGAAAACTGGAGGGGTCTTTTTTTTGTCTAAACCCCTCTCGGCATTTGCCGCATCTCCCCTTGAGGAAGGGGAGAAATTATTATTTTCTGTTTCGGTTGGTTGAGGTAGTGGAGGTAAATTTGGTGTTTCGGTTGGTTGGGGAGTGGATAAGTCGGCGAGTTGATTTTCGTTGGTAATAGTGTCTTTGGGATTAACTTCGATTCCGAGATTTTTAAGTTTTTCAATTTGTTCTTGGGTAAATTGTTGAGGCATATATTTAGTTTAACAATTAATTTTTAATTTTGTTCAAAACCCCTCGATTGTTTCAATCTTCCCCCCGGCCCCCTTCTTTGACAAGACGGGGGAGGTAAATAATATTATTAAATCCCTCTTGTCAAAGAGGGATTTAGGGAGATTGAGTTTAATTAATAATCCACCAATTGATTTGGATATCTTTATCTAAATAATTATCAAGAGAGATGGTGAAGTAATTTTGTAAGGTGGGGTCGGCGAGTAATTCAGCTTCGGAATAAACCATTTTGGTTTTGATGTAGGGGACTTGGTTGTTGGTGGAACCGACTGGGGTGAGGTAGACCATGGAGTTGGCGGTGATTTTGTCGTTGGTAATAACAATTTCAGTTTTGCCGGATGGGAGGGTGGCGGTGCCGGCGGTGGCATTGGAGGTTAGTTTGGCAGAGGAGGTGGCGATTTGTCCGAAACCAGATTCGGCAACGATGGTTTGGGCAGAATCGGTAGCAATTTTAATTTCATTGGAATTTATTTGGGCGGCGGTTAATTTATTGGCTTGGATTTCGTCGGCGACGATGAGGTTGGCCATGAGGGAACCGGAAACAGTTAAATTGCCGTTGATTTGAATATTGCCGTTTTCGGCGATGACTAAAGTGTCGCCCATGATGTGGACTGAACCGGTTTGTGATGGCTGGATATAGAGAGCGGTGTTGGTGGTTTCGATAAAATTATCTTTAATGGCGATTTCGCCGGCAGTGAAAGTGCCGGTGATGAAGGCATTGCCGAGTTGAGTGTCGCCATTGACGGTAAGTTTAGCACCAACAATGAGGTTGTTGCCGAGTTCGAGATCACCGGTTATTTTGGCCGAATCACTGGCAATATTCATTGACCAGGTGGATGATTGAGATTGAAGGGAAGTGCCAGTGAGGGTGGTCTCCTCCGCTGAAGCTCCGGAAGACTGAGTATTTAGGGCAACTAAATTTTTAAGTTCATCGCGGAGGGCACTGACTTTGGCGGTCATTAATTCACCAATTGAACCTTCTTTGGAAATAATGTTGTCGGCATAAAGAGTGGAGACTGTAGCGGTATTAGCGGCTAGATCGTTGGTTTCGATTTTATTAGCGGAAAGAGTGCCAGAAACAGTGGCAGTGGCCGCCTTCAGTGAACCTATGTCGGCCGAAGGTGAAACGATTTTTTCAGCGACCATATTTTTGGTAATGATGTTGGTGGCGGAAAGGAGACCGGTTTTGATTTTGGCGGAAGCGATTTCACTGAATTGAGAAATACGAGAGACGGTGTTGCCGAGAGTGTCGGTTAGAGAATAAGTGGCAGCTTCAATTTCATTTTTGGCACCGTCGTAGCCAAGAGAAGAGAGGACTTCATCGGAAACATTGGTGTTGACGGAAATTTGACCAGTTTGAGTGAGGGATAGATCATTATTAATGTTGTCAATTTTAATTTTTTGTTGTTTAGCCAGCTGAAGAAGGTATGCAGAAACTAATTGATATTCAACAGTATCTGGTAATCCATTTTTGTAGGTGACTAGATGATTAAGACCAGCAGCATCCATTTCTTCGGCAATAAAACCAATATTTCTTTCACCGCTGGTTTTATCGGTAAATATTTTTGGTTCAATATTGAGAATTTTAGAGAAATCATCATCAAAAACTTCAATATTATCTTTATAACGAGCAGAGGAGGAATAGTAATAAAAATTATTATTGTAGTAGCGAAGATAATTTCCACTGGTAGTACCAGTAAGACCAGCGACGGCAAATGGAGTGCCTGGGGCGGTGGTGCCGATGCCGACGTAGCCAGTGCTTAAATCGCCATAAATAATTGGACTTTGACCATTACCAATGTAGAGACGATTACTGTAAGCACCACCAGCACCGTTGCTGTTGCCTAAGAAGATATTACTGGAACCAACAGAAAGGTTCATACCAGCCTCGTAGCCAATAGCAATGTTGGAATTTAAAGTGGTACCGAAACCGAGGGCAAAATAACCAAGAGAAGTATTATTGTTGCCAGTTGTGTTGGAGGAAAGTGAATTACTACCAAAAGTAGAGTTACGGTATCCGGTGGTGTTCCAAAAAAGTGAATTATAACCAAAAGCAGAGTTATTAAAACCTTCGGTGTTGGAGGAAAGTGAACCACCACCAACAGCAGAATTATAGTTACCGGTGGTGTTATTAAATAGGGAAACGCCACCGAAAGCAGCATTGGAACTACCAGTGGTGTTGTAAAAAAGTGAATTATTACCAAAAGCAAGGTTATCAAAACCTTCTGTATTGGATCTTAGAGAACCATAACCAATGGCGGTGTTACGATATCCGGTGGTATTTAATCTTAGGGAACCGTAACCAAGGCCAGTATTACGATATCCGGTGGTATTAGAAGAACCAACATTGATTCCAATAAATGTATTTGCCGAATCACCAATACCAGTTCTGATTTCAAGACTAGTAGTGCCATCGCCATTTAATAAAGTGAAATCGGAAGTGGCGGAATCACTGTCTCCTTTTATTGTGAGTCGGGCAGTGTTGATAGTAGTGCCGATACTGATGTTGCCAGAGGAAAAATCACCATAGACAAGAGCATTGTTTTGAGAATTTGCAATATAAAGTTTGTTGGAACCAGTTTCATTGTAACCAGCTTGGTAACCTAGAAAAACATTACTACTACCAATACCAACACTATAACCAGCCAAAGAACCGATGACGGTGTTGTAGGACCCAGTACTATTTTGTCCGAGAGAGCCTTGTCCATAAGCGGTGTTATAGACACCAGAAGTGTTGCTGGTTAGGGCTGCTTCACCGACAGCAGTGTTCCAGTTTCCATTAATATTCTGAGTGAGTGAGTTACTTCCAATGGCGACATTTCCGCCTCCAATGGTATTGGTATAGAGGGATTGGTATCCCATTGCGACATTAATGTTACCAGAAATGTTATTGACTAAAGCTGATGAACCATTGGCGGTGTTTTGATAACCGGTTGTATTACTAGCTAAAGCAAATGAACCATTAGCAGTATTGTTAGAACCAGTAGTATTACCACTTAAAGCAAATGAACCATTAGAGGTGTTATAACTACCAGTGGTATTAGTCCATCCAGATCCTTTTCCAATATAAATATTATTTAAATCTGTTAATCCAGTCCTGATTTGAAGATTGGTACTATTATCAGCATTTAGGAGAATAAAATCGGGGTTATTAACATCACTGTCTCCTTTTATTGTTAGACGAGCAGTGTTGACAGTAGTGCCAATACTGACATTGCCAGTAGAAAAGCTACCGTAGATAAGAGTATTGTTTTGAGAATTTGCAATATAAAGTTTATTGGAACCAGTTTCGTTGTAACCAGCTTCGTAACCTAAGAAAACATTACTACTACCATTACCAATATTGTAACCCGCAAAACTACCTAAAGCGGTATTATTTGAACCATTATTACTAAAATAGAGTGATTTATATCCACTGGCGGTATTGTAATTACCAGAAGTGTTGTTTTTGAGAGACTGACTGCCTAAGGCAGAATTACCAGTTCCACCAATGTTTTCGTTAAGAGAATAATAACCAATAGCAACATTTTCATCACTATTGTTGTAATAGAGTGACTCACTACCTAAAGCGACGTTTTTATTACCTGTTATATTGTTCCACATAGAAACACTACCAATAGCGATATTATCATGACCTGATAAATTATCTGAAAGGGTATTGTTCCCAAAAGCAATATTATCGTAGCCAGTGGTGTTGTTGGACAGGGCGGCACTACCAAAAGCATTATTGCCAAAACCAGAGATATTAGCATAGAGAGAAAAACGGCCAACAGAAGTATTAGCGAAACCACTAGTGTTATTTATAAAAGAATAAGCACCTAGAGCAGTATTATTATCACCACTAGTATTGGAAGCACCAACATTATATCCAATAAAAGTGTTTCGCAAGTTCCATGTTAAATCGGTGCGAATTTCAATACCAGGGGTACCGTCGGCATTTAATAAGGTAAGGTCGGAAGTATGAGGATTACTGTCTCCGAGTATAGTGAGGCGAGCATTAGCAGTAGTAGTACCAATACTAATATTACCATCGGTATAGATATTGCCACTAGAAAGTCCAAATGTAATATTATCAATCCAACCTTGATCGGTGCCACCAACAGTATAGCCATCTTTAGCGTAACCCCATCGAATGGTGTGACTGCCAGCGGCAAGTGCAATATTAACTTGAGTCCAATCTACGGTACCAGAAATACGTCTATCGTAATTTGTAAGATTACAAGTGCTTCGATCAACACAAACGACTAAGAAATCGTAGCTAGCCTCTGAACTTACTTTCCACCAATAATTAACATAACCATAGGATGGCATATTAACAGTGGTCTCGATCCAAGCGAAACCCCACGCTGGAACGGCACCATTTGTGGCTGAGCCGGCAGTGTCTTGATAATTAGCGACGTCTCGAACAAAAGCACTATCGCCCACGCCAGTGGTGTAATTTGTGGGAGCAAATGATGTTCCAGAAAAACTTTCAGAAGCAACAGTAATGCCAACATTTAAAGCACTGACATAAAGAGCATTATTGATTTCGGCTTTGAAACGAGGGTTGGTGGTGCCGATACCAATATTACCTAAAGCTAAATCACCATAAATAACAGGGTTTTGACCATTACCAATGTAAAGACGATTATCATAAGCACCAGTAGCACCATTATTGTTGCCTAGGAAAATGTTACTGGAACCGATGGAAAGGTTGTAGCCAGCCATCATACCAAGACCAATATTGGAATTTAAAGTGGTTCCTAATCCGAGGGAGTTAATACCAACAGCAGTATTATAGTTACCGGTTTTATTGTTATAAATTGATTGATTACCCAAAGCAGTGTTATATGAGCCAGTGGTGTTATCTTCTAAAGAATACATACCAAAAGAGGTATTAAAACTACCAGATATGTTTTGATTGAGTGAATAATAACCATTGGCAGTGTTATATGAGCCGGTAGTGTTATTGCGAAGTGATTCAGAACCATTAGCGGTATTTGCGCTACCAGTAGTATTGGTTTGACCAACTCCAGTTCCAATAAAAATATTATTTAAATCAGTTAATCCAGTGCGGATTTCAAGATTGGCGGTGCCATCGCCATTTAATAAAGTGAAATCGGAAGTAACAGAATTGCTATTACCAAGGACAGTGAGACGGGCACCTGTGGCAGTGGTACCAATACTAATATTATTATTAGCTAAATTACCATAAATAATTGGATTTTGACCATTACCAATATAAAGACGATTATCATAAGCACCAGTGGCGCCATTGTCATTACCTAAGAAAATATTACTGGAACCGATGGATAGATTTAAACCAGCTCGATAACCAACGGCAATGTTGGCATTTAATGTGGTGCCAGCACCAAGGGCATAATAACCAAGGGCGGTGTTGTAAGAACCAGTTCTATTTGCGTAGAGAGACCAATAACCACTGGCAGTATTATAATTACCGGTGGTATTCAAATAGAGAGATTGATGACCAGTAGCGGTATTTGCTTGGCCGATGGTGTTGGAATAGAGGGAAGATGAACCATTGGCGACATTTTGGTAACCGGTGGTGTTAGCGGCGAGGGATGAATAACCACTGGCGACATTAGAATAACCAGTTGTATTTAAAGAAAGAGAATTTAGACCAATAGCGGTGTTGTAAGAACCTTGATATGTGTATGTAACATTTCCTATTGAACTTTGTCCGCCTCCACCAAGAAAAAGGTTGTAACCATTAGAATTGGCACCTTTATACGTTGAGAATAAAGCGCTAGTTCCATTTGTATTGAGATTAATATTGCCTGATACATCTAATTTTTGTCCTGGGTTGGTGGTGCCGATGCCGACATTGCCAGATTGTATATAGTGAGGTCCTGCTCCTGTTATCATTAAATTACCGGAAGAAGAAACATTATTTGCTGAATCAAGCACTGTTCTCCACGCTTGCCAAGTTCCAGAATTTTTACCACGAATAGCAATTTGCCCAGTTCTAAAGTCTCCAAATATCTGATGAATCCATGATGAACTGTAAGCTGATGAATATAAACCACCATCTGTTTGTCCAAATAGAGAAACACTATTATTGTACCCAAGTTGATTTTGGATAACGTTGTCAGGATTTATCCCATTAACGCTTGATGTTAAAGTTAGTCCTAAAACTGCCCCTGCAGTTAGACTGGATGCAGTTCCAGTAAGACCAGCGCCAGAGCCATTAAATTGTGTTGTGGTGGTAATATCACCAATTACGTGTAATTTTGAAGTTGGGGCAGTGGTTCCGATGCCGACATTGCCAGAAGTACTTAAGAAAAGATTATCATTCCAAGTTATAGAAGTGCTGGAAGAGCCAACATTTAGAGCTAGACCATTGGTGAAATTTTGAATTCTGGAAGCGGCACCAGCGTTCATAAAATTATGGCTGGAATCGCTATAATTAAATCCAATTGAACCTGTGTATGTGAGAGATAAGGAGCTGCTGGTGGAAGAGGTGTTATTAGGATCGAGGAAAAAGTTAGTATTGCCAATGTCGAAGAACTTTGAAGAAAAGACACTATTACTAGCATTGGTACTGATGTCACCATTAACATTAAAAAGATAAGAATTATTAGTGGCACCGATGCCAACTTTACCATTAGCGGCTATTTGAAGACGCATGGTATCGGCGGTGCTGAAGGCAAGATTATCGGCACTAAGTCGATACATACCGACACCAGAATCGGCAGAAAAACCATAGGCTGGACTAGCTGCGGTGCCATCGGCAGCGGTAAATAATTTGGTGGAGCTGATAACTGTGGTGCCACCAACTTGGAGAGCTCCGCCACCATCAATATTTAAGCCAGCAACGGTGGATAGGGCATTAGAATCAAAACCACCGGTAAAAGTAGCTAAATTAGTAACAGAAAGAGAACCTCCGATGGTTAAATTAGAAGTAAATCGACCATCACCGATAACATCAAGTTTATAATTTGGATTGGTTGTTCCGATGCCGACATTGCCGCTAAATATTCCATTTACGGTTTGGAACCCGTAAGTAATACTATTAATTGCTCTTACTCTAGTATAGCCTGCATTAACAGTGGTCCAATCTGTTCCATAATTGCTCAAGTCGATAGCACCACCAGACATTTTTTGAATACTTATACTGTAAGCTTGGGCTGCTCCCCAGTCTGCGCTGACGATCATATTACCACTACTATCAACATCTAAATAAACCATTATGTTTGAATATGAATTACTACTAAGTTGGGTTAACATACCAGTTCCTGTTGAATTGTGTGAAGAAGACCAAGCCCATTGTGAAGTGTGGACAAAACTGCCTCTGGTGGCAGAAATAGTAAACATACCACCTGTCATTAGGGATGCAGCAGGAACCCTAAATAATTCTCTAATTCCGCTACCAACACTATATGAACCAGAATGTTGATTTATTCCGGTAGTTCCACTTATATATAAATTTCCATCAACATTTAATTTTGCTCCTGGTGCTGTTGTTCCAATTCCAACATTACCATTACCAGCTATAATAAAACGTAAAATTCCACTGGTACCAATACCAATATTATCTTCACCAATTCGATATATGCCAGTATTGGTATCACCAGAGAAGGAATAGGCTGGAGTGGTAACATTGCCATTACCAGCTTGGAATAATCTAGCATCAGTTAAGAATATAGTGCCACCAAGAGCAAGATTACTGGAAGAAAAATTAATATTAGCAGCTGTATCATTATCGATAGTTTTACCATTTTGAAGACCAATATCAGCAGTAATACTGTTACTAGAAATACTAATACCAACACCAGAAGTACCATCAATAATTAGATTAGTGATATTGGAAGTTGCATTGGAATTGAAACCACCATTAAAGGTTTGACCAGCTGTCCAAACATTACTTGATCCCATGTTAAGAATTAATTGAGTACCAGAAAAAGTTAAACCATAACCAGCGTTAATGCCAATATTATCGGCATTAACAGTGATACCGGCAGAGGAACCAATATTGAAAGTAATGGTGTCGGTAGCTGAAACAGTAGAACCTAAACCGGCTCCACCAACAAAATTGATGGTATTACCAACATTAACAGTTTCGGCAGTGCCACCGTTAGCTTTAATAACGAAGAGATTAGTGGAAGTAGTTAAATCATCACTAGCATTCTTATCCCAAGCAGAGGTATTGATGGCTTGAACTAAGCCACCAGCAGCAGCTTGAGTTAAAACAATATTATTATCAGCAACTGGAATAGTGGCACCGAGACTTAAATCATTAGTGGTAAGAGTGGAACCAACAGTTAAATTAGTACCAAAACTACCGTTAGTAGAGACATTGAAAGCAGCAGTACTAGTGGCTCCAACACCAAATTTACCACCAACTAATCCATTACCAGAAATCCAGAAATTGGATGATGATTGGGCTGAGGCAAATTGATTAAGAATGAATCCAGTAGAATCAATATTGTCTAATAAGTCAGCATTTAAGTTGGTAACTTTAGTAGTATCTTTAGCGTTAGTAGCTTTGAGAGTAATGGTAGTTAAAGTACCACCAATGGATCCATTGCCAGTAATAGTTATATTAGTAACAGTAGCTCCAGCAGAGAATGTTTGAAGTGCTGTCCAGGTATTAGCAGTAGCTAATCGACCGAATTGGGTACTATTGTAACCATCTAATAAATCAGCATTTAAATTAGTGACTAAATTAGTTGATCCAACTGAAACAAAAGTACCTCCAACAGTTAAATTAGCCATAGCTTGAACATTGGAATTGAGATAGATTTGTCCAGCATTAGCAGCGGTAAGATTTAAATCTAAATTAGCATAAGGACTTTCTGTTTGAATATAAAGTGGAGCTTGAGATCTAATATAGGAAGCAGTGGAATTAGTAAAATTTAAATCATAAGCCATTGAAACATCACCACTAGAAGTAAAGGTAGTTGGATTATAGAAAGTGTTACCAGCAGAGGAGAATGAAACTAAGGTATTACCACCATCAGAGAAAGTAAGGCTGAAACCAGAGAAACCAATATCGGTATTTTGAGAAAGAAGACCACCAAGCTTGAATTGAGTACCAGCTAAAGTTAAACCATTGCCAGCAGTGTAAAGACCAGCAATATTATGTATGGTAACAGTTGAACCAGATTGAGCAAGTGAAATACCAACACCATTAACAAAATTAACAGTGCTACCAGTTAAAATGTTGGTTGAACCAACACTATTAGTTTTAAGAGTCCAATAGGCATAATCATCACTAGCATTCTTATCCCAAGCAGAGGTATTGATGGCTTGAACTAAACCACCAGCAGCAGTTTGAGTTAAAACAATATTATTATCAGCAACTGGAATAGTGGCACCGAGACTTAAATCATTGGTGGTAATAGTATAACCAACTGTTAAATTGGTAGTGAAGCTTCCATTGCCAGAAACTGTTAGAGTGGCGGTGGGAGCAATAGTACTACCAACACTAAGACCAAGGAAAGCGGCCTTGCCATCGTCCAAATCAATCCAAGATTTAGTGGCGCCACTGCCATTGAATGCAAATTGATTATTAGTAGTATCCCAATAAAGTCCCCAATTTGTGGCGGTTTTTAACCAATAAGCAGAAGCATCGTTGTAATTAATGCCACCATTATTGTTATTTAAATTAATATCGCCACCATTAACAGTAAGGTCTGTGCCAACAACTAAGGAGGTACCAACATTTAAAGAGGTAGAAATATTTCCGTTGCCGATTACATGTAACTTGTAAGTTGGATTAGTTGTTCCGATGCCGACATTGCCGGAAGCGAGTGCCCAAAGAACATCAACACCATTTGGACGAAGTTGTACAGATTGATCATCAGCTATGCGGAAATGAACTTTACTTGAATCTTCTGGTTCTAATATTTCAAAGTTTTCACCGTTGGCTTGGATACCAAAATCTACGCTGGCATCTGTATTAGAATTAAGGCCAATTAAAGGTGTAGCGCCGTATAGTTCGAGTAAAGATCCTGGAGCAGTGGTTCCAATCCCAACACTACCATTAGCAAATAAGTTACCAGTTTTTATAGTAGTTCCAACACTAAGTGATCCTTGTGAAAGATTAAGATTAAAAGCACCAGTGAGAGTAGTGTTAGAAGTTAAAGCTCCACCTAAACCAAAGGTAATTTGAGAAGTACCAACATTGGCAGTGGTTAAACCATTGATACCAGTAAAGTTAAGAGTAGTACCAGTTCCAATGTTTAAATTACCAGAAGCTGTTTTAGCAACCCAACCAAGAGTATAGTTATTTTGGAAAGCTAAATCACCAAGAACTCTTTTAGTAATAGTACCGTTCGAAGCAATAAACAATGCAGTTGTACCAGTACCAACATTGGTACCAGTTAATGAAAGAGTGCCACCAACTGAGAGATTGCCATTAACTGACAAAGCAGAAGCAGTAGCACCAGCAGAAAATGTTTGTAATTGAGTCCAGGTGTTGGCGACAGCCAATCGGCCATAAGCAGAACCTTGATATCCGTCTAATAAATCGGCATCGAGGCCGGAACCTGAGCCATCGTTACCTGTATGCCAAGATTGGACAATGTTGGCACTAAGAGCTACTTCTTTAGTTCCAGTTGGTTTAATTCCATTAGTTATACTTAAAACTTGATTTTTTTGGATGCCGCCATAAGCGCTATAAACATTAACATTAAACCCTTGCCAATAAGCTTGTCTTGGAAACCAAAATGTTAAAGAACCTCCAACATTTAAAGCGACTAATCCGGTTATATTAGTACCGTTGGAATAACCACCATGGTTGATGATAGTATCGCTGTAAATATAACCTTGATATTGAATGTCAAAAGGAACTCCACTTCCATACGAATTTCCTTTGATTTCTAAAACCCAAGGGTCTCCATTCGTTACACCATAATTAATATTGGTAGTTATAATTGTTCCATCAGCAAAATCGCGATCAGAATTTGCTGGCATAATTCCACTAAGATGAAGTCCATCTAATAAGTCAGCATTTAAATTGGTAACAACGGTGGTATCTTGAGATCTAGTGGCTTTAAGAGTGTTGGTGGTAAGAGTTGTTCCAACATTTAAAGAGGCAGTAATATTACCATTACCAATAACATGTAATTTTGAAGTTGGATTAGTGGTACCGATGCCGACGTTGCCGGTATTATTTATAACCATTTGTTGGGTTAAAGATCCGGCTATTGATTTAGTATAGAATTGTAATTCACTGTCTCTGTCAGCTGTATCCTGTGAATAACCGACAATTTTTGCTCTTACACTGGCACCAATATCAGTTTCGTCGCGATAAAATTCAATACTTCCAATTGTTTGTGTTGCTGCATCAGCAATACCTGTGTTTTCTAAGCGAAGTATAGAGTTGTCACCATTATTAGCGATTGTTAATAAAGTACCTGGGCTACTTGTTCCGATCCCAACATTACCATTAGCAAACAAGTTAGTTGTTTTTATAGTAGTACCGACACTAAGTGATCCTTGTGAAAGATTAAGATTAAAAGCACCAGTGAGAGTAGTGTTAGAAGTTAAAGCTCCACCTAAACCAAATGTAATTTGAGAAGTACCAACATTGGCAGTGGTTAAACCATTGATACCAGTAAAGTTAAGAGTAGTACCAGTTCCAATGTTTAAATTACCTGAAGCTGTTTTAGCAACCCAACCAAGAGAAGTATTGTCCATAAAAGCTAAATTACCAAGAACTCTTTTAGTGACTATGTTACTACCATTAATCATCAAAGCAGTAGTGTCGCTAGTATTAGATACAACAGAGGATGAAAGGGTGACAGTGCCACCAACTGAGAGGTTGGTTGAAAAACTACCATTGCCAGCAACTGTTAATTTTGCTGAGGGATTAGTGGTTCCGATGCCGACTGAGGAAGCATTGGCATAAATAAGGACATTATTTGAAGCATTGTTGGTAATTCTAAAATTATTAGTGTTGTCTCTGAGAATACTCCACATATTGGCATTAGTGCCAGTAACTGTTCCTGTTTCGCCACCAAGAAATATTCCGCGCCATGTTCCAGGGTTACCATCGATTCTCAATCCTTCATTATAATTACTTCCAGTAATATTATCTAAAACTATTTGTTGGCTTTTTATACTGCCATTAACATCTAATTTTTGACTTGGGTTGGTGGTTCCGATACCGACATTGCCATCAACTATTAAATTACCGGCAGGAATATTGTTTTCAGCTCTGGGATCGGAGGCGGAATTTGAAATGCGAACCCCGGCTCCCCAAAAGGATTGTTCAAATGCGGATCCGGCAAAATCTTGACCAAAACCCATTGAAGTAGTACCTCTTCTAGTTAAAGTTAGACCATTACCACTACCATAAATATCATTTCCAGTAACGAATAAATCACCGTTAATTTCTAATTTTTCATTTGGATTAGTGGTGCCGATGCCAACGTTGCCACCAGATAAAATTGACATTTTAATATTAGAGAGAGCTGTACCGCCAGTGAATAAATCTATTCGGTCTTGAGATTTAATGTACATATCACGGCCAGTTCCGGTGTTGTATAGATAAGTGGCTCCAGCCCAATCAGTATTAGTGTAATTTGATCCAATGGATCCCATGACGATTTTATCATCATTATTATTAGCAATATTCATTTCTGCATAATCGCCAACTCCAGCTCCGGTGGTTTTAAAGCTGGCAACAATATCATTACTAGCATCTCCGAGAATTGTAAGTTTTGAACCTGGATTGGTAGTGCCGATACCAACACTACCATCAGCAGCAATAGTAAGTCGATCATTACCAGCAGTAGTAAATCTTAAAATACTAGTACCGCCACGATACATACCTGTATTGGTATCAGCAGAGAAGGAATAGGCTGGAGTGGTAACATTGCCATTGCCAGCTTGGAATAATCTGCCATTAGTTAAGAAAGTAGTACCACCAAGAGAAAGACTACTAGTAGAGAAATTAATATTACCATCAGTATTATTATCAATAGTTTCACCATTTTGAAGACCAATATCCATATTAATACCGTTATTAGAAATACTAATACCAATACCAGAAGTACCATCAATAATTAGATTAGTGATATTGGAAGTTGCATTGGAATTGAAACCACCGGTAAATGTTTGACCAGCTGTCCAGGTATTACTTGATCCAAGATTTAATCCAACAGTGTAGGTACCATTACTACCAGTACGAGTAAGAGTAGTATTACTGACTCCAACTAATCCAGTATTGGTGAGAGTTCGACCAACACCTGAACCAGAAACA